>NZ_JAPDNV010000009.1:0-175391 GCF_026013155.1 Paenarthrobacter sp. PAE-2 | reverse complement strand
CAATGCATGCGGAGCTGGGGAGCATCCGAATGAAGTGGGGATCCCTCGGTGGACATGCGCAGGCGCAGTGTTCTTCAGCTCGGCGTTGCAACGATTGCTTTGGCCGGTTGCTCAGGAACCAAAATTGATTCGTCCCAAACCTCCGCCCTTGACATGGCACCTGTCGTGGCAGGTGATGACAAAGTTGCCAAGGAGAGACCGGAACCGCTGGTGAGGTACCAGTTCACGTGCACGGCCGCTGACGGAAGCCTGATCGGCAAGTTCTCCAGCTTGGAAGAGGTGTGGGCGTCTACCCGTTACCTGCGCATAACTGATTGCGTGGTGGCTTACGTCGGTGCTGGGGCCCATGTCCTGACGGCGGAGGAAACCGCGGCAGTCAACGTCGCTGTGGCGGCTGGGGCTCCCGCCGGACAACAGTCAGAGTTGTGCCTCCGGATCATCCGGGCGTGCACCCGAACTGACCCACGCAGCCTCAATGCGGCACTGGCCGCCTACGGCGTTCCGGTAGTGAAAGGTGCCCTGGCCTTGGCTCCTTTGGCGCCGCAGGCTGCCGTCTTTACCAAGTGGCTAAAAGCTGCCGGAGCTAAATAGAGGTAATTCCAGTCAGCGCAAAAAGGGCGCGGACCCCTTTCGAGGTTCGCGCCCTTTTAGGCTGCCCGGAATTCAGGCCAGTAATGAATTCATTGCATTGATGAGGGTGGTTTCCACCCCGTTGGCTCCTGCCTTGAAATGGGCCAGATGACCGTAAACGGTCATGGAGCCGCCGGCAATTCCAGGAAAGTCGGGTTCCCACCCTCCCTCGTAGCTGCCCAAGGGCATAAAGGGCGGAAAGAATTCATTGCTGGGGATGTAGCAGCAGGACTCGTTGGCATAGCCGCCTACGATGATTCCGTTGGTACCGCCGTTCCGGCTTCGGAAATAGGCCGCGTAGCCGCTGACCAGTTCGCCGCCGATCATGGCGATCTTCAGCTGCGGGCTACCGTTGAACTTCCACACTTGGAACGGAGACGGGACCGCCGTCTTGTAGCTGTTGCTGTCGATGCGGCCGATCATCACCTGCGCGTGGCGCTGATACCACTGGGGCTGCCCGTTCGGATTTCCCAGGCGTGCCACGTAGGCGGCCCGGACCGCTGCCAGGTTTCCCGCCGTCGCGGTGATGTCCAGCGGCAGCTGGACCTCCTGATATCTGGTCACCATGGGACCGCTGAGGGCCCGGCCTGCCGATTGCATCGCGGAGTTGACGGTAGCGCCCAAAGCGTCGCCGTGCTGGTCCCGCAGTTCCCAGCTGCGGACACCGCCGGGATCCTGGTCCCCGGCCGGCCCCTGGATAAACATGGCGAAGCAGTTGGGGTTGCGGTTCTCGATGTAGTTGCAGGCTCCCGCTGCAAAATCTCCGTCGAAAAGGGTACGCAGGCCGGCGCTGATCGGGTGGCAGCCATAGCTGAAAATGACTGCGGCCGGGGTGCCGTTCCCACGCCGGGCGACGAGGACCGGCACTGCCGTTTCGGTGTAGGGGAGGCCCACGCGGTTGGCGGAGAAATTCTGCGTGGAGACCTTGTAGTCGAAGGTCACTGGCGTTTCATCGGCGTCCAGGGCCTCCTGCGCGAGGTCCACGATGGTGTCCTCAAGGTCGTCGCTGTAGGAACGCACCAAGCCAAGGTCCGACAACCCGTAAGCCATGTAGGGGTGCAGGGTATCAATCAGCGCGGGACCGTTGTGGGTATGCGTGGCCTGGATCAGGATGTCGCTGCTGGACCAGTCGGCCAATGCAAGGATCCTGGTCCTGATCCGCTGGTGCATGGCCCGCGGCAGCGCCAGGACATCCAGGCTGATGATGATGTGCGGGTGCGTGTCTTCCCAGATGAGGATGGCCCGTGCGTACAGGGGTTCGAAAGGGGAGCTGCTGGTGGCTTCCCGTCCGCCGTCCGTTGTCCCGTATCCCGCCATGTACGGATTGGTGCTCAGGGACGGCGTTATGTCAGCGCTGGCAGTTCCTATCCTAAACGCCATAAAAATCACTCCTTGATTGCGCGCTGCGGGATGATCTTCGTTTGCCCCCAAACAAAGCCCGTTTCCCGAATGCACTGAACAGCCAAAACGTGAGACCACCTTTATTAGACCACGCAATACCGGAAATTTGGCGGTTGAAAGGAGATTAATACCGGGCCCTTGGATGGACCCGCTTTAAAAGGCGAAAGGCCCGTCCCTGGAGCTAATCCCGGGACGGGCCTGCACGCAGCGGCGGTGTTACCTGGCCGCAGCGGAGAAGATCGTCAGGCCATTCCAGCCGGTGCCGATTCTGCTGGGTGTTCCCCAGGAACCTTTGGCTCCGACGGGGTAGTACCGCAGTTCGCCGTCGGTGGTGCGGGCGATGATTCCGGTTGAACCGGCGCCGGCAAAGCTGCGGACCCCGCTGTAGCTGGAGATGATGTCCCAGCCCGTCCCCACGACTCGCGGAGCTTCGGTGACGAAGGCACCGGCGCCGTTGCTCCGGTACAGCTTAAGGTCCCCGCTTGGGGTCTTGGCCAGGAGATCCGCGTTGGAGTCCTTGTCGAAATCCAGCTGTGCGATATCCAGGCCTGACCAGCCGATGCCGATGGAAACGCCCGTGGACACAGTCTTCCCGCCCGGGTTCCTGAAGTAGTGGAGGCGACCGGTCGCGTCGTAGCCGACGATGCCCGGGTAGGGATCGGCCTTCTTCCAACTACCGACGGTCAACGTCCAGTTCTTCCAGTTGCTGCCGAGGGAGATCGGGTCACCGAAACCACTCCCGTTTCGTCCCGGATAGACAGTCAAACGACCGTCGGACCACTGCGCTACGATGTCCAATGCCCCGTCCTTGTTCCAGTCGGTGACGAAGCCGGCTTTGAGGCCGCTCCATCCCGTCCCTATAAGGTCTTGGGGCGACAGCGCCGTGGAGCCGGTTCCTTGGTACCGGTAGAGGTTGGCGTCCGGCCTTACGGCCAGCACGTCTTCTTCGTCGAGGCCCTGGGTTGTATCAACGTCCAATGCAGCCCCGCTGATGAGGCTCGCATCGTTCCAGCCCAGGCCGATGAGACTGCGGGTGCCCCACGTTCCGGACGACACGGGGTAGTAATAGAGGTCTCCATTGCCGGCACGTGCATGCAGGCCCTGGGAACCCGAACCGCTGAAGTTGGTGGCGGAGCTGACGGCACTCATCCCGGACCAGCCGCTTCCGACGACCCTTGTCGTTTCATTGAGGAAGCCGCCGACTCCGTTGGATCGGTATAGCCGGAGGGCGCCATCGGCAGTACGGGTGACCATGTCCTGGCTGCCGTCGCCGTCGAAATCAAGCTGGTTGAGTTGGTGTCCCCTGAAGCCTGTGCCGATCAGCGTTCCGTTGCCAAGCGCGCCGCCCCGGGTGTTCGAGTAGCGGTAGAGGTTGCCCAGATAGTCTTGGCCGATGACTCCGGGATAGGGGTCCTTCAGGTTCCACCAGCCCACCGTGAGTGACATTTCCTCCCACCCTGAGCCCACCTGGACTGCTCCATAGAAGCCGCCGCCCGGGGCTCCGCGGAAGACCTTCAACGTCCCGTCGGACCATTGGGACAAGATGTCCTGGACGCCATCCTGGTCCCAGTCCACGACGTATACGGCTGTTGCATCCGACCATCCCGACCCAATGGTGTACGGGCCGGTGATCCTGCCCGTACCGCTTGCCCTGAATGCGTCAAGCCTTCCTGAGGCGTTTGTGGTCAGGATGTCCGCGCCGGACTTGATGGCGGGGTTGGACGGGTAGGAGACACCTCGGGCGAAAGTCCGCAGTTGATCGTAGCTGCCGTTGAAGATGTTGGAGTCGCCCTCGAAAGGCCCGGTGCTGCTGTATTGCCACATCGTGTAATTGCCCCAGCTCAGCGGCATGGAACCGGGCGAGTTGGTGGGGTTGGACCAGTAGGAGGCAATCCACAGCGGGTAGCTGCCGAAGGTGGAATTGCCAACGCACGTATTCCACCAGTCCGTGGTGCTGTAGATGACCGGAAAACGTCCTGTCAGTGCCTTCACCGTGTTGCCGAAATCCGCTGCCCACTGTCCGAGTTGGGCCTTGGACATGTCATAGCAGGTGTTGCCGAAGTAAAAGCCGTTGATGGTCCGGCCAGCGTAGGGGTTGTACTCGATGTCCAGTACCGGCGGAAGCGTGTAACCGTCGGCGGTCCACCCGCCACCGTTCGCCACGAAGTACCTGGCCTGGTCAGCGCCGGAGGACCAGTTGGGGATCGCGAAGTGGTAGGCGCCCCGGACCATGCCGACGTTGCGGGAGCCGTTGTATTGCTGTGCGTAATTCTCGTTGAGGTAGTAGTTGCCTTCTGAAGCTTTGACGTAAGCCCAGCGGGAACCCATGTTCCATTGGCTCTGCCAGTTGACGTTGCCTTGGTGGGCGCTGACGTCCTGGCCTTGCACTCCGATCGTTGGACGCCAATGTCCGGGATCCGGAGCCATGGGGACGATGCTGCCGACTCCCCGTGACCCCGAGGGGGTTGACGTGCTGCCCTGTTCCTTTGCCGCTGCCACGCGGGGCGATCGCTGGCCCATCTCCGCGCCTCCGGCGGGAATGGCTGCCCGCATGGCCGCTTTCATGGCTTCAGGGTCCACAGGGCCGCCGGGCTGGCCCGGGTTTACTGCCTGCGTCCTCGCGTCCCGCTTGCCGCTGGCGGCAGAGTCCGGGGCTTCAGCGGCAGAAGGTTCGACGGCGGTGGCAGCCGCCGGTTCTCCGCCGATGCTTGCTCCCGGTCGAGGCGCGGCTTGCTCAGGGCTGCCTGGTCCGATGGGCGGATACTCCCGATTGACTGCGGCCGACTCCGTGGTCTGCGAGGGGGGAGCAGGCCGGGGGCCTGGCTCAACTGCCTCCACGGGGCCCACGAGGAAGGTCCCGGCCACGATGGCCAGAGCGAGGCCTATCCCGGTCCTGGCCAGAGACCTGCGTGGAAAAGAGCGTACTGAGTTACTCGTCATATCCATTTTTCCGGCCTGTACCGCGGTTCCGCGGCAAGTAGTGGCTTTGCCAACAGGCTCCGGGGCGGGCGCCTGCATAAGGGACCAAAGGCCAGCTCCTATCGGGCATTACCCTAACACTCGGGAAACTGGAGTGACTAGTGGGACTGATGCTGCACATGGGACGGCCGCACCCACTTATCCACAAGCTCCACCACGCCCCTTTTGAGCCGGTCCACCGCTGCCCTAGCGTAAATATCTCGAGATACGCCTCTCGTTTATACGTTCCTGGTTGATGGGGGTTCCATGGATGCGCTGCGCATTATTGAAGGTGAGGTCCGCGAGCTCGTCCGGCGGCAGGGGCTGGATCCTTTCGAGGAAGCCGGAGAAGTGCGGCTGCTCGTTGATGCGGCCATCAATGACTATGGCCAAAGATCGCTTCTGGCCCCGTTGCCCCATATGGGTCCTGTGGACGTGGCACGCCGCCACATTTTCGATGCCGTGGCAGGATTCGGGCCGCTCCAACCACTGCTGGACGACCCCGGCGTCGAGGAGATCTGGATCAACGCTCCACACGAGGTCTTCGTTGCACGCAACGGGGAATCCGAACTCACTGATGTAAGCCTGACCGGGCAGCAGGTCCGCGATCTTGTGGAGCGGATGCTCAAAACCTCCGGGCGCAGGCTGGACGTGTCCTCGCCTTTTGTTGATGCCGCCCTTCCCGACGGCTCGCGGCTGCACGTGGTCATCCCCGACGTCACCAGGAAGCACTGGGCAGTGAATATCCGGAAATTCATTGCGAAGGCGCGCAGGCTCGAACACCTCGTGGAACTGGGCAGCCTTAATTCCCAAGCGGCCAAGTTCCTCGGAGCAGCTGTAGCGAGCGGACTCAACATCCTCGTCTCAGGGGCCACCCAGGCGGGAAAGACGACGATGCTCAATTGCCTGGCCTCCGGAATCGGTCCCCGTGAGCGGGTGATCACGGTGGAGGAGATCTTTGAACTGCAACTCCCCCTTCGGGATGTCGTCGCCCTCCAGTGCCGGCAGGCGAACTTGGAAGGGGAGGGGGAAATTCCCATGCGGAAGTTGGTCAAGGAGGCCCTGCGGATGCGTCCCGAACGCCTGGTGGTGGGCGAAGTCAGGGAGGCCGAAAGCCTGGACATGTTGATAGCCCTGAATTCCGGCCTTCCCGGAATGTGCACCGTCCATGCCAATTCGGCGCACGATGCGGTGACGAAAATCTGTACCTTGCCACTCCTTGCGGGATCGAACATCTCCAGCGCGTTCGTTGTTCCTACGGTCGCCTCCTGCATTGACCTTGTGGTTCATTGCAGCCGCCACACTACGGGACGCAGGCAAGTGACCGAGATTTTGTCTCTGGGCCGGCGGGTTGAGAACGGCGTGATTGAATCTTCGCCGGTTTTCCAGATGAGCGAGGGACGGTTGCGCCCCAGGGGGACCTCCATGCCCGCGCCGGAAAAGTTCGCGAGAGCAGGCTTCGATGTTGCCGAACTGCTGGAACTGAACTGATGGCGGCGTTGCTGGGGCTGTCATGCGGGGTGGGAGTCTTCCTGATGTGGTGGTCGGCGTGGTCCGTCCCCGGAACCGGAGTAGCCGCCCCCAAGGGGCCGGGTCGATTGGAACTCCTGCTGCTGTCTGCGGGGATTGAGAAGGTTTCGGGAGCAGGCCTCATCATCAGCTGCGCAGGGTTGGGCTTGGTGGTCATGCTCCTGTTCTTCGCAGGGACCGGCTCGCCCGCTGTTGCTGCATGCTTCGGATGTTTTGGCGCATGGCTACCCGTTGCGGTGGTTCGGAGACGGGCCAAGAGGCGGCGATCCAGCCTGCGGCAGGTTTGGCCCGACGTCGTAGACCACCTGCGTTCCGGCATCCGGGCAGGTCTGTCCTTGCCCGACGCCTTGGTTCAACTCGGCTACAAGGGGCCCGAAGAACTACGGCACCTGTTTGTTGATTTCGCCGCAGATTACAGGTCGGGCGGACACTTTGAACCTGCGTTGGACAAGCTCAAGGAGCGGCTTGCGGATCCGGTTGCGGACAGGATTGTCGAAGCACTGCGGATGACACGGGAAGTCGGTGGCTCGGATCTGGGCCATATGCTGGGCACCCTTGCTGCTTTCTTGCGCGAAAGCAGCCGGACCCGGGGTGAGCTTGAAGCCAGGCAGTCGTGGACCGTGAACGGAGCAAGGCTCGCCGTGGCGGCTCCTTGGATCGTGCTGGTGGTGATGGCCGGGAGGCCGGAAGCAATGGCGGCGTACAACTCCGGCACCGGAGCCGGAGTGCTTCTGGGCGGACTGGCAGTGTCGGTGGCCTGTTACTCACTCATGCTACGGATCGGTGCCTTGCCCGAAGATGTCAGGGTGCTTCGATGACGGCCGCTTTGGGTCCAGCGGTCGCTCTTGGCTTGCTGTTGGGGGCAGGATCCTGGCTTGTCATGGTGAGGTTACCTTTCATGCGGAAGCCAACTTTCCAGGACAGGGTGGAGCCGCAACTAAGGGCCCATAACCTCCACTCCCGTCTCCTTCGCCCGGTCGGCCGGGATGTTGCACCCTTTGGCCCTTTGGAGCGCATCCTGCGGCCGGTGGTTCGCGAGGGGCTCGGCTTGCTGGCTCGTTTCGATCCCGGCGGGACCGCCCTTGCACGCAAGCTGGCCCGGGCAGGTGCCGCGAAGTCAGTGGTCGACTTCAGGGCCGAGCAATTGCTGTGGGCGGCCGGCGGAGTCCTGCTTGCGGTGCTCGGGGTCTTGGCGAGTGCGGTTTCCGGAAGGTTCCTCCCCCTTGCAGCGCTGATTGCCGTTGCGGGCAGTGCTGCGGGCGGGTATTTGCTGCGGAGCTTTGTCCTGGACCTGAGGATCAAGAGGCGCGAGGCGGCGTTTTTGGCGGAGTTCCCGGGTGTTGCCGAGCTGTTGGCACTTGCAGTGGCGGCGGGTGAAAGCGCACTCAATGCGATGGAAAGGATCTGCAGGACGTCCAACGGGGAACTCGCCAAGGAGTTCGCTGAGGTGTTGGCCGACGCACGATCCGGCAAACCCTTCACTGAAGCGTTGCAGGCTTTCTCCGCAAGGACCGAGGTGCCGGCGGTAGTCCGCTTTGTGGACGGTCTGGTGGTGGCTGTGGACCGGGGCACGCCTCTGGCCGAGGTTTTGCGGGCCCAAGCGGCCGACGTCCGCGATGCAGCCAAGCGGGAGCTCATGGAGTCGGCCGGGCGCAAGGAAATCGGCATGATGGTCCCCCTGGTCTTTGGCGTCCTGCCCCTGACCGTCATCTTTGCGGCCTTCCCGGCCGTGGTCGCCTTGGACATCAGTCTTTGACGAGGCCCCACGACTCCAGCTGCAGCAAACAGAACTGATCACCATCACAACCAACTCATAGGAGTGACATGAAAAGAATCGAAGAGAACCACGCATCGGACCCTCGTGCACCGTGGACCCCGGCGGCCCGCCTCATGGTTGCGGCTACGACCCTTGGACAAAAGTTGGTCGGGTACGAGGAAGACCATCCCGAACGGGGCGACGTTCCGGGTTGGGTCATGATCACCTTCGTGACTGGGGCCTGATCTCACCGGAACTCAGAGGCTTGCCCGTGAAGAGCGAACGACGTCGGAGGATAGATCGGCCTGCGCCAATCATGCCAATATCGTCGATCTGGCCTGAACTGCTAATGTTCCATCACATCCAACAAAGGGGGCGCTATATGTCAGAGAAGCCGTTGCACTCATTCACCTCACACGTCGCCGGTAAGAACGCGAATGTCTCCATCTATCCTGACAGGGTCGAGTGGACGAGGGCGGGATTGTCCGGAGGGAAGCTTCTAGCCGGGGTCGCAACGCTTGGCGTATCCACGTTGGCGACTGGGGTCCGTAACAAAGATACTGAGATGATCCCAGTTCGGTCGATCACCAGCATCACAACCAAAAAGGGCCTGGCAAATACCACCGTCAGCGTAATCGTCCCGGGCAACACAATCGATTTCCGCGTCTCCCACGGAGAGGCGAAGACGATCAAAGAAACACTCCAGCGCTTGATGCTCTAATGCCGACGTTTAACAAAAGGTGCCCACATCTGCCTAAATTCAGATGTGGGCACTTTTGGCTTAACCCCTAAGCGGCTCCAGCCAAGAACGCGGCTACGGTGTGGTTAGCGTGCCGGTCGTGGTTATGTCGGGCCCGGTCGTACCGGGCAGTGATACGTGGGTCTGAGTGCCGTGCGGCTACCTGCACGTCACGGAGCGGCACGCCGGCGTCTAGGCAGGCTGTGACGTAGGAGTGTCGGAGTGAGTGCGGGCTGATCTTCTTGGTGATCCCGGCCGCTTTGCAGAGGCGCGTGACGGCCAGTGCCGCGGCTTTGCGGTTCATCGGCTCACCAGACTTTCTACGCAGCAGCAGCGGCCCTGATGCGCGGTCGCCAGCGCCTGCGTCCAGTGCCCGGATGACGGGGACGGGGAGCGGGATAGTGGCGGGCTTCCCGCCCTTGCCGACGATTCTCAGCACACGGTGGCCGCGCTCGATCTGCTGGTAGTCCTCAATCTTCACGTTGCACGCTTCGGACACCCGGAGCCCAAGCATTCCCATGAGGGTGATGAGTGCGTTGTCCATGACGTGCGATGCCCGGGCGGCTTGGATCAAGGCGCCGAGCTCCATGCGGTCAAGGCCGAGGGTCTTTGATTCATCCTTGTAAACGCGGGGCATGCGGATGTGCGCTGCGGGGGATCGATCAATGTAGCCGTCGATCTCCGCGAAGGCGTAGAAGCCTTTCACGATGGAGAGTCGCATGGCCACGGTGACGGGGGAGTTGCCTCGGTCCTCTTCGAGGTGCCTGGCGAAGAGTTCCAGCACTGGCCGGCGCATCCCGCCCAAGACGTCGATGCCGAGTTCCGCGCACCAGTCCCAGAGGACTTTGAGTGAGACACGGTAGGTTTCGCGGGTGGATCCGGAGTAGCGGGCGAGGTACCCGGCTGCTGCGAGTTCGGCTGGGGTGGTGATGCGTGCGTTGGGCACACCAATGAGGGTAGTGTTCTGCATGTCGTCTCCATGTTGCTTAGCGGTAGATGGGTGACGGCATCAGGCCCTGTCAGAGTTCCCGCTCTGATGGGGCCGCCGTCGTTGAGCCACCTATGTTACTCCATACGAACGACAAAATAGCCCCACACTCCGGAGAGTGCGGGGCTATTTCAGTTGAGGACAAAACCGGTCTTATGTTCCACTGACTGGCCCGTACAATGTTGATCAATCACGTTCAAGCTTTGGGGGACTTCAGTGCGCCGTAGAGACGCCATCAAACGCCGCAATCGCCGCATCGTCATTCTGGGAGTTTCGGTTGCCATCGCAATCGCTGGGACCGGCGGGGCGTACATCATTAAACGCGAGATGGACATTAAAGCTAGGTGCGAGGAATCCCGCAAACTCACCAGCGTTGCCGAGGTTCACGCTGGCTCCACTCCTGCTGTGGTCTTGGGCGACTCGTACACTCAGGGGATCTTGCTGGATGATCTCAAAGACGGATGGGCGTACAAGCTGGCCGAGTCTGAGGGCTGGGATGCGAAGATCGACGGTGTTGGTTCCACGGGCTACGTGAATGGTGGTCCTTGCGGTGACGGTTCCTTCGGTGCCCGGATTTCCGCTGGTGCCGTTTCTTCTGATCCGGAAGTGCTGGTCCTGCAGGGCGGGCTCAACGACTATCGCGAGGACTTGACCCAGGTCGAAAGCCGGGCCGATTCCGCGGTCAGCCATGCCAAGCCCATCAAGAGGATCGTGCTGATTGGTCCGCCGAAGGCGCCCGCCCGAGACAACCTGGACAAGATCGACGCGGTCCTTGCCAAAGTCGCCAAGTTCGAACAAGTAGAGTATGTGTCCGCGCTGGGCTGGGATGACTTGGAGTTCCTGCCTGATGGCGTGCATCTGACTGAGGCTGGCCACGTACGCTTTGCTGCGCACGTGGCCGATGCCCTTAGTCGCTGATAGCTGCGGTTACCGCGTTGGCTACCGCCCCGTAGCCAGATGCCACTAGGTGGATTTTGTCTGAGTCCCACACGTCACGGAACGCCGCATCAACAAGGTTCCATCCGAGCAGCCTGCTATTGACATCCACGAGCAGGATTGTTGGGTCAGCAGCAACAATTTCGTCAATGGCGGCAAGGTACTGAGCCCACGGGTATGTCGGAGCTGCCACGTCACCACGCTCCCACGAGTTATGCAGGACGATGGACGCATTCGCGTTGGCCTCCCGGACCTTACCAATGATCGCCAGTAAATTCGTCTTGTACGTGGCTGGCGGGACAGTGGCCTGCACAGCGTAATCGTTCAAGCCAAGAGCGATAAACACCATGTCGGGAACCATGAGTGCCTTAGCGCTGTTGGCCCACTTCACGTTGGTGGTGAACGATACAGTGTTGTAGCCGACATGGGCGCTGTCCCACATCCGAATGCCCGAGGCCTCGTCCTGGTTGTACTCCATGACACCTTCGAGGATGGCGTAACCGCTACTGCACACCAGTTCCAGCACGTGGCTACCCTGCGAGAGGCCCCCGTAGCGGGTAGCGAAGCCGTTCACTTCAGTGGCATTGGATGTGTCGATGGACGCCTTCGCAACCCCGTCGATTTTCACGGCGATCGTTCCGCCGCCTGACCGTTTGGTTGTCACCACGTCAACGGCTGTGCCTGTGAAGGTTCGGCGCATGACCCCGACTGAACCTGTTGGGCCAAGCTTTACGGAGCGCAGGCCGAGGCCGTAGCCCGCATCCAGGACGGGCACGACAGCTACCTCCGATGGTCCGATGGTTGTCACCGTGTAGTCAAGGAGTTTGGAACCGGCGATGGGCAGCTGGAATCCGGTGAAGGTCGCTGCTGCTAGGCTGTCCTTTTCCGGCTGCGTGAGTGTTGCTGTGAGGTCCACGCCGTTGACCGTGGCTGTGACGGTCAGCCCTTCGATTTTGATTGATGCCTCAAATGTGGCGTTCGAGGCGTCCACGGGTACGGGTGGCGTGGCGTATGTTGCCATGGTCGTAACAGTGTTGCTGATGCGCTTGACGATCCGCCACGTTGAAGTGGTGTTTGACAGCACGGCTTCCAACTGCACCTTGTTGTTGGGCGCCGTGGGGTCGTACATGCCGATCAGGATGAAGAACTGGTTCGTTGCTGTCAGAGTCCCGAGCGTTGCATTCACGGTGACAGTCCGGTCAGAGGCGGTGCCAGCATTCGCGTAGGCAGTACCACCACTTGCTGTCTGCGTGACTGCTGCGGCGCCATCGAGGACATACTGGCCGTTGGTGCCGGTCCATGCTGCACCAATTTGCGGGGTTGAGCCGTTGAGGTCACCGGAACGCGAAAACGTGTCGCTGTAGACGGTCGCGCTGCCGCCTAAGGCGTTGAGGTATGACCATTGCGACCCGCCGAACGGAACCCCGCCTGTGTAGATTGCAGGAGTGTATCCGACCCCTCCCGCTACTCCCGCTGGCTGGTACTTTGCCCGCAGTTTCGCGACAACCTGATCAATCCAACGAGTTGCCCTTGTCGCGGCGCGGGCACCCTCCATTGTGGAGTCACCTACGAACAGAATGTCTACCGGGGCTGAGGCTACGCCGCCGACTTGGTTTCGGAACCATCGCAGCGGCGTTACAGCCAAGGAACGAACGTCCTTCTTGCTGGCAAACGCAGATTTCATGGGGTCTGCGGTTGGGCCATAAGTGGCATTAAGTGCCCCGTCTTGGAGCCGTGCGGGGAGGTTGCCGTCAGCGACTTTGACGGGCGCGGGAAGGGTGAGGTCATCACCCACGGTGACTATCCGTGCCATGGTTTCAGGTTCCTATCAGGTAGAGGCCGGGGTGGTCCGGGTCCGGGGTGATCGTGGTGGCGCTGAGGCGTTCGGCCAGTTCGTTGAGCGGTGCAACCCATGCCGGGTCAGTGGACGGTGCCGGCGCCAACGAGCCAGGATCCAACGGCACCAGATCCGAATACTGCACCGGGCCGTCCTCGGGGATGGTGGTGTAGATCGTCCGGCCCATCGAACCGATCACGTGCTCATCGATCCGCCACACCCAGCCCGGTTCCGTGGGCGCAAGGTCCACATCCACAGCCCCCTCAACAAGGTCAGCCTGGAACCGCACCGGCAACACCACAGCCCCGCCCTCCGACGTCCGGCGCTGCGTCGGGGTGAACCTCAGCAGACCGGACGCCGGGGCAAGGGAACCGTCCGGAGCCGGGACCGCCAAATTGATGTTTACAACTGTCACGCGGGCTCCTAGCTCCAGACTCGGTTAGTTGGTGGGGCGTTCGCGGGAGTCGTGAACGATCTGGCCGTTCTCCGCTACCGTGATGTTGCCCGTGACCGGGGCGCCCGCCTCATGCTTGCCGTAGCTGGGGGTTTTGGCAGAGCCGAGAGCAGCACGCTTCAACCAGTCCGGCAGCTTCGGTTCCAGCCAACGCCAGAACGCATACCACGCCGCGATGATCACGGCCGCCACGACAGCGGACAATGGCGTGCCGTACTCCAGCAACGCCTCACGGTGCGGCTCAAGGATCGGCAGCAGGCTGATGGCCCACGCGATGAAAGATCCCCACAGGGCGGGGACTACCGTTCGGAGGATGGATGTCAGCATGGGTTAGCCTTCCTGGCTCAAAGTGACAGTGGTTGTGGCGGTGGCTTGCAGGTCCGCCAACGCGGAAGCAGCACCGGCCTTGGCTGCCTGTTCAACGGCCGCCAGATCGACGGGGGAGCCGGGCTTGGACGCCAGCTGCTTCACAGCCTCCAACAGCCCAGCATTCTGGCCTTGGATGCCTGCGAGCATGGCGGGGATTGGTCCGGCAACACGCTTCCCCGATTCGCCTCCGCGAAGCCAGGTCCAGACGTCACCAACCTTGTCGGCAACGTCAGCCATACCGCCGCGGGTGCGCCCGCCGAGCTGGCCGTCAAGAGCGATCTGATTCAGCATCAGCGTCGTATGGTCGTTGATTTGGCGCACTTCTTCAGCGGACAAGGTGTCCTCCTTTGGTGTGATGATTTCGCCTTGCAGGACAAGGCTTTCGACGGGGCGCAGGTAGCCAAGAAGGCCCTGCTTAGGTAGCCACTGGTCAAGTACGGGCCCGGACGACTGACCGGGGAAGGGATTGTCCCAGCGGCTTTCGGAGCTGTTCTGGGAGGCGCACCGGATGTAGTCGTAGCCGCGGTCCTCAATCACGACGGCGACATGGGTTGCGGGGTAGTACCAGAACGAATCACCCCAGATGGCCTGATCGCCCGGCCTTGCCAGCTCAGTGGGGGGAACCTGCACATACGAGGACCTGATGGCCTTCGTCTGCGGGTAGTCCCGGTACATGGTGCCCGCGTACCCTGCCCACTTACCGGTCCCGCCCGTGGTGTTGATGACGGGCAGACCGAAGAAGTTGGCGAAGTGTGCGTGAAGGTCCCAGCACTGGGCACCGGCGAACCGGTCGACGTCGATGTACGCGCCAAGGACCGAGGTGAGCCAGAACTGGAACCGTGAAAGCTCGAATGCCATGACGCTCCTATGTCTTCGGCGCAGCGGTCGCGGCGCATGTGTAGGTGGTGGATCCGGGCGGGTTTGGTGTGCAGGTGTGCGTCACGCCGTCCTTGTCAGTGAGCGTGATGGACGTTGGCGCTGCCCCGTCCTTGCCGTCGGCGCCGTTCGCGCCGTTGGCCCCGTCAGCACCAGCGGGTCCTGCTGGACCAACCGGCCCTGTGGGTCCTCGTTCGCCTTGGGGTCCTGGAGGGCCGGGCACCGACGAATCCTCCCCGTCAGCACCGTTAACGCCGGTAGTGCCGGTGTCGCCTTTCGGGCCGGGCTCACCCTGCGGGCCCGGGATACCTTGAGGTCCCGGGATGCCCTGAATGCCTTGGACGCCCTGCGGCCCCTGTGTCGGCTCGGTCGCTGCCCGTTCAAGATTCCGGCACGTCTCACTGGCTGCCGCGTCCTGGCCTGTTGTCTTGCACAGCGCGTCCGTGGCCGCTTGCGCGAGGTTCTGTTTTTCCTGCGCCTGCTCTGCCCCGTACTGGGCATTCGTGACCGCCAACCGGTGATTATCGAAGGCCAGCCACCCCGCAACAGCCACAGCGGCCAGCAGCAGAAGGGACAGGCCGGCAAGCAACAGTTTCGTTCGCTTGTCAGCCTGTCTCGACTTGGCTGCTTCAGCCTGTGCTGCTTCCAGCTCCGGATCATTCAGTGTCGTCATGGTCATCCTCCGTCGGCCATTCGGCGGGATCGGGTTGGATGTCGTGCATCAGCAGCTGCTCCCGCCACTTGCCGGCGGCTGCTTTGACTCGGGAGTTGTACCGCTTGGACCGACGCCGTTCTTTCTCGAAGTCGGTTGCCTGCTTCTGTAGCTGCGCTTCGAGGGAGGCGACTCTGGCTTTCAGGAGTTCTTCCACGGCCGCCTCCCTCCGTTCGCGTTTCTTGTCTGACCTGTCGATGAGCTTCCAAGCTCCACCTCCACAGGCGATGAGGATCCCCCCAACAGCGGTGATGATCGCTGCATCCACACGCTTGCCCCTCCTGTCATTGCCATGCCTGGCGGGTCATCGTGCGTCCGCTAGGAGCAGTTCGTACGGGTCCAGCACCACAAGATCCCCGGCTGTCTGCTTCGTCACCAGATAGTCCAGGACGGTGGTGAGGTGGGCTGTGGTGATGTTCCCCGCCGTGTTCAGCAGCGAGGGGTGGCACATGAGCTGCAAACCTGTCCGGTTCGTGATCGCCGCGTCGATCTGTGCGGTGATCGCGGAGACCGTGGAGGTGTCCATGGTGAAGTGGCCCATGCCCTGCCGGGGCCTGCCGTCCAGGACGCGTTGTGAGGTGTTCGGGAACGCCCCCGAGGACACGGCATGGTTCTCAAGGATGAGCCTGCCCGCGTCGGTGTTGTAGAACGCTTCGGGGGTTTGCCCGCCGTTGAACCCGTTGTAGTTGGTCCCGCCAACACCGGGCACGAACCACCCGTCAATTGACGCGGAAGGCAACTGCGCCTTCAACTCAGCGAGGCCGGTAACAATGCAGTCCTGCAAGGCTGCGAGTGTGGTGCAGTCGTTGTGGTGGGCGCCGTGGTTGCCGATCTTGCACAGCCCTCCAGCAACCCAAGCATCAACCATGGCCGCGGTAACGGTGTCGTTCTCCGTCGTGGACCAGCCCCGTGAGTTGAGCGCCAGCAGGTATTTGAGGTTGCGGGCCTCCAATAACGGGCGGGCCTCGGTGTTGAAGTTGTTCAACCCGTGATCGAACCGCAACGCCACAGCCCCCGCACCGAACGGGAGTTTCTTGGATCCGCCGCGCCGGAATGAGAAGTCATCCAACCGGACAGCGTTCGCCAGGCCAGCATTGGACGGGTCCGTGGCGGACGATGCCGCCCCCAGATCCTTCCACGCACCGAACGGGTACGGCGAAGGAGTCAGCGCGACAGTGGCGCGGGACAGGGCCGTGTGCGACGCCCCGTAGGAGTACATCTGCTGGAACACAATCCCGGCAACGGTGGCCTCAACCTCAAAGTAGACCGGCCCGCGAGGGATCTGAGTAGGCCACCCACCAGTCAACGACGTGGCAATGGTGGTGTTCTGCACCATGTACCGGCCAGTGGTCCGGTAATCATCAAGATTCGCACCCGAAGGCACATCAATGATGCGGTCCTTCTCCAACTCCCAATCAGTGAACGTCTTCGGGGTGGAGAAGTAGTTCTTGATGCTGCGTCGGTACGTTTCAGGGAACCCGTAGCGGACAACCCTGTGCTCACCGGATGAAGCGCCGGTAACGCTCACCTCGATCTGGCCAGCACCGGAGAAGCTGGCAGGCAGGTTCGTATAGGTGTTGTTCGCGGACAGGTGCCAGAACCCGGAATCGGTCTGCTTCGTCAGGGTGTTTACGTCAGTGTTGTTCGGGAGCGTGCCCTTGAACCCGGTGCCAGCAGGGCCCTGCGGACCCCTCGCGCCACGGATGTTCGCGACATAAACCCATGCCCAGTTCTCAGCCATTAGACCTTCCTCAATTGGTGGAGATTCCCCGTATTGAGGGGGTTTTCCGGGTCGGTGGGATCGTCCTCAAGCCACCACGTGCCCTTGGGGACGCTGGTTGGCGGGGACAGGGACACGTAGAACATCAACGAGTTCTTCGGCGGCCGGCCAAACAGGTCAGAGAACGTGCCCCCACCAAGCGGGACGCGCAGCTGCCAGTCCGGCCAGTCCGCCTTCACGTACTTCCCTGGGGAATCGAGCCACTTGATAGAGACCGTGTACCAGGCGTCGTCCATCATGTCCTCGGTGGACTGCAGGTTCGCGGTGAACGAACCATCCGCAGCCGGGGCTACTGAGACCGGCTCGGTAGGGATCATTACCCCGGGCTTCGCGTTCGGCGCGTTCAGAGTGAAAAGGATCTCTGGAGCTTTCCCAACGAGGTGCCCGAAATTGACCTCAGTTAGGTTGCCGGGTACTGCTGGCATGTCGCCTCCTGGACAAGGAAAAGGCCCCGGAGAAGCGGGGCCTTGGTGTTTTAATCTGTCTCGACGCTCGGTAGAATCGGCGCATGCGAAAACTTGGGGGACTCATCCTGATTGGCCTGCTCGGACTGACCGCGTGCTCTGCACCCTCTGGCGAGGCCACTCCGACTGCCACTAGCCCCGAATCAGCAGGGGCGTCTTCGAAGATCGCCCCTTTGCTGGCCGTCCCCTCAGCGAGCGCTGTTCCGTCTCCGACCGCAAGCCTGCCTTCTGAGTTCTACGACGACAGCGCCCGGGGCCGCTATCTTGCCGGCGTGAAGAACGCTCTCAACGCCTGGCGCGATGGAGTGATCCCCTCAGACGATGACCTCCTGAAGGGTGCGGAAGTCGCGTGCGGACTCTATGGCCAAGGCAAGACGACGGAGGAAATCTCTGCTCTTGCTGGGTCCGATGGCATTGCCGGCGACAATGCATACGCTGTTGCCGCCTATGCAGGCCGTTACTTGTGCACAAAGTACAACAGGTTCAGCTAAACGATCTTCTTCAGGTTGCCGGTGTTGTCCAAATAGACGTTGGGCGTCACCCCGGAAATCTGCTGCATCCCACTCACTTTTAGGACTGGGGCTGCCAGCTCGATAGCGACTCCGCTAGCCAGCAGCATCCCTAATGCAGTGCTGGATGAGACTGAACCGTTGGGGAAGTTCAGCGTCCCACCCCCCGTGCCGGTGTTCTCCAGCGTCAGACCACCAAGCTTGATCTTCCTGCCCTCAGCAACAGTCAGATCGTTGTTCAGGGTCGCTGCCCCGTTGATGTCCATGGTGCCGGACACTTCGAGGTCGCCTGTGATGTTGGTCAGCCCGTTGATGTCCACAGGCCCGTCAGTGACCAGCTTCCCGGTAACCGTGGTGTCGCCCGTGATATTGGTGATGCCGTTGATGGTGAGTTCGCCGTTGAACGTGGTGTTCCCGTCGACCAGCAGCGGGCCGTCGATGTTGAACTCGCCCGTGGCGACGGTGGTGCCGTTGAGCTGCATCTCACCCGAGGCTATGAAGATGCCAGTCATGTTGATCGTGCCGTTGGCGTTCAACGTGCCGATGATTTCGGCTGATCCGGTGACCCGTAGGCCGCCGTTTTCGATGGTGATCATGCCGCCGTCGTACACTGACAGGCCACCACGCCCGATAGCGGAGCGGTTCTGGTTGGTGTTGTTCTCCAATCTCTCAACCCTGCGCACAAGCGCCTGGATGGCCCGCATGGGGTCAGCCATGTTGTCGATCGCTACCACGTCATCCGCCTATCTGCTGGAACTGGAGGTTGATCCAGTCCTGGTCGAAGTCGAAGGAGATGAGACGCCAGTCATGCCACCCGGCGTCAAGGTAGTAGAAGCCTGAGGACTTCACCCGCGCTGTGCCGCCCAGCCGCAGGTCCGCAACGGAAACCTCGCCCGTGGTGGGAATCCTGAAGCTCAGCTGCTGGGTAGGGTCGTTGCTGGCGTGCAAGGCCGCCGTGGTGCGTGACTGCAGCTCCGCGCCGTCCTTGCTGCCAAAGTTCTTGACTAGCTCCAACGCCGGGATAGGCCGGCTGAAGTCTGCGGCGTCCCGCACAAGCCGATCACGTTCGGACCCTTCACCCGTGCCAATGACCTTGTTGACCATGTTCTGCGCGTTGGTCTTCAGCTTCAGCTGGTCCACCTCAGTCATTGCAGCCGTGGAATCCCACTCCCACAGCCCAGAGTCCAACACGCCGGAGCGCATCACCCATTCAAGGCCAGGCCCGTTCCAGTTGCAGTCAAACTCGATGTTCGGGCCACCGTCAGCGGACATGATGTCATCCAGGGCAGCGGCGCCGTTGAGGAACTCGTACCCGAAGTACTCACGGGTGGCTGTGCCGGCCACTGCCGCGCTGGTGATGATCGGCATGTTGTACCTGGCATCCGGGTTACCGGTGAGGAGCTTCTTCACGATGAGGTTCGCTATCGAGGCGAGCGTGACGTTACTCCAACGGATCGGCGGGGCCGACTGGTCCCCGTTACCTCGGATGGAGAGGAGGTAACGCCGCGCGAGAACCCACCAAATATCCTCGTGCTGGACCGTGAGAGTCCCATTTTTCTGGTCTTCCTCGGCGTCCACGAGGAAACCCGCATACACGGCGTTTTCGTTCCACGTGGCCACCAGCGCCCGCTCCATCAGCTGGATCGAGGACAGGCTCAGGACCTCGGCCACTTTGGGGTCTTTGACCTTGAACGTTGCCGAACCCCGGCTGCCAGTATTCAGAGCCCGCCCACCAGAGAAGGACATTGCAGGGATTTCGATCTTGTCAGCCCACGAGTCCGTGCTGATGGAGTAGTACTTCCACACACGGGCCTCCTAAATGTAGGTGTCGAAGAGCATAAGCGTTGCCGTGGCCGTGCCGGTGAACGGTGGCCGCGGGGCGATAGCCAGCACTGTGGGCGTGCCCGGAGTTACGAGCGGAGTGAAGCCGTACCCGATGCCGCCATGAATGACAGCCCCGTTGATGCGCACGCGCCCCGTCCCGTAGTCCACCTCATGAGGCTGGCCAGGGATCAGAGGCTGAGTGACCGTGAAGACCTGCCCCTTGATGGTCAGGACGTAGCCGCCAGGCATGTTGCCGGCCACTTGGATCACTGGCGTGGCCCCGGCGTTGCCCTTGTGGTGAACTCCGGCAGCGTTAGACCCGACCGAGGCCACGAACGGGCCTCTGGCCTGACCGAACTTTCGCGGGTCCGGGCACCACAGCTGCAGTTGGAACGTGGCGTTGTTGCTACCCCGAATTTCATCGATGCTGAGGCTGTCCCGCGAAGCGTCCGCCCACTGGGTGATGCCGCCCTTAGTGACCTGCACCCGCCCGAGCTGCCCATAGGCGAGCAGCCCGGACAGTGCATTCATCTGAATCTCACGATCCATGATGCTCTTGCCGAGGATCGCCCCGGTTAGCGTTACCGTGCGGGACTCCTGATAGCGGGGGAGTACCAGCGATCCGTGGCCTTGGGGCCAGGGCAGTTTCTCGCCCCTCAACGGCACACTGTCAGTCCAGCCGTCCAAGCCGTTTTCAGTGATCGTGAACGGGCCAAGCCCCGGCCTCCCGTGGAACTCCAGCCCGTCCACGACCACATACAGTTCGTCAAGCATTCACTGTCCTCAGCTTGTAGTTGAGTTGGTTATCGAATGCCCTCGCTACACCTTCGGGGCTCATCTGATCCCGGATAGGCATGTTCACCGTGACTTGCGCGCCGGCCAAAGCAGATCCAGGCGTGCCGGACCTCGCAACCGTGCGCGTGCTGGTGGCGCCTTGCTCTCCGGTCAGTGACGCCGCGTTCATGATGGTGTTGGCCGCGGACTGGACCTTGTTCTGCTCACTGACGATTCCTTCCGCGAAGTCACCGGCCAGTGCCTTGCCGGAATGGGTGGTGTACCCGCTTCCGGAGAACGGGCCGCGCTTGGCCGGGGAGAACGGGAAGAAATCCCGGACCCCTTCCAGCACGCCACCAACGGCATCCCCGATGGCCCCAGCCATGCCCATGATTCCGTCGATGAAGCCCTGAATCAGGGACTTGCCGGAGTCCAGTAGCAGCCCACCGATATTACCCAAGGCACCCAGGATGGCGTCACCGATACCGCCGAAGAAGCCCAGCAGGTCCGCGAGCATCCCCTGCGCGCCGGTGATGATCGACGTCCACGAGGTGACTACGTAGCTCACGATGCCGGTGAACGCGGAGGTGAAGAAGCCCACCAGCGCGTTCAGGCCGTTCAGAACCACGGACATCACAAGCTGAATGGCGCCGGATATGACGTTGATGATCAGCTGGAAAACGCCACCGATGATGTTCAGGATCCCGGACCAGACCTGAGCCCAGTTCCCTGAGATGATGCCGGTGACGACCTCGATAATCCCTTGCACTACCAGCATTGCCGCGCTGATGATGTCCACAATCACACCGAAGACGGTGACGATGATGGGCATCAGTGCCTGAATGATCGGGATCAGCAGGCCGGCGATAGTGGTGACCAGGGGAGCGATGGCCGCGACGATGTTCCCGATGATCGAAATCAATGGCGGCAGGACGGCCGTGATCAGTTCCGTAAAGATCGGAGCCAGCTGGGTGAGCAGCGTCGTTGCCAGCGGGATGATAGCTGCCAACAGGCTCATCACCACGGGCACTAGGGCCACCAGAATGTCCTGGAACAGTGTGAACAGCGATGTCACCAGGGGCATCATGCTGACAAAGTTGCTCGCCAGCATCGTGACCAGCTGCTGCACCAACGGCGTCAGCTGCACCATGGCGCTGGTTAGCAACCCGCTTGCCACACCGGCGAGGCTGCTTAGCAGCGCCACGATCTGCGGCAGGACAGGCTGCAGAGCTTGAAAGAGCAGCCCTATCGGAGAAAACGCAGACAGAAACTCCACGGCAGTGGGAGCGAGGTCTGCTACCACAGCCCCGACCTGCTGGAACAACGGCTTCACGATGTCGAAGACAGCCCGGAGTCCAGCGCCGAAGGCCACGAACCCTGACAGCTGCCCATCGAACTCGGCTCGAACGTCACCGCCCATGGTCAGGCCGGACCAGAAGTTGCTGATCGCGCCGCCAAGGCCTGGGAAGATCCCCGCCAGGCCACCATCGCCTAGCCGGTTGATGAGACTCTGGATGGTGGGCAGGATGCTGGTGTTGATGAAGCCGTAGACCTTGGTCAGCGTCGGAAGGAACAGCCCACCGATTGAAGTGGTGATGTTCTTCCACCCAGCAGCCGCGCGCTGCTGCTGACCTGCAAGGGTGTCGTTCTCTTTCGCGAAGTTGCCCTGTGCGTCAGCGGTCTGCTTCATGATCAGCGACAGGGTTGCCGCCTGCTGGGCGTTGTTCTCGAACGCCCCATCAACCTTCTTGAAGCCCAGTGCAGCCGCTTCAGCGTCGATCTTTGCTTGGTTCAGGGAGACGCCGTAGCGCTCAATGGGGTCCCGTTCGCCCTTCAGAGCCGACGACAGGGCCTCGATGGCCTCGCGGGAGGTGCCACCGAACATGGAAGACAGGTCAGCGCCCAGGCCTATGAGCTGGTTGGTCTTTGGTGCCAGCTCGTCCATGGCGGTGCCGCCGTTTTTGAGCTGCGCCCCGATGAGTGTGCCGAGCTCATTGAACTCGTTCTGCGTCAGCCCGACGCTGTTCTGGGCCTCGGTGGACCACTTGAGCATCTCCGAGGCGCTGCCCTTGAAGACAGACTGGATCGCTCCCGCGGACTGCTCCAGGTCACCGGCGCCCTTCACAGCGCCGCTGAAGAAGTCCTTGACGGTATCGAACGCGAACACCCCGGCAAGGGCACCCATGGCGCCCTTGAACCCTGCGCTAAATGCCCCACCGGACTTCTTGCCGGCGTCCTCCGCTGAGGACTTCGCCGCGTTCCCAGCATCGTCCACGGAACCGCGGACAGTAGAGGAGAGGCGCTGCTTCAGGGATTGCCAGCCGCGGGCGAACCTGTTGGCGGACTGCTCACCGGAGGAACCGGCGTCGCTGGTCGCGTCAGCCAGCCTAGACTGGGCGTCTTTCAGCTGGTCCGTGGACTGCTTGGTTCTGGTCTGGGCGTCAACCAGCTTCCGCTGGGCTGCAGCAAGCCGTTCCTCAGCGGCGATGGCCCTGGAACTGGTTTCCCCGCCCTTGGCCCGCGCCTCGGCCAGCGCAACTTCGGCCACTCGGACCTTGCCCGCTGCGTCCTGCTCAGCGAGGCGAGCACCGGAGAGCGCCTTAGAACCTGAGGCGATCTGAGCGTTCAGCTTCTTGATCAAAGCCTGACCCGGATCACCGGCGCCGACATTGAAGGCAGAGTTGAAGCTCTTGCCGCCTTCACGGCCGGCGCCAGACATTTCCGCGTTAGTTTTGCTCCGGAAACCACGGAACGTAGGGAAGATGGCTACCTGGCCGGATCCAACCTCGGAAGTCATCAGCCCTCCTCTATGTGCGTAATTGACCGAAGGCGCTGCTTTGCTTCAGCTCAGCTGCAAGCTGCTGGCGCTCTTCGACGGTGACCTTCTCGGCTTCCGGCGTTTCCTGCTCGTCCCACGGCCACGGCAGCCGCAGCGGGGCGTCCCCCTTGGAGGACAGCGCGTTGTGGACTTTGGTGAGCAGCAGAGCGCCGTAAAAGCTTTGGCGGTCCATGGCGAACGACCAGCCGCTCATGGACGCGAACAGGTGGGAGCCCATCTCTGTTCGCAGCCGGTCAATCAGGTCTATGGCTTCGCGGTAGCTCACTGAGCCGCCGATGTCCTCAACGGAGCAATGCAGACGGTGCCGGAAGTCATAAGACAGCGCGGGGCGGTGCTCCTCGACTACTTCAAGGAGCGCTGCAATTCCCCCATGGTGGCCTGCACCTTGTCCTCGAACACCTTGAAGAACTCGACCATGATTTCGGTGGTCTCCATGATGTCCAGCTCATCGATCGTGGCCACCGTCTCAGGCCCAGCGATTTCGTCCAGGATCAGGAAGAACGCGTCCATCTGATCCATGCTGCCGAACTGGCGCAAGAGCTTGGTCTTGAAGCGCAGAGGGATGGAGATTTCGCCCTCGGTGGTCTGGCAGACAAGCTTGTCCTCCACCACGAGGAAGCGGGGCTTTTCAGCTGCTGCTTTGCGTGTAGTCATGATGTGCTCTCACTATCCGATGGGTGGTGATGGGTTGAGCTGTGGCCCTGCGCCCACCCATCAAGGAGCGCAGGACCACAGGTAGAAAGGCGACTAAACGTCGCGGGTGTAGGAGAACGCCGCCGAGGCGCCCACGGAGTTGGTCACGACCACGTTGGCCGGGCCAGCAGCGCCAGCAGGCAGGACGGCCGTCAGCTCGGTGTTGGACACCACATCGAAGTCGGACACTGCCGTGCCGCCGATGGTCACCGCCGTGGTGGTCGCGAAGCCCGTACCGGTGATCGTCACGAGCTCGCCAGTGCCGGCAGGGTCCGGGGAACCCTCAACCGCGGTGATGCTGGCCGCCGTGACGGATGCCAGGGCCGGGATCAGCCATTCACCGAAGTGCTCGTTGTTCACCAGCGGCGAGCGGTGGATAGTCAGGGTGACTTCGTAACCGAGGACGTTGCCGCGCTCGTTCTTGTCTTCCTTGACCGTCTTGATGCTGACCTTCGGAGCCCAGCGGCGACGGATGACGCCGTTCTTGAAGATTTCCTCCGTAAAGACGGAGTACTGAACCGCGTGGCCGCCCGCGTCGACGGTCATGTAGCCGTTCTCATCGGCAGTCTTGCCGCGGGTGATGGAACGGACAATTTCGTCTGTCTGGGCCAGCTTCAGGACCAGCTCAGCGGTCGCGATGCCGGTGGGCAGGGAGTAACCGTCCTGCCAGAACACGATGGGATCGCCGTCCGGCTCCAAGGTCCACTCAAAACCGCCGTCCTCAGTGAGGAGGCCCGGGACCTTGTAATCCGGATCAAGGGTGAAAGAGCGGGAAGCACCAGCGGCCGGCGTCGGGCCAGCAGTACCTTCCGGCGCGAAGCCGATGTGACCGGTTACCGGTACACCAACGGCGGAAACGTCGTTGCCGAGTTCATCAGCAGCCATTACTTGCCTCCAAATAGAAAAACCATCCACAGGCGTGAATGGCTGGTTGATTGGTTTGGGTAGTGCTTAGGGGTATGGGGTGCCGACGACTGCCAGTTCGAAGGTCATGTACCGTCGTGGCTGGCCCGATTCTTCGGTGACCTTGTAAGGGCCGGTGGCGTTGATGACCCTAGCCACAGGGTTGCCCGGCTCGGGCCCTGCGCAGTCCGCCACAATCATGAAGACCAAATTCGCCAGCTCTGTCGCTTGCTGCCCCTGCGTGGGATCATCGCCCGCGAGCACTGTGATGCCAACGCTTAGTTCCTTGGTGATTATCGATGTGGTGGGGCCACTGTCATCCCGGACAACCACCGTCTTGGGACGGGCAGGGCTCGGAAACTGATTGCTGACAAACACGCCCTGAGTGATCGGCGAACCGATGGAGGCCAGCTCCGCCCGTATCCGGCCCGTCAGATAAAGTTCCAGATCAGTGAACAGGACCCGGCTACCCACTCTTCTTCACCTGGTTCAGCGCCCGGGCTAGGTTGCCGGTCTTCGACTCAATCAGCATGGACTTCTCATCCCTGGCTACCACTAAGGCAACGTTGCGCCGGTCCCGCTCCACAATCTCTACGCCGATACCTTCGGCGTAATCGTTCGTGTCTCTAGGGGCTGTCGCCCGTGCGACCGAGGCGACTTGATTGGCGACATCAGAACAAAGGCCCGTAACTTCAGCAGATTTACCCAGCCGCTCGAAGAACGCATCATTGTACTCCATGCCTGCATCAACCCACTACCTTTTTGACACGGAACTCCACGCCAGGGTTCCAACCAGTAAAAGCGCTCTTCCAGTCAGCGACTTCGCCTTCGACCTCCCACAAGCCCGAACGGGCGCGGATGCGGTCAAATGGAAGCACGTCGATCCCTGGGGCCCCGTAGAGGCTCATTGCTGTCGTAACGGTGTTTCGTTCCGGCGTTACCGATTCAGTGCTGCTTGATGGGGCAATAGCGACACCGACCAGGTCAATCGTGTCCGGGTCAGACCAATCGCGAACGGTGTGCTCGCCGGAGAAGGCATCCTCGGCGAGCGCTGCGCGTTCTCGTTTGACGGTTTCGCCGTTCGGTAGGGGGAACATCAGTTCCTGCCTTCCTGCCATTCGAACAGGTTTTCGTACCTGCCCGATGGCGGGGCGTGGAATTGCGGGAGGGCTGCACTTCGCCCTTCGATGACTTCAACCATCCAGTCCTCGATGTTTGCGGGGTTGGTGCTGCCGGCCAGCAGTGTTGCCGTGCGGGACATCGGGCCGACCGATTCTGAGAAGGACTTCGCGCCACGGACGGGCGGGCCGTCCACCGCGCTAAGGACCATCTGCACTACAACGTCGGCGACGTCCTCATGAGTCAGGCGGTCGCCGGGGTTAGTGATGCGCAGGTCGATGTCTTGCCAGCGCCGTCTGATGGCCCGTGAGGCCATGCCCAAGTAGTACTCTGCCTTGGGCCGTTCAGCAGCGGTGAGCGGGCGCCAGGCCTTTTCAAGAGTCCCAAGGTCAGCGAGATCAGTTGCCATGACGCCCACCCCC
Source organism: Paenarthrobacter sp. PAE-2 (assembly GCF_026013155.1). Classification (NCBI taxonomy): domain Bacteria; kingdom Bacillati; phylum Actinomycetota; class Actinomycetes; order Micrococcales; family Micrococcaceae; genus Paenarthrobacter; species Paenarthrobacter sp. PAE-2. The sequence continues at coordinate 148,878 of NZ_JAPDNV010000009.1, read as the reverse complement.
TCTACTTGGTATCTGCGGTCTTGTCAGCGTCGGCCTTGGCCTTTGCTTCGGCGGCCTCCTTGGCAGCGGCGTCCGCGGCTGCCTTCGCTGCCGCAGCGTCGCCGGACGCTCCCGATGAGGCATCCTTCTCGTACTTCACGAGACCCGCAGCGACCAGGCGCTTCTTTTCCTCAGCAGAAACGCTGGTGGGAAGAATTGCGCCCTTGTCGAAGTACCGCTCGGTGTCGCCGGTCTTAGCCACGATCAACGTGGCAGTAACGATGTGTCCCATTAGAGCCCCGTATTCGTGATGATGATTCCGGCGTTCGGTTCCAGAACGACTGGAACCGTCACGCGGCGAGCGCGCAGGTTGTAGCCGTCGTGGTCGTCATCCCGGATTGCCTTCGTTTCGACGCCCACACCATCGCCAGCGCGGGTGTAGCCCGGGCCGCCAATCTCTTCGTCGGCCATGCCGCCGAGCTGATCAGCGTCCACCAGCAAGGGATTGCCGGAAGGGGTGTGGTTGCTGCTGAGCCAGGTCAGACCGAGGGCCTGCGGCCAGATGCCCGTGATGAGCGGGTTGCCCGCCTCCCGGGGGAGGAGACCGGCCGCGTTCAAGCGTGCGACGGCCTTTGCCCACTGCTCGTCCTTCAGGACGATGGTGTTGGGGTCGTAGCCTTCATCCAGCGCCGTGACCTTGGCCTTGGCAAGCAGGGCACCTTCGACGATGGCGTCACCGTCGGTCCACGCACCAGGCGCACCCGCGCCGGTGGCGTTGAACGTCTGCGTGATCTTGGAGGCGATCACACCGAGGGCAGCCGAGTCGACGAACTTCACGGACTGGTTCACCAGCTTCGTGAAGGCGCGCTCCACAGGGTTGATGCCGAGGCGAGCAATGGCCTCGTCGAACACCGGAATGTCCTGGCCCCATTTGGTGGTCTTCGCAGCGGCCAGTTCACCGCCGGAAGCCGTGGTCTTCGGGTACGAACCACCCGGGGCAACAGCTTCGGGGCTGTCGTCCGTGGTGATGGGTTCACCCGTTTCGTAGAGGATGGCCCCGCCTACAGCGGTGAAACGTCCGCGAAGCAGGACATCGGCGATGTACCGCTGGGCGGCCAGGGTGCGAACACGCCGGGCGATCAGCGACGGGGTTTTGAGGAGGTGGTGGATTTCGACCGTCGTACCACCGGAGACGGTGGCGGGCGGCGCAGGGTATGTGTACATGCGGGCTCCTAGTGGTCCATCAGGATTTCAACGGGAACGTCCGTGCCCGCCGTGAGTGCTGTGCCGACAGCGTGTGCGGCGTCGCCTGCGCCGATGGTGACGACCTTGCCGGCGGCTGCCGGAATCACTCGGGCGCCAGCGGCGATGGCTCCCGATGCGAGGATGCGCTGAACGCCCCCGGGCAGGACGGTGACCTTTTCGCCGGCCGCAGCGTCGAATGCGGCGGTGCCTACCCACGCCGCGGTGGAACCGGACGTCGGGGAGACGCTGCGCGGTCCAGTCACGGTCAGCAGCTGGCCGCCGACGACATCAACGGTGGCAGTGAAAGTGACGGGTGCCCCGTCGTCGAAGAGGCGTACGTGCTGGCCCATGGTCAGCCTTCCTTTCCGGGGTAGAACTTGGAGTAGAGCTGATCCTCGTCAGAGGCCTCGTCTACGCCGCCCACATAGCCCTTGGCTTCGAGCGGAACAAGGCCCTTTTCGAGCTTGGCCAGAGTTTCGGCCATGCCCGGGTCCGCTTCGAGGGTGTTCATCCAGTGCTCTCGGCGGGCAGGGGAGATGCGGCCGTCATTCACGGCAGCGGTCACCAGGGATGCGCGGCTGTCTGCGAGCTGCTGCTCCCGTGCCTCGCGGCCCTGGTTGGCGTCGTTCCGCAGCGCCTCGTACTGGTCTGCGTCCAGCAGGACGGTTCCGGGAGCAGCCTGAGCTGCCGGTGCTGGTTCCTGCTCTGCGAGCGCCTCATCGAGCGCGGCCAACAAGCCGTTTTCGTCAAGGTCTGCTGCGGCCGGGATGCCGAGCCGCTCACGGAGCCCCTGTGTCAGTGCTTCCGACATGGTGTCGGTTCCTTCCTCTTGGGGGTTGGTTATGTCCTTCGGCTCGGCCGGAGGTGTGGGGGTGGCCTTGGCGGCCATATGGACGGCAGTTGCCAGTGCGGAGCCGTCCACCAAACGGAGGTTGGGGCGGCGTTCGTGGTTGGCGGTTGCCGTCGCGGGTGCAGGTGCGTTGCGCCTTCCTGCGTGTGCGAAGACGGTCAGGTCGAAGCGAGAGTTAGAGGACTCCGTGCCATCTTTGCTTTCGTCCCTGTTTCTCGCTTCGACGCGGTCTGCGAGTCCGGCTGCTACGGCTTCCTCTGCGCTGTACCAGGTTTCGGCGCGCATGGCGTCGCGCCACTCGTCGGCAGTGCCTCCTGCTCGCTCTGCGTAGATCCCTGCGATGGTGGACGACAGCTGGTCGAGGATCGAAGCTGTCTCGGTCATTTCGGCCGCGTTGCCCCAGCAGATGGCCGAAGCGTCGTGGATCATCATCTCCGAGCCGAACCCCATGACCACTTCGTCAGCCGCCTGGACAATGAACGATGCTGCGGAGGCAGCCAGCCCGTCGACGGTTGCAACTACTTGCGCCTTATGCCGGCGAAGCGCGTTCATGATGGCGACGCCGTCAAATACCGAGCCGCCGGGGGAGTTCACGTAGAGATTGATGGTTTCAACATCAAGGGCGGCGATGTCCTGTACGAACTGGGCCGCGTCCACGCCGTACCAGCTATCAATTGCGTCGTAGATGAAGACGTCCGCGGTGGAACCGCTCTGCGCTTCCATCCGGTACCAGGGCTGCCGGTTGGTATTGGCAGGCCGCAATGGGTGTGTCACTTGTGCTCTCCTTCTCATGGGCGCCCCGGGCGAGGTTCCTGGGGTTGCTGCCGCGGTGGGCTGGTCGTCGCTGGTGCGGGCTTGAACTCCCTGGCTGTTTCGGAATCCGCCGCCGGCAGGCCGTAGGTTGTGCGGAGGTGTTCCTCGAGCTTTTGATCTGCCCGGAGCGCGCCACATTCGATGAGGGCCTTGATGGCTTCCGCTGTGGCTGGATGCCTTGACCCGATTTCTTCGAAGACCAGTTTTGGCGCTGGCTCGTTCGGCCCCCAGTTGATGTCAACGAGATCCTCAATGACGTGCTGAGTGGTGATGTCAGCGATTTCTTTGGCGACCGTCTGCAGCGACAACGTGAAGAAGTCCGCAAAGGTGGAACCAAGGGCCCAGGACCCGGTCTCGGTACCGAGGTTCAGAAAGTGCGCCAGGACTGCGCGAGCAATCTGCTCGTCGTAGTAACGGATCGGCTTGTCGGCGTCGGGCAGGTTGCCCTGCACTCCCTGCATGGTGACTTTCGCGCCGTTCGGGATCGACCCACCGGAGCTGTCCCCGGACCGCAAGCCTCGGGCGAGCTTTAGGCCGGCGTCCATCTCCTTCTGCTCCCGTTGCGTTCGTTCCTCTCCTGTCACGGAGTCGGGGAGCTTGGACCCTTCGTAGATCGGGACGCCCATGCCGTTACGGTCAACGGTCTGGGCTTGAACCCGAAGAAGTCGATCCTTGAGGAGCCAGTATTTGTATGCTGGCCGCAAGAGTGACTGGCCTAGCCAGTTCCCGCCTTCACGGTCGTTGGTGTAGACCGCCAGGCGTTCGACGCCCATCTTCGCACCCTTGGCGCCGTTCTGGCCGTGCTGATGTATGGCTACCAGCCCGCCGTCAGCTGCTACGTCAACCTGGGAAATTGTCTTGGGTGGACGCCAAGCCAACTTCCTCAGCCGAGCCAAGCCTGCCTCATCGATCCGGTAGACCTGTTCGAACACGGAATGCCCGAAGGTGAGCATAAGGAGCGCGAGCCGCAGGTGTCCGGACCATGAGAACCTATCCCGGGTTCGAAGGACTGGGCGATCACCTTCACCCACCAGCTGCAGACCCAGATCGTCGGCTACTTGTTGGGCAACCTCCGGTCGGGCACCGTTCGGATCGATCCGCCAAGCTGTTCGGCGGATCGGCAAAGTGACAGCTCGAATAACGGAGATGACCTGCGCGTCTTGCCTGCGCATTCGGTCATACACGCCGACGTTGAGGGGCCACCGAAGTTCGGGAGTCTCTTCCTCGTCAGGCGAAGCCCACCATTGCGAGCTTGGGCCAACATAACCCTTTTCCGACGTCGGAGCCGAAATGGGATCTACCATGCGGCGCTCCTTTCATCAGAAGCCCACCCGGGCCAGATTGTCTTCGTCATATGCCGTGTCTTCCGTGCTAAGGGCCTCCGGCTCCGGAGGCGGTGGAGGTGCCTCCGCGACGCGGCGGCTCATCAGCCACTTGGCAGCGATGAAGGCCATCAGCGGGGCGATCTCCGCAGGGGAAGCGTTACGGTCAGGCAACGCTGCACCGCCACTGAAGACCTTGAGGACCGCGACGGCTGCCGCGGTGTCCAGGACCGGCTGTGGGTTGTGCCTGACTGTCTCGTCGCGGACGGCGTCAAAGACGTCGGCCCAGCCGCTCGTGAGGTCGCTTCCTGACCACTCAACAACCGGGATGGTGAATTCTTCATCGGCCGCCAGATCCTCCATCAGCGGGGAGATCGGCGCTCCCTTGGACTGCCCGGCTACGGCCTTGATCCTGCCCCGACGCTTGTCGTCCATCAGCCATTCCTTGACCCAGTCCGAGCCAGGTCGGGCGGTCACGACTTCGACCTGGTACTTCCCATCGGCCCTGAAGCCGCCAAAGGCGATGTAGGTCGTGGACCGGTCGTGCGATTGGTCCACGCCCGCCCACACGGGGGAGCCCGGCATGATCCGGTCCTCGTCGGCAACGCCCACCGTTCCGTCGTCACGGTTGACCAGGACGTTCTTGCCTTTGTCCCACGCGCCTGGCGGGAACGGCCCGGTCAAGGTGCCCTCCGACCATTGGCAGCCGACCTCAGTGCGGAATACCCATTCGGGGTCCGTCCTGCAGGCCGATGCGATGGTGCGCTCGGTGAAGCCCGGGTTCCAGTTCAGCGAGGGATTCGCCTGTGCCCAGCCCTTACGGTCGCGCTTGTCCGTCGCGGGGGCCATGGACCATTCCCACAGGCCAAGGGTGTCTTCGTCCTGTTCGAACTCGGCCAGCTCGTCATCGTCGATGTCGTCAAGGTCGCCCTCAACGAGGTCGGCGACGTCGAGCGCCGTCGGCCCCGCGGCCCCGATTTCTTCACAGATGCCGTCCGGATCCCCGATGGCCTCGTGGGCCATCTTCCGGAGGTACTTCAGGACGATGGAGGTCATATCGCCGGCATTGGACAGCGCAAGGATCAGCGCCTCGGCCTGCGCCATGGTCGTCTTGGTGATCGCGCCCCAAGCTTCCCAGTTCTGATGCTCGCGCAGCTCATCGAGCATGATCAGGTTGCCGGTGAAACCACGACCTGCCCGCCGGTTGGCTGCCTTGACCTTGTACCGGGGGCCGGTCTTCTTGCCCGTCTTGGCGTCCGAGCCTTGCGGCTTCAGCTCAAGGGCCTTTTTGCCGTTGACCTTGACGACTCGTTTGAGGAGCTTGGAGAGGTTCTCGTCCTCTTCCACGAGGTCTACGGCACCCTGCCAGACTTCCTCAGCAGTTTCGAGATCCTGCGCGGTGCCCATGACCAGGGGCCAGCCCCATACGATCATGAACCACAGCGCCAGCACCTGTGACAACGTGCTCTTGCCGTTCTGGCGGGCGATCAGCACAACTGCCGTCCGGAACCTCAACGAGCCATCCGGGAGCAACTCCAGCATCCGGCACAGCAGTACCTTCTGCCACGGATATAGCTCAACGCCCAGGACATCGCGTGCGAAGTCGATGACGTCATAACCAAGCGTCGTGTCCGGTGTCAGCGCCCGCAGCGGCGGGGTGCAGATACGGGGCTCGGCGTAGCCGTAGATCTTAGGCTTCTTGACCCCGGTCTGGTCCGGTTCCGGAACGTGGCAGACCTGGCGGTAGTAGTCGCCCGGGTCAACCGCGTTAGGGCCACTAACCGGAGCGGCGTGCCCTGGCGCGAGCTTGGAAGTCTGTGACACTCGCACCCTCCGGCTTAGATTCATCGGCCGGCGCATCGCCCTCTGCAGGTGCAGCGGCGGGAACTCCGACACCCGGGATCGAGGCCGGTGTTACCTGCAGCTCGGCGCAGGCTTTCAGATACTGGGGAACAGTCGTGGTCATGGCCTTCTGAAGGGCCTCCATGCTGTCCCGCTGGGCTTCGTCGATCATCCACGCCAGCGTCTTCAACGCAGCGACGGGACCGGCGAAGCGCGCCCCGTGCAGATGCTTGGCCTCGGTGATAGTTCGGGCGGTCGCGTCAGCGATGTAACCGCTCTTCCTGGTCGGCTTCACGAGGGGGGCAAAGCGGTCGCCCCACACTCGGATCTGCTCGGCAGTGGACCTCTCGACAGCGAGCGCGGGATGAGGGATGACCTTGCCCCGGGTGTCGGTGACAACCATGCCCTCTTCTTCGATCCTGCCGCGGGCTTCGCGTAGGCGAGCGGTCAGGGTGCAGTAGGTTTCCAGAGCGACCCGGTCAACCTTTCCCACGAGGTCATTGCTGGCCACGATTTCACGCCACACGTCCGCAACGGGCTTGGGCAGATGGTCGGGGGCCTCGATCGGCTCAAGGGCGTCGGACGGTTTGCGCTTGGTCATAGGTTCAGCTCCCCGATCTTCATCTTGCCGACGTCGAGCGGCTTCGTGTACAGGCGACCGATGGTGATCGAGTGCAACGGGCGGGCCTCAATGGCAGGCCATTCGCAGACGGTCCGGGGCCGCAGCCGGGCCACAAGGTCGGAAAGTTGCCGTCGGGACTTCCGCCAGTCGATCAGCAGGGCGATATCCGAGACGCTCATTGCTGGGTAGTCGGCCAGAACGTCCCGTACGGCCGGTTCGGCGTCCTCGGACGCTGAGGGCCGATAGTAGCTGTCTCTGGCCCCTGAGCGCAGAGCCCGGCGAACAGCGTTCCGGGACGCGCCTCGGCCCCGGCTGATACCTCGGATCGATTCGCCGCCTTCGTGAGCTTCCCTGAAGGCCTGGCGGTCATGCATTCTACGGCTCGGTCTGCCACGTGTCGGCGTGGCAGACCGTCACCAGCCGCAGCGAGGACCGCAGGCCGAGGACAGCTGCAAGGATCTGGTCCGTCTCATCGAGGCCGTACTCAACGCCTTGGCGAGCGCCCTGGTTGATCAGCGTGCGGTAGCCGATGATGCTGCTGTGCTTGCGCGGGCGGCCGCGTTCAAGGTTGAGCTGCTCGGCCTGCCGACCGTCCTTGACCACCAGAACCCGTGTCACGCCTTCCGGGGCATCGTCCAGCCACTTCAACGCCAACCGGGTCTTACCTTCCTGACGGGCTCCAATGATGACGTGCTCGGGGACGTCAAGAATCGACGGGACAATGGTCTTCGCCATCCGCGCTTTCGACTCGGCCAACCGAGCGGCGAAGCCAGAGGACGGGGGATCGATCTCCAAAGCGGAGCCAATCATCCTGCGCATGCGATCCCTGATCCGCTCCGGCGCGGCGGCCTCCGCCAGCTCGTCGCCGACTGCAGCGGCGAAATCCTTGAGCCTGTCAGCAAGCTCCACTTCGTCGACGCGAGTGCGAGCGGTGATCGAGACGTTCCCGACCGTGTGAATCTTCTCAGTCACGACAGGCAGCTCAACCTCACCGATATCGTGCGGCTCGCCGTCGCCGATACGGGCGGAAATGACCAGTGTGAGATTGCCAACAATTGCCATGACTGAACCGGGCCTTTCGGATAAGATGATGGGTCCGTTTTCCCCGCCAATTCAACGATTTCGGGGCAATTCCATGCGGCGCGACCCCGGGGGGAGAGGGAGGTGCAGGCGGGGAGTGTCCGGGGCGGCGGCAGGCTGGATTTTTTGGCGACCTACCAGTCGTCGGACACCACACCGAGGTCCGGTTCGTGGATCGCGGACCAGCCCGGGAAGTCCCTGACACCATCGGCACGGTCGAACCGTTCGAACCAAGTCCTGACACCAACAAGGGTGTTGACCTTGTCGGCCCGGTCCCGTTGCCTGATGCGATGGGCCAGTTCGTTCTGATCGGAGGTCAGCAGGTAGACGTGAGTGGCGGCGACCAGCTGCGCTGCTTTGGCCCGGGCCGCTGACGTGGCGCCGGTCCTGATTACTACGGCCTGCGCCCTTCGATCCTTACCCAGCGCGGTGAGCGCCTCGGTGAACTGCTTCTCACTCGACCACTGGGGGTCGTCACGGTCGAAGACCTGCAACCCTGACTGTCTGGCTGCCGTGGTCTTACCCGCACCTGGTGGGCCACACAGCACAACAACTATCCGGACCACGGCTACCAGTCCTCGGACATTACGCCCATGCCCAGGTCTTCACCCGGGCCAGCTGCCTTGTTGCAAGAGAGGTGGGCTGGCTCCCAGTTGCTGGGCTCCCACGTCAGATGCGGGTAGAGCTTCCGTGACTTCACGTGCTGCACACTGCAGGACTGCTCATGCGGATAGGTCAGCGAGTAGTCGATGCCCTGCTTACAGATGCAGCAAGGCTTGTCCTTCCGACTCCCCTCGGCCTTGACCTTCAGGAGCGCTTCACCTGCCCGGCGTCCCGACCAGGCGGGGATGCTCATGCCGTTCACGCCAGCGTCACCACCTCGGACACGACAAAGACCCCGACGGTAATCCGTCGAGGCCTTCATCCAAAGCTTTGGGGACAGCTATCCCCTCGTTTTGAGGGTACTACATTCTGAGCTACAAAATCACATCAACGCTCTATTGCGTGCCCTCATGTCTTCGAACACCTGCAGTACATCCCCTGGATAGTAGATCTTCCGGTCTCTGCTGTTGCTGCTGACGTGGTCTAGCACGTAGCGTAACTTTCCCCTGCTGACCCAGTTCTCGATGTCCTTCTTGGTGATGACCGCTTTCGCCTTAGCCCGCAGCAGGTCCCTGACTCCCGATGGCGTCATTGGTTCCCCCCTTACCTTGCGTCTCAGCTTCGCCAGTACATCGCTGACGTTGTGGACGGTGTTGCACTCGGGGCATTTGACCGTGGCTTCGTCTGGATGGGCAACCAGTTGGCCGTCGCAGGGGATCGGGTCATCGTCCTCATCCTCTCCTTCAAGTGGCTCCTCGCATCGGCCGTAGACCCGGGAGTCTTCCGGACCCCATACCAAGTCGCGTGCTTTCTGGATCCAGTCGCGGGCCATGAACAGAATCTTCCCAGCGTCCGGGTTGTCCACTGCCGTGTCATATGCGCGGGCCGGGAGCTGGTGCAGCCATGCCCGCAGCAGGTAAGCATCCACATTCATGGCAGGCCGGGACTTAGCGACGCCTCCGCCGCCACCGCTCGCGCCCGGGCTCCTGGTCACGGCCGTCTGATCTATGGCCCCGCCGATGAACTGCAGCAGCGGCCTGACATCAGCAAGCAGTGAATCCAACTCCACGATGCAGTCAGTGCACAGGTAGAGCGAAGTCTGCCGGCTGCAACCCTCTGTCGTGCAGGTGGTCATTTGTCCCCTCTCAGTTCTCGCTGGATTCGTCCGCTCTGCAGATCCTCGGGACGCCACACACCAACATCGAGGCTGGCCAATTCGAGGATCTTCAAGCAAAGGACCTGGGCAGGGCGCAACCGACCCGTTGAAGTCTTCAATTCCCGGAACAGGACTCGCCTCTTGGACAAGCTGCCGAGGACGAGATCCGGAAAGCCTGCCTGGGAGCGCCGGCTATCTGGGTTGTGGTAGCGCAGTTCGTATCCGAAGTATTGGGCCAGTTCCAGGACAGACCCCTGCAGTTGGTCTTCTGATGGTGAGTTGTGTGATGAAAGTCGTTTGGTAGGCATGTTCAGTTTCGTCCTCGGTTGCGGGGGCGTCTTCTTCTGGTTTGGTTCTTGGGTTTGCCCTGGGAGGTGCGCGGGGCTTCCTGCCCTGCACTTCCCTTACCTGCCTGACCCGTCCCGTCCCTACCCGTCCCGACAAATCCAGATCCGGGATACCTGTGTCCTGGGTCCGGATTTGGTCTGGTGTTGGTCCTTCGTGCCGTTACAGCCGGGTGTGCCGTTGCTGCCGGGGAGTGCCTGACCGTGGCCTTGTGTGCTGCGGAGTCGCTTTCGGGGCCGGAGTGTGCCGTTGCCTCTTTGTGTGCCGGAGCTGCCTGCGTGGGCTGCTCTACGGCTTGCGTCTCGTCCGTTGCCGCTTTGGTGGCGGCCGGTGTGCCGGGTCGGGTGTAGGTGGGTTCTATCGGGGTGCCGTGTTTGGCGATGAAAGCGGCCGTTGCTTCGCCGATGAGGGGCTCCGCCGGGACTGGGATGGTCTTCCAGTTGCTTTCGGGGTCATCTTGTCTGCGTCCGTTGCACTCCCGGCAGCAGACAACGAGTGTGTCTACGGTGCCGGCTTGGCCGGGGTTGGTGTGGTCGTAGGTTGCGCCGCGCCCTGACTTGGTGTCTCCCCAAGCCACGGATTTGCCGCAGTAGCGGCAGGCGTCGCCGTCGCGGGCTCTGACTCTCCACGTGAGTTCGGGGTTGCGGGTGTCCCTCTTCCTCTGGTTGTTCCACTCTCTTTCTGCCTTGAGAATCATGTGGAAGAGGTCATTGTCCTCAACCAGTTTGAAGGCTTTGCGTTCTTCGCCTTCCACGGTGATCTTGGTTTCGGTGAGGTAGCCGCAGTACTTCGCAGCTTTGATCAGTTCGTTGTAACGGCCCAGCGATCCGGCCATCTGCCGGGCGGTGCCGACGCTGATGATGTAGTCCTGTTCATACGCTGCAGCCTGAGTAGCGCAGCGGGCCACGAAGCCGAAGCATTCGTTGAGGATTCGGTCATCCGCGTCTTCCATTTCCACAGCTGCGAGGACGATGGGGTGATTCGCCGCCGCGTCGCCCTGCTTCAGCCATGGCATTGGGTGGACCTTCTTTCTTCGGGACCTGGGTGTTGATTCTTTTAGCTCTCACGCCGCGGCCTTCCGCGGGGTTCGTTTTGGGTTGTCAAGCTGGATCAGTAGCTTGTCGCAGACTTCCTGATGCCCGGCACGGTGGAGCTCTGAACGGATGTCGGCCCAGCGCTTTCCCGTTCGCTGCTCGATCTCTTCGATGCCGGCTCCGGTGCGGCGCAGATAATCGACGTCTTCGGCGAGCGCGTCTATCTTCTTGATCCTGGCTTCGCCTAGTGCTGGCCGGCCTCGGCTGTTTAGAGGGGTTCCGAGGTCCGGCGCGGCTGCCGGGTCGTCGATGGATTCGTCGTCCCACGCCAAGGGTGGCGCGTACCCTGCTTTGGCTACGCGGGTCATGGTGCGGCCGTCGGCTGGGCCAGGTACGTTCCACAGCTGGTCATAGACCTTCAGCACTGCCTCGTGCTTGAACTGGCTGATGTAGTTTCCGCGTTGGTGCATCATTGTGCCTGTGCTGAATCCGACCCGCTTGGTCAGGTCCTGGTGTCGCCAGCCGATCGCCATGAGAGCCTGCAAACGTCGGCGAGCGCCGATGTTTGGGACGAAGCCGGTGCTCAGGCTGCGATTGAAGATCTTTTCGGCGGTGACTGCGAGTATCTTGGCTTCGTAGGTGCGTTTGATGCTGGTTTGTTTCCCGCGATTCAGCAGGCTAATGGTGCCTGCTGATATGCCGGCGGCGTCTGCGATTGACCGGATGCTGACGCCGTGTTGGCTGATGAGCTGCCGAATGTGTTCGCTGGCGCGGGCGGGTGTTGTCGTTCGGGTGAGGCCGCGGTCGTGGTCGATCTTCCAGCGCTTCATGTAGGCGGCGTTGTACTTGCTGGTCACTGTGCATCCTCTCGTTCAGTGGTTGGGCCGGTGCATGCGCATCGGCGGATTCCTTGTTTTTCTTCGGGGTAGATGAAGCCGTTGCAAGACGGCCAGCTGTTGCCTGGCGCTCCGTGATGGTGGCCGCAGTCGCTACACCATGCGTGGCCCATCGGCCGCCGATCCATCAGTGAGGGCACGCTGATGGCGGCAACCCACCAACAAGCACTCGCAATGAGCTTTCGTAGCGGCTTCTAGGACGTTGTGGACGTTCTCAATCCATATCGCCTGCCCGCGTTCGCTTATTTGCGACCAGTTGCGGGTCATGTCGCGTTTCGACATGGCGTCCCAGGAGCGCCCGGCGGTTCGTTTCAGTGATTCTTCGTCCAGACCGATCCGATAGACCTTGGCCTCAGCGTCCGCCGCGTCCGCTGCTGCGAGGATCTCGCCGGAGTATTCGTAATCAATGGCGACTGTCGGGCCGCCACCTGCGAGCTCGCCGAACTTCTTGGCTGCTGCATCTTCCCGGCTCGTCGCCATCACACAGCCTCTTTCTCCGCTGTAGTGATGCTCTGGTCTTCGCCATACAGAAGCACCCGGAACGTCGGCCCAAACAAGCGGTAGGCCCGTGCCGAGGACAGGTAGCCGTCATTGCCTGGGGACTTCCAACCGCCGGCGAGGTTCTGCAGGATCAAGCCCTCGTCATCCATCACGACAACGTTGCGGTCGCAGTCGTAGAGCTTCTGCAGCTCGTCCGCGGTGGTTATCGTCGGGTTCTTCCAGAATCCCAGATCGGCGAGCGCTTTTGTTCCGTGGAAGATGAACGGGAGCGCTTGTTCACGGATGCTGTTCTTCTGGTCAGCCGCGAGCTTGTCCCAGGTAGGGCCACCAGTATGGCCGGCGCGGGAGTTGACGACACCCTCGGCTGCGGTTTCGACGCAGACGGTTAGTTCGTGGTCAGAAAGTCTTTCAAGGGTCATTTCTTGTCCTTTGCGGGTGGAAAGAGCTGGGCGTAGAAGTCAGGGTGGTCGTTGAGCAGCTGTGCGAGCTTCGCTGTCAGGACGGGCGTCTCGTCTCTCGGGGGCTCGTCGCCGGCGGTCACGGTGCGTCCTCGTCGAAATGCGGAAGAGTCGCGAAGCGATGGACGATTTCCGGGATCGGCTCCAGATCTTCGTCTTCGCGGTCATGCCGGGTATCGGTGTAGTCGGCTTGCCAATATTCGGCGGCGAGTTCAGTGTCGTTCAGTCGCTTTGCTCTGGTCAGGGATACCTCTCGCAGGCGTTCCGCGTGCCAAGCCATGTGCGCCCCGAATGCCCGGATCTTCTCTGCGAGGCCTAAGCGCTCTTTCAAGGGGAGTTCGGGCACGGGAGGGAAGATCGTCAGGTCCAAGGGCTTCTTTGTCATGGGTTGGCCGCCAGGTTCCAGATGTTTAGCTTGCCGACTTCTGGAAAGGGGCAGGCCAGCGAGCGGGGCTGGGACAGTTCCCAGTGGTAGAAGCCGGGCCGCGCCCATTCAGAGCAGTACCCGTCCTTGGTCTTGCAGTCGGAGGAGTAATGGCAGCCGACGACTTCTACGGTGCCGAGGACGTAGCCCTGCAGCTGAAGGTGGTTCCTGACAGCTTGGGGAGCTCCGGCCCGGGCCTGCCGGATTGCTTCGTTCTCGTGGCCGGCCTCGTCGTCCCGCTTGGCGATGTGGATGTAGAGCGTCCCCCGGTGCGAGGTGGGCTGTGAGCGGTTCTCGACGTTCTTCCCGGCGTTGATGATCGCCCATGCCCAAGGATTCTTGACCGTGAGGGCCTTCAGTCGCGGCGCTTCGATACCGACAGTCATGAGCAATCACACTCGTCCTGGCCGTTGAGGGCCTTCTTGCACGCGCTGCACGTGGCGATCTTTGCCGGGCGACTGAGCAGCTGGGCCAGCATTGCGTCTTCTTCTGCCTCTGTCATGGTCTACTCGCCGCCGTTCAGCACGTCGCCGGGTAGGCGGACTGGCATGAGCAAGTGCCGGTAAGTGCCCTGTTTCTTGCCCTTCTCATTTACCGGTGCGATGCAGACCGGCTTGGTGAGCTTGAAGAACGAGAACCTGACGGCCTCAGTTTTGATGGCATTGATCGCATCCAACAGGTAATGCGGGTTGTAGGCCACGGTTGCTGGTTCGGTGATGTTTACTGTGTCCGCTAGCAGGGCGGGCGTGGCCGCCTGCTCGGCGCCCTCATGGTAGCTAGGTGACACCGACACGGAGCCCGGGCCGATCCGGACCAGTGCAGGGATGTTGCGTTCGTTCAGCTCACGGGCGACCAGTACCTGGTCCAAGAGATCCCGGCGGTTGACGTCCAAGGTCTGGCCGTACTCGGCCTCGAACAGGGAGTCGATCTTCGGGTAGTCGCCGCCGATGGGCGAGAGAGTGAAAGCGACGTCGCCGGAGCCGATGTTCAGCGTCTCGCAGCCGCCAATGCGGTTCGCGATGTCCGCAGCTGCCAGAACACCCACGGTGATCTTCTCGGCGACCAGGTGCTTGGACATTGCCTTCCAGCTGGCTGCCTGCAAGAGGAACGAAAACTCCTGAACGGTCCGCGGCAGTTTCAACGTCTCGGCCGAGAGGCGGTACCGGTCTGTGGCGTGGATGGTCAGCTTCTTGCCACTGCAGTCCAGCTTGATCGAAGTGAGGATCGGCAACGTGTCGTCCCTGCTCGCGGATACGGTTGCGCGGTTCAACGCCCCGGCAAGGTCTTCCCGGTCAAGGTCGAAGGCATCCAGGACGCCATGCGAGGGGATCGTCGGATACTCCGAGAGGCCGACGGAGTGCAGGAAGGGAATCGTGTAGCCTGCCGCCGTGACCGTGGTCAAGCGCCGGCCCAGCAGGTCCTTCGACTCCACAGTCACCGGAACGTCCCGCTTGCGGTTCGTCAGCACGCGGATGGTTCTCACCAGCCAGTGGAATGGAATGAGGGCCTTGGTGTTGCGAAGGGCGTTGACCGGTTCGTGGTTCAGCCTGGCGGATGCCGTCGTGGAGTAGTCGTAGCCCACGAGCGTGGCCTTGCCGCGGTTGCACTCAATGACCATGAAGCTCAGGATCGGCACCGCGGGGCGGGATGAAATAGCGACGCCGACGGCGGAGAGCTTGCGCAGCCACTCCGCGCCGGTGGCGGTAACCTTCAGATCGGCGAGCGCCGGTTCTGTAGTTGTGGTGGGTTCGGTGATGGTGGCTGTCATCTTCTGGCCTCTCGTGGTTCGTGGGTGTAGTGGCGGGCTTCTTCGGCTTCGAGGGCTGCCCTGGCTGATATGAGGTCGATGTGGGCGCGGTCCAGTTCGTCTTCGGCTTGGCGGAGGCGGCGGGATTTGTGGATGGTGTCGAGTCCGTCAAGGTCGTCGGTGAGGATCTCTGCGAGGAGGTTCTGCCGGCGGATGGTGAGGGCTGCGCTGATCCGTAGGGCTTCGTCGTGGCGGTTCCGGTAGACCCGGAGTTTCTGTTCTTGCCAGTTCTTATCGAGTCGCATCCACGGCATCAGCGGCCCATCCCGTTCAGGCGGGTACCGGACCGCCAGTGCGCCCCGATGATGAGCTGGCCGAACTCGAACGCTTCCCGCGCCGTGTCGTGCCATTGGCTCTTGAACGGGAGCGGGTGCATCACACCCTCCTCGTCCCACAGGGTGAGCTTCCAGCGGCCACTGGCGCCTGGGCGGACGCCCGCCCGAGGGAATTTCCGGTCCTGGTTGCCGTCGAACGGTGCAGAGGGGCGGAAGCCGGACAGCGCATCCACATGGTCCAAGACGTCACGCTTCGCCTTCCACTGGATCCCGACAGGGGCGGCATCGTCCAAGATGGCGGGGCGGAAGCCGCAACCGCAGACAGGCTCGTTGTCCGCGTTGCGCTTAAGGAAGTGGCTAAGCTTCGTCATCGTCGTTACCTTCTGCCGCAGCGGCCTTCTGAGCGGCGAAATACTGAATGGCGTCCCGCTCAGCTTCTGTCCACTTGTAGCTGTAGGAGTGCTCCAGCGATTCACGCCAGGGGCCTGTGGACATGTAGCCCGTGTCGCGCCCCCAAGCAGCGAGGTCTGTGAGAAGTTCCTCTTTGTTCCCGCCGTGACGCACCAGGTGGTTCAGGACGATCAACTGGTCGGTGGAAAGCTTGGCGAGCCCGTCAACGACTTCCTGGTCATCAATTTCTTCGTGCTCTTCGATGCCAAGCCAAAAACCCATTGCCCCAAGCGGGAGCTGCGCGGCCATGTCCAGCGCCAGCCGATGCACGACACTGGCCGTCGGTTTCTTCAGGACGCCCCGAAGAAACGCCTCACGAACCGGCGCTGCCAGCTCCAGGCCGCGGATAATCTCACCGCGGCGAACCGCGGCCGCGATTTCCTCAGGAGTTTTCTCAGGAGGGGTCCACGACTTCTGGGCTTCACGTTTGCGGGCCCAAGTAATCTTCGGGAAATCGGGGTGGACAAGCGCAACGAGATCGCGCTCCACGGCCTCAGTGATCTCATGGTCTGCATAAGTGGGGGAGAAGTCCTTCCAATCCCACTGCTGCCCTTCCGGGCGATCAGCGACTTCAACACCGGCGCCCTGCAATTCGGCCGTCAGCCGAGGCAGGTTTTCCCGCCAAGCCCGCAGCTCCTTCTCCGCAGCAAGACGAACCTCCCAGTCATTGGGTTTGTCCGCTACTTTCAACAGCCGCTCTTCGGCTTCCTTGTCATCGGCGAAAGCGAGCAGTTCCATCGCCTGATCAATGTTCAGAGTCGAGTCCTCGATCTTGCCCTGGGCGGCCGTGGACAGTTTCGTCATCTTCGACCGGGAACGGACGTACTTCTCCCCCCGACTCAGAGACTTGGCCACGGCTTTGACGTTCATTCCCTCGCAGTCCAAGAGCGACTGCACTCCACGGGCCGTGTCCATCTCCGTGAAGTTCTCACGATGCGTGTTCGCCGTGATCATGAAAGCGATCTGCTTGGCCTTCGTGTCCAGGTCATGCCGAATCTTGCAATTCAGCTCTGCAACGTTGCCAAGGAGTGCTGCCGCCTTCCGTCGGTGGCCCTCCAAGAGCATCCACTTGCCGGCGTCCTCGCCGTTGGTCACCGGCACGACGTGGCAATCGTCCGTGTTGCCGTCCTTGGCCAAGCTGTTGGCCAGCTCCACGAGATCCTGATCCGGTCCAAGATCAGAACGGGGATTGTCCGGGTTGTCGATCAGATCCTCGACGGCGATTCTTCTGTGTTCGATGGTGGTCATGATTGTCCTTCGCAAGGTGTCGTAATTGCTTGCTCCGCCAAGGCAAGGGTCAGCGCGGCTTGTAGCCGACTGATGGCAGCATCGAGTTCGCCATCCTGCAGCGCAGAAAGGGCGCGGGTGGTGGTTCGTTCGATGCGGAGAAGGCGCAACGCAGCGTCATCACGGACTACTGGGTTGCCAAGCCACTCTTGTTCTGTGGCTGGTACCTGCCTCTGGCGGTGGACGTTCTCCTGGTCCTTCTGAGCAAGGACCGGGACAGCGTCCGCTGTCTGGGGTAACGGGCTGGCGCCGGGGCGGGCGCCGGGTGGTCTATCTGTCATCGGCGCCCCCAATCGCCGGTCATCATCTTCTGCGCCTGGGCTGCGGCCCTGACTCAAGAACGAAGCCACCCGCGCCCGCCAAGAGAATCAACAGACCAGCAAGGTAAACGCCGTTCGCGGTGCCCGTCATCATCAAAACCAAGACGGCACCGAGGATGACCAGAGGCCCGTACAGGAAGGCGCGGCGGCGATTCTGGCCGACCCGCGCCGACGGGCGCATCACAGGTCAAGCCCTGTCTGAATGGCCCGCTGTGCGGACTCCCGGTGCTCATGCTCCGAGAACTTCCCCCGATCGATTCCGTTCACGACAATCGTGTTCGTTGACATATCGATCTCAATGACCTGCGGCAGAGGCCACTTACGACGGGCGTAAGCAGTCATCTGTTGCTTGAACTCCGCGCTGCTGCGGTAGTACAGCTCGCACGTGTCATGGAACGGGCGATGTCCGATGGGATGCACCACCGCGAATGACTTCTTTCTGGTCTTCGTCATCTTCTGCCACCCCTCAGCTGCTTCGCCCTGCGGGCGGTGGCACGATCAAGGGCTGCCAGCTGGTCCCTCGGTGAACGAGCCGGATCAAAGACCGTCACCGATGACAGATGCGGGCCGGGCTTCGGAGCGGTCTCCGCAAAATCGTCCAGATCCTCCGTGACGCGCGGGTCCAGCAGCACATGAACGGTCATCGGGGATGGGGCAGCTGCCGCCGGCACGTCGGGGGATTCGACGGCAGCCGCCGGTTCAACGGGCTGCCCCCCGGCATCCTCCGTAGAATCGGTCAGGGTCTTGCGATAGCGGTCCGTGCAAGTCTCGACGTCCGCAATGAAGTTCCTCGTTTTCGTCACCACGTCCGCGAGCGCATCCGATATCTGGGGGAGCACCAGCTCGATGTTGCCGTGTCGGTCGAACTGGCGTGTTGTCTTGAGAGCGGTGATCAGGTTCTCCGCGTCCTGGACGGCGGAGAGCAGCAGCTTGTGCCGGCGGCTCTGCTCGAAGGGGATCATTTTCTCTACAAGGGCGTCGGTCTCGCCTTGCCTGTCCACGGCATGGAAATAGGCATGTCGAGGCAATAGGTCCGTTGCTCCGTTGCGGCCCATCATTAGGCCACCTCTGCGGGTGGAGTGTGCCGGATGGGCTGACCCATGAGTCGGGCTTCGGCGAGCTTCTCGAGCTGCTCCCTGGACGGCCCGCCGGGCGTGTAGGCAGCCTCGGCTATTTCCCTTGGGCTCATGGTGTTCATCCTTGCTGTCGCCTGGGCGAGGACCCTGCCGGCGGCGGCGATATGGGGGCGGGCTTCCGGCGGGAGCTGCCGAAGTCTTCTGATCATCATTGGTAGACTCATTTCTGATTCGAGAGCCAGGCCTTGTTCAGATCAGGTGCCTGGCTCTTGGGTTATCGGTTGGCGGTCCAGTGAGCTTCTTGGCGGAATAGCACTGGGCCGCTTTCTTTCTGCCCTCAGCATTCCTCTGCTGGGGAAGTCGTGACCGGCGCGACAGCAGCGGGGGAAGATGCTGCCGCGCCGGGGTCTTCGGGGGCTGCTTCAAGCAGCACCTTCGCCTGCTGCAGCAGCTCGATGAACAAGTCCAGATCCTCGACCTGGAACATAGTGACCTCTTTGTCGTATCCCGAACTGATCGACACCAAGGACGGCGCCTCAGCATTCCACGCGATCACTTCGACCTTGTGCTGCTGGACGGAGACACCGCTCGGGAAAAGATCCGTCGGATGCTCCACCACGGACTGAACACAGTGGACCGTGCGGTAACCGCTCATGCGTGCATCCTCCGTGGATTGCGACCGGAGTGACTTCGACTGTGAATCTTCTCTGTCTGTCCGCTTTGGACACTTGAACTGTCCACTTTCACCAAAAAAAGATCATCCACGCCGACGCCCAGGTATGACGCAATTCGTGCCGCCGGCTCCGGTTCGACATTGGTTGCCGTACCAGCGAGAAGGCGCCCCAGGTACGAGTGCGCCTTCCATCCGGCGGCTCTCGCAAGCTCCCTCTGGCCCACTTCCTGGATCACCATGAGCTTCGCGAGCTTCTTGGGATCTTTAAGGATCATCCAGATATCTCCTACTTTTGTCGCCGGTCGGGCGATCGACGTGATAGTCACTGTACTGCCTTCCTGTCCTCGTGTCCAGTCTGTGTGTCCATGGTAGGCGCTTTGGTGTCCACTCCGCAAGTCCAAAAACCCTTATTCCTATGGCAGAGTTGGGGAAAGTTCGGAAATTCTTAGTGTCCACAGGGCATCCACCCTTAGTGTCCACTCGTTCGACATTCCTATCCGTTCGCAGAAAGATTCAATTTCGTGAAGCAACGCCACGCACTAGCAGCACTCATCGATGACATTCGATCCGCCAATGGCTGGTCGGATCCCGACATCGTTGCCCGTGCCGCCAGCAGGGGGCACAAGCTGAGCAAATCGAACATTTCAAGGATCAGGAACAACCCGGTTGTGACTCTCAATATTGAAACCGTCTCCGCTCTCGCGGACGGCTTGGGCGTCAGCAGGGCAATGGTTGCCCAGGCGGCGTTGGCCAGCATGGGCATCGTCGCCTACAACAGTGCTGACCTGACAACGGAGGAAGCAATCCGCCGTGACCCGACACTCGGGGAACGCGAGAAGCAGATGCTCCTCGTTGTCTTGGGTGGTCTTCGGGAGTCCCCTGATCCCAAAGAAAGGGCTATCAGGAATGGCTTGGTACATGGACTCAACGAACCTGTCGACATCAGCAAGGCCAGCGAGCGCCGTAACGCTCGCGCTGGACAGAAGTTGGCACCGGACGCATCGGACGATCCCACAGACAGCAACATCCCGCTGCCCGACAACTGGCAGGACTTGGCCGCGTACGCCGGCCCGACTAGCCACCAGGACCGCGAGCGCGAATGGTCAGAGCGCGGCGAGGAATCTCAGGAAGGGCCCGAAAGTTAGTGGACGTTGGCATGATGGCTGCTATTCAGACCGGAGGGGCAAATCTTGCCATTTCAGATCCGATCCGCTGGCGACGCAAAGTCGCCTCTTACGAGTTCTCGCTGAACGTTAGCAACACTATGGGCCGCAGGCTGGTTCTCTTCGGTCAACAGACCGATAAGAAACTTCACGCGGCTACCTTTGCACTGCACTGCACTGAGAGCACCGTTGGTAATCTCTTCCGACTGTGCGTCCGAGACCGGCACAGAAACCGGAGAAGCGATGGCGTGCGGCATCACGGCACGCATTTGCACCGCTGGACTAGCGAGCATGGAGATGAGCAAGCAGTTGCTCCGTTCAATCCGCCATGGCCGCCAGCTGACTGGGAGGACAGTTTGCGAGCGCCCATATCAAGCGATCACTTACGATTGCTCTTCGAACAGTTCTGTCAGATGATGCATGTAGCCTGTGACCCTGACTCAATTTGGCAGCCAAAACCATCTATTGACATTCCAGAATTCGTAAAGCTTCCAGACGGAGAGGAGATACCGTGACCGATTGCAGTATCCTCAAGTCTGCCCTGGAAGACCTGCGAGCTGAGTTCAGTTGCTCTCAGATGTTTAACTCCAGCACCCTCCTTGTCGCGACTGGCCGCTACTACTCGGATGGCGACCCGGTTGAGGTCTATGTTCGCCCTCAACCGGACGCAACCAGGCTGGCCGTCAGTGACGGAGGTCTCACTCATTCCCGCAGGGCGCTTTATGCCGCTGACGATCTGAGTAGCAGGGCGAAGTCCCTCTGGGATGACATCGTCCAAGATTTTGGTGTCTTGGAGTTTTCCGACCGCATCTACGCAACTGGCCCGATGACTTCTGCTGCTGACCTCATCGGCCGGATCGCTGACGTCTGTCTAGCCCTGGACAGCGTCCGGCTTCTAAGCGAGGGCTCTCGCCGTACATTCGCCTCGAAGCTCAGTAACTGGCTAAAGGATGAGGGTGGCTTCGACGTCAAAGCCGAAAGCACTGTTGCCGACCGGTACGGCAACAAACAGAAGTTCACTGCCATCGTTGAGACTGCTGAGCGGGAAGTCCTTATCCAGGCTGCCGGCGGCCGCGGTGTTCAAGACCTGAAACGGCCCGCAGAACATGCGTACTTCGCCTTTACTGGCCTCAGTGAAGAGCGCTGGCCGATGGACTCTCGACTCATTGTCATCGAGCATCTCGTTCCCCGAACGGCGCACCAGAGACAAGCCGCGCGAGGTCTGTTGGACAGGCTTGCTGAAGTCGCACACGTGGGTTCTTTCGAGCAGCAGCTCTCACTGTCCTCGTTCATCAAACGTGGCAGTGCCGGCCAGCGGGATCTCGTAACAAACTCATACGGACAAGTCACGCCAGAGTTTCATATCGACTAAGTGTCGTAGGCAGCTTGTACTGTCGCGAATTGTGTTTCATCCATGGGGGATCCTTCGCGCCCTAACTCACGTTCGGTTGTCCTTCGTCGCCATGCCTGACGGCGCCCCTGGCCGCACCAATGGCGTGGATAGGATTTGGCTCAACAAGGGCCTCGATCAGGTCGAGCGCCGCTGCGCCCTCACACATGAACTCATCCATGTCGAACGTAAACACACCGGATGTCAGCCCATCGCGGTAGAAGCTGAAGTCCGGGCAGAAGCGGCCCGGAGGCTCATCACCATCGACCAGCTGGTCAAGGGCCTACGTTGGGCTAGATCGTTCCCGGAACTTGCCGATGAACTCTGGGTTACAGAGGACGTCCTGCAAGACCGTTTCGACCACCTGACATCGGCCGAATGGGCGACCCTTCTCTCCATAGAGCTACAGCAGCTCTGAAATCTACGCACCCAAACAGACGAACAGGAAACATGACAATGCCGAGGGCCAACCTCAAAGCGGTTCCAGACTCGCCCCAGAGGGCTGTTGCCTACGTTCGCGTCTCAAAAGAACGCGACGGAATGATCAGCCCAGAACTGCAACTCGCATCCATCGAAAAGCACTGCGAGCGCAGCGACTACACCATTGTGGAGACGATCACCGACCTGGATATGACGGGGCGCTTCTGGAAGCGACGTCAGGTTGAGCGGGCCATCGGAATGATCGAAGCCGGGCAAGCCGACGTGCTGGTTGTCTGGAAAGTCAGCCGCGTATCCAGGAACCGCAAGGATTGGGCCATTGCGGTGGACCGGGTTGAGGGCATTGGAGGTAGGCTCGAATCCGCTACGGAACCTATGGACACTTCCACGTCCTCCGGGCGGTTCGCTCGCGGCATGCTTGCCGAGCTGGCAGCATTCGAATCAGAACGCATGGGGGAGCAATGGAAGGAAGCGCACTCCCGACGGGTCCGGGCCGGAATCCCCGCGAATGGGAAGCCACGCTTCGGTTACCAGTACTCGAAGGACAAGGGGTTCAGTCCTGATCCGGTAACGGGCCCGGTGCTGGCTGAACTGTACAGGCGGTACCTGTCCGGACAATCTTTCTACTCCCTGGTCAAATGGCTGAATGACGGACCCACTCGGCCTGTCTCCGGCTACGGAGTCTCCGCTGACGGCATGTGGTCTGATCGAACCGTACGCCGGCTACTAGATCAGGGCTTCGGAGCCGGATTTATCACTCATCACGGCGAGCGCCTTCCCGGTATCCACGAGCCTCTGATTACGCCGGAGGAATGGAATGAGTATCTCGCGAGGCGGGAAGCCCGGAGGGTTTATCGACGGAGCGAACGTTCCAATTACCTGTTCTCGGGAATGATCCGATGCGCCTGCGGCGCAACCATGCAGGCGGGCCTGTTCGGGTCCGCGAGGTCTCCCAAGTACAAGTGCTCCGCAGTCAATGCCAAGCGACGCCACTCCGGTGGATACGTGATGACCAGCACGGTGGAGAATGCATTCATGGCATGGCTGGAAGGTATCGCGGCCAACGTAGACGCAGAAGCTGACCTTGCCACTCAAGCCGAGAAGCAAGCGGCCCAGGCGGATGCAAAGGTTGACTACTTCAACAAGGAGCTGGCCAAGGTAGTCGGGCGTATGGACCAGCTCACTAACAAGATGCTGGACGGGACAATACCTGAGGACACTTACCGCCGCCTCCGGGATGAGCTGACTGCCAGGCGAGACGAGTTGGAGATCTCCATCAGGGACGCCAAGGTGGTAGCTGCGCGCCCACCCGCGACGCTAATCCCCGACCTTCTTGAGAACTGGACCATTCTTCCGATGGACACAAAACGGGATCTCCTGTCTCGTCTCATCAAACATGTAGAGGTTGAGCCGGGGCGCCCACGGGCGAGAGTCACCGTTCATCCTCGATGGTGAGATCACGGACAGTCACCTTGATGTCAGCGATCCTGGTTGCAGGCCTCCTGGCCTTGGCGTCTCCGGCACTTGAGGGCCTCTTCAACCAGGCCATCGCCAAAGTAGGCAAGTGATGGTTTGGGCGACGGGCGGGTCTCCTCCCACGGACGGCGGAGCACGGGAATGCGGATCCGCCGTCGTCGACTTTGTCCTTGTGGGGGGAGTGCTGACGCTTCTGTTCATGTCGGTCATCCAACTGATGCTGGTCCTGCATGTCCGAAACCTGCTGATTGACGCTGCTGCCTCGGGGGCCAGATACGGCGCACTGGCGGATCGGACCCCGGCTGACGCCGTAGCCAGGACGAACGAACTGATCGGCACGAGCGTCAACAGCGGGTTCGGATCCGATATCAGTACCAGGGAAGTCGACATTGAGGGTCGGTCCACACTCGAGGTGACCGTCAAGGCTCCATTGCCGATCTTCGGCCTGATCGGTCCTGGCCACGCATTACAGGTCACGGGCCACGCGGTCATCACGGCTCCACGTTCCAAGGCGGGGAATGCTGCGGCTGGTTGAGGATGAGACCGGCAGTGCGGCGGTTGAGTTCCTGCTCTTGTCTGTCATGCTCATGGTTCCTGTTGTCTACTTCATTGTCACCATCGGCCAGATACAGGCGGGCATGTTCGCAGTCGTGGCCGCTGCCGACCAAGCGGCCAAGGTCTTTGTGTCCGAACCGGAGCCCGGGCAGGCGCTGGCAGCTGCCGAGGAAGCGGTGGCCGTCGCGTTGGGCGACTATGGCTACACGGCAGAGGCAGCAACCGTGGATGTCTCGTGCGACAGGCCCCAATGCCCCTCGCCCGGGGCAACGGTGTCCGTTTCAGTCCACCTGTCAGTACAGCTGCCCATGGTGCCGTTTGGGGATGTCTTGAAACTCGATGCTGCCCACTTGGATGCCTCTGCAACACAGAAGGCCGGCCGCTTCAGATGAGCCGGCAGGAAACCCATCCCAAAGAGGAGGGGCAGATAGCCGTGCTGTCCATTGGATTTGTCCTCCTGGCGCTGTTGACGGCCTCGGTAGTCATGGCCGTTTCCGCCGTCTATATAGAGCACAAGAAGCTTCTGTCCCTGGCCGACGGTGCCGCGCTCGCAGCGTCGGACACTTTCATGGCCGGAGACATGGAAGGTGGCGCCGCGCCCTCCGTGTCATTGGGCGATGAACGGGTGTCCGCTGCTGTCCAGACGTACTTGGCAGCCAGTGACGCCTATGCCCACCATGACCAGCTGCACATCGAACCGGGGACAAGAAGCAGTCCTGGAGGAACTGCGCTGGTGAAACTGTCCGCTGTAGCCCATCCGCCGGTGGTCAGCTTCCTGCTTCCTGAAGGCATCTACGTGGAAGCCACGTCAGCCGCGAGGTCACGGTTGACTCAATGACGCCCGAACCGGGCCCTTCTGCAACCGAACAAGGCGTGTGCCGCCAATAGCGTAGGCTTGAATGACCATGGCTGAGATTGACTTTCCCGCAGAAATCCGCGCGCTCCGCGCCACTTACAGCTCCATCGAAGACGTCAGCGATGTCGAGGGCCTCAAGGCCGAAATCGCGGAGTTGAGCGAGCAAGCCGGAGCCCCGGACCTGTGGGACGATCCCGCGTCGGCCCAGGTAGTGACGTCACGCCTGTCCCATCGCCAGTCCGAGGTGGAACGCCTTAGCAAGCTTGCCGCGAGGATCGACGATCTGGAAGTCCTCGTGGAACTGGGCCAGGACGAGGGCGACGAGGCCTCGATGGCCGAAGCGGAAAAGGAGCTCGAATCCATCCGCAAGGCGCTCGCGGAACTCGAGGTCGTGACACTGCTGTCCGGCGAGTATGACGAACGTGAAGCCGTCGTGACCATCCGTGCAGGAGCGGGCGGTGTGGATGCCGCCGACTTTGCCGAGATGCTGTTGCGCATGTACCTGCGGTGGGCAGAGCGCCATGGCTACCCGACCACTGTCATGGACACCTCCTATGCCGAAGAAGCGGGACTGAAGTCGGCCACGTTCGAAGTGAAGGCTCCATATGCTTTCGGCACCTTGAGCGTCGAGGCAGGCACGCACCGCCTGGTCCGCATCAGCCCCTTTGACAACCAAGGCCGGCGGCAAACGTCGTTTGCCGCAGTGGAAGTCATCCCGCTGATTGAGCAGACCGACTCGATCGAGATCCCGGACAATGAGATCCGGGTGGATGTTTTTCGCTCTTCCGGCCCGGGCGGACAGTCCGTCAACACTACCGACTCGGCCGTCAGGCTCACCCACATTCCTACCGGAATTGTGGTGTCCATGCAGAACGAGAAGTCACAGCTGCAAAACCGTGCTGCCGCGCTGAGGGTACTCCAGTCGCGTTTGCTGTTGCTCAAGAAAGAGCAGCAGGATGCCGAGAAGAAGGCCCTGGCCGGCGACGTCAAAGCATCCTGGGGTGACCAGATGCGCTCGTACGTACTGAACCCGTACCAGATGGTGAAGGACCTCCGGACCGAGCATGAGGTAGGAAATACGTCCGCGGTGCTCGACGGCGACATCGATGACTTCATCGATGCAGGCATCCGCTGGCGCACCGGCAACCGCAACGCCGCCGAGTAGGTCCGGACACCCCTCGCCCGTAGCAGGGCGGCAAACGGGAAGTGTCCGTGACGGGGAGCGCCCCACTGGGTGCGGTTTTGGCGACACGCCCGTCAAACCGCCCAAATCGCCACCTGCCCCTGCGTATAGTCGAGAGGCCGGTGCTCTCACTTCCCCCATTCGAAAGCCCGCGCTCCGGCTGTTGGACTGGGCCAAAAAGTCATGTCCGGCGGGGTCAAAAGGGTCATGATCAGATTTGAGAATGTCACCAAGGTCTACGAGCAGAACGCGCGACCGGCGCTCGATGCTGTCAGCCTTGAGATCAACCGCGGTGAATTCACCTTCCTCGTGGGCGCCTCGGGCTCGGGTAAGTCCACTTTCCTGAGGCTGATCCTGAAGGAAGACAAAGCGACGTCCGGCTCTGTCTACGTGGCCGGCCAGAACGTCGCCAACATTTCAAGCTGGCGCGTGCCCAAACTTCGCCGCGGCATCGGGGTGGTCTTCCAGGACTTCCGCCTCCTGCCGCAGAAAAACGTCTTTGCCAACGTGGCTTTCGCCATGCAGGTGATCGGCAAGAGCCGCTCCATCATCCGCGAGACCGTCCCGGAAGTCCTCAAAACCGTGGGCCTCGAAGGCAAAGAGCGCCGCATGCCGCATGAACTGTCCGGCGGTGAGCAACAGCGTGTTGCCATTGCCCGGGCGGTCGTCAACCGGCCTGGAATCCTGCTGGCCGATGAGCCCACCGGCAACCTTGACCCCATCACGTCCATGGGCATCATGGGCGTCCTGGACAAGATCAACCAGAACGGCACCACCGTGGTCATGGCCACCCACGACGACGACATCGTCAACGAGATGCGCCGCCGCGTGGTGGAACTGCAGAACGGCAAGATCATCCGCGATGAAGCCAAGGCCCTTTACACGTCCATGATTCCCGTGGTGGGGGAGTCGCGGAGGCTCCGTGATGCAAGCGACGAAGAAATCAACCGCGCCCAGGGGGCCCAGCTGTGAGGCTTCTGTTTATCCTCGGGGAAATCGGCAGCGGGTTGCGCCGGAACCTGTCCATGGTGATCTCCGTGGTGCTGGTGACCTTCGTGTCGCTGACGTTCGTGGGAGCAGCCGGGATGCTCCAAATGCAGATCAACCAGATGAAGGGCTACTGGTACGACAAAGTCCAGGTTGCCGTCTTCCTGTGCAACGATGGCTCCACCACCGTTGGTTGCGCCTCCGGACCCGCCACGAAAGAGCAGCAGGACAATCTCCGGGCAATGCTCGAATCGCCGGCCGTAAAGCAGTACGTCAACGACTTCCAATTCGAGTCGCAGGCCGAGGCCTACAAGCACTTCAAAGACCAGTTCTCCAACTCGCCGATCGTGGATTCGGTCACCGAGGACCAGCTGCCGGCTTCGTTCCGGATCAACATGAAGAACCCGGAAAAGTACCAGATCATCAGCGAGACCTTCTCCTCCCAGCCGGGCGTGGAGACAGTCAGCGACCAGAGACAGGTCCTGGAGAGGATCTTCTCGTGGATGAACGGTGCTTCCGTGGTGGCCGTTGGCGTCGCAGCCGTGATGATCTTCTGCGCAGTGCTGCTGATCACCACTACCATCCGCCTCTCGGCGTTCAGCAGGCGGCGTGAGACAGGCATCATGCGGCTTGTCGGTGCGTCCAAGACAGTCATCCAGCTGCCGTTCATCCTGGAAGGGGTGATAGCCGCCGTCGTGGGTGCTGTCCTTGCCTCCCTCACGCTGTGGCTGATGGCGCATTTCTGGCTCAACGGCGATCTGTCCCGGCAATTCTTGAATACCCCGTTCATTTCGTCGACGCAGGTCCTGGTGCTGGCGCCGGTGCTTATTGCACTTGGCGGAGGTCTGGCCGGGATATCCTCGTTGTTGACCCTCCGGCGCTACTTGAAGGTTTAGCCGTGGATCGAGAACCAACCCCCGACGCCGGCAAACGCAAAGGAACCCCCATGAGCACGATGGACCGGACATCTCTTCGCCGGCGCCTCGCGTCCGGACAAGCAAGGATTCTCGGTGCCGTCGTAGCGGCCGGCCTGGCTGCAAGCCTCCTTTCGGGTGTTCCGGCCGCGCATGCAGACAACCTGGACGACCAGCAGGCAGCCCTTGAGGCTGAATCTGCCCGGGTACAGGCATCCCTCGAATTCGTCGACGCAAAGATCGCGAAGGCGGCCGGGGATCTGGTGATCTACCAGGGCCGCCTTCCCGGTGCCCAGCAAGCGCTCCTGGAAGCCCAGGGCCGGGTGGCCAGTGCCGTCAAGGAAGTCGAGGCATTGGCGGCCAGGGTTGAACTGGCGCAGCAGAACAAGGCCAAGATCACCGAGCAGCTTGAGAGCGACAAGCAGAAGATCACCGATACCAAGAAGTTGATCGGGCAGATTGCTTCCCAGGCCTACAAGTCAGGCGGGGTGCCGACCAACATTGCCTTGCTCTTCGGATCGGACGAATCGGGCAGCCTGACAGAGTCCATGGACCTTGCCGATCAGGCGATGCGCAGCCAGAACGCCGCGATGACCAAGCTGACCCAGCAAAACGCCACCAACGTCAACTCGCAGGCGCGGTTGGCAGCAGTGGAAGCTGAGATTCAGGACCTCAAGGCGAAGGCTGACGCAGCCCTCGAACGCGAAAAGGCCGCTCGGGACGAAGCGGCCAGCAAGAAGGCCGAGGTCGACAAGCTGATTGAGGACACCACCCGGCTCAACAGCCAGCTCCAAGCAGCCAAGCCCGGCATCGAGGCGGACCTCGCACGGGTCAAGGCCGAGCAGAACACCGTGGCAGCCGAAATCGAGGAGCGCGATCGAAAGTTGCGCGAGGCGTGGGAGGCCGAGCAGCGCCGGCTCGCCGCCGAAGCGGCTGCGGCAGCTGCAGCCGCCGCTGCGGCGCAGGGCAAGCCGGCCCCGCCGGAGCCGGTGTACGTTCCGCCGGTAGGGTCGCCGTCGGCCTTTGGCCTGCGGCACCCGTTTGCCAACTACGTGCCCATCACTTCCGGGTTCGGCTGGCGGGCCACCCCGCCGGGCACCATCGACTTCTACGGCACGGGAGGCTACATGCACACGGGCATCGACTTCGGTGCATCGTGTGGCACGCCGGTCTATGCCGCGGCGGCCGGCGAGGTGTTCAACTCCGGGTGGAATTCCGCTGATGGTGGCGGTTGGCGCGTCAAGCTCTCCCATGGGGTTGTTCAGGGAAACTCGTTGACCACCATTTACTACCACAACAGCAGCATCGTGGTGGCAAACGGGCAGCGGGTCTCGCAAGGCCAGCTGATCGCCTACTCGGGAAGCACCGGCAACTCAACCGGCTGCCACGCGCACTTTGAGACGTGGCTGAACGGTGCAGCCGTGGATCCCATGACCCTCCTGTAGCGTCTTTTTCCCCTGAGCGAACTGATTCCGCCACGGCACAGAGCCGGCTCATCCCTGGCGTACACTGGGTTGGAATCCGCAACCAGCAAGGAGTTCTACCGTGCCCAAAGAAAGTGGCCGTAAGGTAGTGGCCACCAATCGGAAGGCCCGGCACAACTACCTGATCCTCGATACCTACGAGGCAGGCATTGCCCTGATGGGTACCGAGGTGAAGTCCCTCCGTGAAGGCCATGCCTCCATGGTGGACGGCTTTTGCACCTTCTATAACGATGAGTTGTGGATGGAGGGCATCCACATCCCGGAGTACAACCAAGGGAGCTGGACCAACCACGCCGCGCGCCGGCGTCGTAAGCTCTTGCTGCACCGGGAAGAACTGGACAAGATTTCGCACAAAATCCGCGAGTCCGGGTTCACGGTGGTGCCCCTTCAGCTGTACTTCCTGGATGGGCGGGCAAAAGTGGAAATCGCGATCGCCCGCGGTAAGAAGGATTACGACAAGCGCCAAACGCTGCGGGAGCAGCAGGACAAGCGCGAGTCGTTGCGCGAATTGCGGGAACGTAACCGACGCTCGTAGCGGGTCGCGGAACCCGCGCGGGTTCCCGGGAATGATCTTCGGGGAACATGCGTTATGATTGGTAGTCCGGCGGGAGTGATGAGCAAACGCCGGTTTGGTAACAAAATACGGGGATGATCGGTTTCGACGATGTTAGTCGCGACAGGTGAAGCGGGCCGAGGATGCAGAATTATCTCGTTAACGCTGTCTGCAAACCAATAAGTGCCGAATCTAAGCGCACTGACTTCGCTCTTGCTGCCTAAGCAGTAAGACAGTCCGTCAGCCCGGGGTTGCTATCGCCCCGGTTCCTGGCGTCATTTAGATAGCCACTGCTGTTTGCCTTCGTCATTGGGGTAAACGGGACTTTTAGATGACTGGGCCTGGATCAGCCACCTGTTTGCAGGATGGCTGGGGCCGAGAAAATCCGACGCAAACTGCGCCCGGAGAAGCCCTGACAACACGACATCGGACGGGGGTTCAATTCCCCCCATCTCCACCCCTGAAAGCCCTCGGACACTTGTCCGGGGGCTTTCTTTTGCCCACCTGCAGCCCGGTGGTGCCGTGCTGGGGCAGCCCGGCGCTGGGGCAGGTGCCGCGCTGGGGCAGTGGCCACACCGAGGCTGGTACATCGCGGCAGGTTCACCCACGGCGTAGCCGGGACAGGACTAGGGGACCCGACGCATCGGTTGTAGTGGATAGGCCCGCAGGGGCATCGGCCGGGTGGCAGGAGGCAACATGATGGACGCCGGTCAGGAGTTTGCATTCGAAGACAACAGGACTGGACCGGGCAACGGGACCGAAGCCGACGACGACGACATCCTGGACGCGTACTCGCAAACAGTCATCCGCGTGGCCGGCTCGGTGACACCGCATGTGGCCGCCATCGAGATGGTCAGCACCCGGCGCAACGGCCGGGTTCGGGTGGGTAGCGGCTCGGCTGTGGTCTTCACCGTCGACGGCTACCTGCTCACCAACGCCCACGTCGTTGCCGGGACCGAGTCCGGCAGGGCCGTCTTCGCTGACGGCAAGCAAAGCGACGTCGAACTGGTGGGCGCCGATCCGTTGTCCGACCTCGCCGTGGTTCGGGGACTGGGAAGAACCCCGCCTCCCGCTGTGTTGGGGAACGCGGAATTCCTGCGGGTGGGCCAGCTGGTCATCGCCGTCGGTAATCCCTTGGGGCTGTCCGGCTCCGTGACGGCGGGTGTTGTCAGCGGGCTCGGAAGGTCCATTCCGGTGCGTGCAGGGGAGCACAGGCGGGTGATCGAAGATGTGATCCAAACCGACGCAGCACTGAACCCCGGGAACTCCGGGGGAGCGCTGGCTGACACCAAGGGGCGCATTGTGGGCATCAATACCGCCGTTGCCGGGCTGGGACTTGGCCTGGCGGTTCCCATTAATAGGACAACCCAGCGGATCATCTCATCACTTCTCAAGGATGGTCGCGTCCACCGGGCCTATCTGGGGCTGGTGAGCACACCCATACCGCTCGACGCGAGCGCGGTGGTGCGCACAGGCCAGAAGGAAGGGCTGCGCGTCGTGGAAGTGATCGCCGGTTCACCGGCCGAGTTGTCCGGGTTGCAGCCGGGGGATGTGGTTCTCCAAGCGCAAGGACGGGCCGTTTCCAGTGCCGAGAGCCTGCAGAAGCTGCTCTTCGAGGAGGCGATCGGCCAGCCGTTCCCCTTGACGGTTCTGCGGGAGGGAAAACTGGTGGGGCTGGTTGCGGTTCCGTCGGAAATGGGCTGAGGCAGCCTTGGCTTCCCGGTCAGATGCCAGGACGACCGAAGGAGGTTATTGGTCTTCGGCGCGGACGTCCACGACGCCCACGAAGCGGCTGCCGATACCCTCATACTCGGTTCGTACGTCCCCGGCGAACAACTCGGGCAGCTCCCTGCTGCGGTGATGCCCGCAGTAGACGAATGAAAACTCCGGCCACCATTTCTTGGGCCTGACTGCCTCGGAGTAGTTGCAGACCGCGCAGTCCAGGTGCACCCACACCGGACGTTTGCCGGTACGGTTTGCGCGGGACTGGACCAACCATGGCGGCGGGTTGTCCTGGAGATCTCGAAGGTCCGATTCCGACAGCCGGGGCGGGATGCCGTGGCGCTGGGCCATTTCCATGGAGATATCAAGGGCCAAAGCGGCATCACGTCTGCTGATCACCACTCAACGATACGGCAAGCGTAGGCTGTGCACATGACGGCTGAAGCGGCCCTGCCACCCAGCACACCCCTGCAGCGGCGGGTCTTGGTGGTGGCGATCGTGGCATCTTTCATCGCCATCCTGGATGGCTTTGTGGTTAATCTCGCGCTGCCGGCGATCGGGCGTGAACTGGGCGGCGGCCTGGTGATCCAACAATGGGTGGTGGATGCCTACCTGCTGACCTTGGGTTCCCTCATCCTTGTTGCCGGTTCGCTGTCGGACCATTTTGGCCGGGCGAGGATCCTCGAATGGGGCCTCGCAGGGTTCGCAGTCACCTCCGTTCTGTGCGGCCTGGCATGGAACGGCGAAATGCTGGTCATCTCCCGCGCCCTGCAGGGGATTGCCGGCGCTCTCCTGGTACCAAGTTCCTTGGCGATGATCGTGACGGCGTTCTCCGGTCCGGCCCAATCCAAGGCCATCGGCCAATGGTCCGGTTGGACGAGTGCGGCGGCGATCGTTGCGCCTTTGATCGGGGGTGTCTCCGTTGACCTGCTGTCCTGGCGTGTCATCTTCTTCATCAACGTCATTCCCGCCGCGGTGATCTGGCCGATGCTGGTGCGGCTGCGAAGTTCCGATGCCGCAAGGGACAAGAGCAAGAAGATCGACTACACAGGAGCTGCCCTGGCGATGGTGGGGCTTGGCGGCCCGGTCTTTGCCTTCATTGAGCAGGGTCGCCTGGGGTGGTCGGCCCCGCAGGTTTGGCTGCCGTTGGTGGTGGGCGCCCTTGCCTTGGTGCTTTTCCTGCTCCATGAGAACAGGACCGCAGAACCCATGTTGCCGCTGCGACTGTTCGGCATCCGGAATTTCGGCTGGGGCAACCTGGCCACGCTGGCCATCTACGGTGCCATTTCCCTGGGATTCTTCGTCCTGGGCATTTACCTCCAGCAGGTGGGCGGCATGGGTGCCACGACGGCGGGGATCGCCCTGCTGCCCGGAACCGTGATCCTTATGCTGGCAGCCTCGTACTTTGGTGGCCTGGCCGGTAAGCACGGGCCCCGGTGGTTCATGACGGCGGGCCCCTTGCTGTGCGGTGCCGGGTTCCTCATGTCACTGTCCATCCAGGAACCGCTGGATTATTGGACGCAGGTCTTCCCCGGCCAAGTGGTGTTCGGCGTGGGCCTTGCCACCCTGGTTGCACCGCTGACCGCAGCCATTCTGGGTGCTGTGCCAACGGAGGAGGCAGGCATAGGATCTGCCGTCAACAACGCAGTGGCCCGCATAGCCGGCCTCATTTGTATTGCCTTCGCAGGTCTCATCGTCGGCCCCGCTTTTACCAGGGAGGGTCTCTATGCCGCTCTCTGGGTCACAGCGGGACTGTTCTTCCTGGGTGGCCTGGCCTCCGCCGTCGGAATCCGGAACGAAGTACCTCCTGCGGCGGGACAGCAGGCGGCGGCTTCGGGCAGCGAAGGCGGAAAAGCGGCCGACGACGGCGGCACGGCCCACCAGCCTGGCTGACCGCCAGGTGCCCGCTCGCGTCAGCGCGTGAGGACACAGCCTTCATGGGTACCGGTGCTCTGGACCCAGAGCGCTGAGGTTACTTCATCGGCAAGGTCGAATTCGCGCCGGGCGGAACCGCTGCCCACGCGGACCACCAAGGCCCCTCCGAAGGGCTTGCGCCCCACCACTTCCACGCGGGCATCCAGGGAAATGTCCTCGGCGGCCAAGTAGCGCAGCAAATTGGGGTTCTCATCGCTGATGCGGGTGATACGGCCGGAATGGCCCTCGTCGAGTTCGATCAGGCGGTAGGCATGCGGCAACTCCACCGATCCGTCCGACGCGGGGATCGGGTCACCATGCGGATCCCGCACGGGATGGCCGAGCTTCGCGGACATCCTTTCGATGAAGGTGTCGGAGACGGCATGCTCCAGCATCTCGGCTTCATCGTGGACTTCGTCCCAGCTATAGCCCAGTTCTTCAACGAGGTACGTCTCGATCAGCCGGTGCCGGCGCACCATGGACAGTGCCAGCCGCATGCCTTCAGGGGTCAACCGGATGGCGCTGTAGGGCTGGTGGTCCACCAGGCCTTGGTCCTTGAGCTTGCGGACCATCTCGGACACCGACGAGTTGGCAACCCCTAACCGCTGGGCAAGTTGCGAGGAAGTGATCGGCTTGTCCTGCCACTCCGTGTAGGAGTAGATGACCTTGACGTAGTCCTCAATCGAGGAGGAGGGCGTGCTGGTCTTCACGTTCCAAGCCTACCGTGGCCACCGGCTCAGGCCTTGCGGGCCCGCCAAGTGTGCGTCACGTACGGCAAGGCGAGGAGCTCACCGCGGGCATGGTCCAAGTGCTCGTAGAGGTACCACTCCAGGTTGCCCATCACTTTCTCCCGGGTGGCTTGATTGGCGCGCAGGTAGTAGCTGCGGGACTTGGTCAGTTCCATGATGTCCACGGGGGACACCTCGTCCCGCCAGCTGGTGACGTGGCTTTCAAGGTTCTCGAACTCCGTGCCCACCACTGGCCGGAACCCCGGCTTATGGACATCACCGGCATGCATGATGCGTGAAAGGCGATGAACCCAGGCCACGGAGGTGTCCAGTTGGTTCCAGATGAGGCCGAGCGTTCCGTGCGGACGGAGAATCCGGGCAATCTCGGTACTTGCCTTGAGCGGATCGCACCAGTGCCAGGCCTGGGCGACACTGACGACGTCGAAAGCTGAGTCCGCCAGTCCCGTCACTTCGGCAGTACCTTCAACGGCGTGCGCCTGCGGGCAGTTCTTCCGCAGTTGGTCCAGCATGTCGGCGGAAGGGTCGACGGCGCTGACCTGTAGGCCCCGGTCGAGCAGCAGTGTTGTGAATTTGCCTGTCCCTGCGCCAATATCGGCCGCGGTCCGCGCATTCGGGGGCAGCAGCCAATCGACGGAATCCGCCGGGTACCCGGGGCGGACCCGATCATAATGTTCGCCGCCGTCCTGGAAGCTCTGCCCCAGCTCCCGACGTCGGTGCGCCTGCAGCTTTGGGCCGCCGGCGCGTCCGGCACTTCCGGAAGAAACCGGGAGGCCGGAGGGCAGTGATCCTCCGGATTCGTTGCTTGAACGCGTGGACACGCAGGGGACTCCTTCAGCGGCAGTAGTCAGGGATACCCAAAGAATCTACCGCAGCAACGTGGCGCCAAGGCCGGGACGGCTCCTAGTCCACGGTGCAGGGAGCGGCCCCGGCGGTTCCGGGCGTATTGGGCGCCCACTCCGGGTAGCTGCGGTGATCGTTTGCGGGGACCCAACGGCCCTCGTCCACGACGTAATCCCAGCCAAGTCCGGTGGTCTTCAGTTGCCGGATGCCGGCCAGCAGCCGGGCAGCGTCCTCAAGCCGGGAGCCGACGCCGAAGCTGGCGCGCAGTGAACCTGACGGCAAGCCGAGGCGCTTCAGGAGCGGGTGGGCGCAGAAACGGCCATCGCGCAGGCCCACGCCGTGCTCGGCGGCCAGGTAGGCGGCCACCAGTCCCGCGTCGAAGCCTTCAACGGAGAAGTTGACGACGCCGATGGTGTCGCTGGAATCACTGAAGATCCGGTGGACGGTGACCCCTTCAATGGATTCCAAGCCCTCAACCAGGAAGGATCGGATTGCCACCTCGTGGTTGTGCCAGTCCTGTTGGTCCAACCCGGCCAGCACCTGGGTAGCCCGCGCCAAGGTGGCTGCCCCCAGGACGTTGGGGGAGCCGCCCTCGTGCCGGGCAGGGCCAGTTGCCCAGCTCACCGAATCCAGGCGCGCTTCACGAACGGCGCCGCCTCCGGCAAGGTGGGGGGTTCCGGCGTCGAGCCAGTCGGGACGGCCGACCACGACGCCTGCGCCGAAGGGCGCGTAGAGCTTGTGCCCCGAGAAGACGA
The DNA here is from genome assembly GCF_026013155.1 of Paenarthrobacter sp. PAE-2. Lineage (NCBI taxonomy): Bacteria > Bacillati > Actinomycetota > Actinomycetes > Micrococcales > Micrococcaceae > Paenarthrobacter > Paenarthrobacter sp. PAE-2. The sequence goes on along the minus strand of NZ_JAPDNV010000009.1, from coordinate 112,841 downwards.
CGTAGTCCACGTCGCTCTCGGAAATATTGATGCGCCGGTGCGGGGCGAGCTGGGCTGCATCGACGACGATCCGCGCGTCGAACTCATGCGCCAACGCTGCGAGCTCTGCGATCGGCAGGATTTCGCCGGTGACGTTGGAAGCGCCGGTCACAGCGAGCAGGGATATTCCGCCCTGGCTCAACTCATCGCGCAGGTTGGCGATGGTGGCTGACAACGTAGGGGAGGCGATGACGCTGCGGTGCGGTACACCCTGCCAGGGAAGCAGGTTGGCGTGGTGCTCAATGTCGAGGTACAGGACTTCACCGGCCGGTGCGCCGTCAAGCTGGGGGAGGCATCCGGCGAGGAGGTTCAGCGAATCGGTGGTGTTGCGGGTGAAGATGACTGAATCATCCGGCCGGCCGCCAACGAAGTTCCGCACGATGTTCCGCGAGTTTTCATAGACGGATGTGCTGATTTGGGACGCGTAACCGGCGCCACGGTGCACGCTGGCGTAGTAGGGCAGAATCTCGTTCAGGTAGGCAGAGACGATGGTCAGGGCCGGGGCCGATGCGCCGTAGTCAAGGTTTGCGTACCTGACGTGGCCCCCTTGGATCAGGGGAGCCTGCAGCTCTGCTCCTGTGACGGCGGCCAGCGGTCGCGCTGCGAGGGCTTCGTGTGCCGCGTGGTCATCTCCGAAAGCGGGCAGGACGGTGGAATCGAACGTAACAGTGCTCATGGGACCTCACTCAAGAAGGACCCCTCCAAGGGATCCGCGCTTGCCGTATCCGTTCCGGACCGGCCTGGTCGTCACCCGGGGCACCCCACCGCGAATGGAGGGTTGCCGGCCAGCAAACCGGGGTTTAGCGCTGGCACTCGTGACCTGTAGAAGAGACTAGGGCACCTTCCGTGGACGATTCAAAGCGGAAGAAGTTTGTTAAGCGGTTTGTTACGGAGAGAGCCGAATCCCGTTTTGGTCGAATAATCGACGGCGTTGGCACCCTGAAGTGGGTTTGTCGCCGTCGATTATTCGCAGCAATACGGTTCGGCTGTTGCCGGGCGCGCTAAAGGAGATCGTCGATCTCCGGGTTGAGGCGCTTCAGGACCTCTGAGTGGAGGATGGAATTAGTGGCCAGCGCGTTGCCTCCGAAGGGGCCGTCTTCGCCCTCAAGCGAGGTGAACCTGCCGCCGGCCTCCGTGACGATCGGCACTAAGGCAGCCATATCATAAAGGTTTAGTTCCGGTTCGCAGGCGATGTCTACGGCACCTTCGGCCACCAGGCAGTAGGACCAGAAATCCCCGAAGGCGCGGGTCCGCCAGACGTCGTCAGTGAGCGAAAGGAATTCGTCCAGGTTTCCGCGCTCCTTCCATCCCGAAAGGCTCGAGAAGGACAGTGACGCGTCCGCCAGCGAAGAGACATTGGAGACTTTCAAACGGGTGGCCGACGCGAGGGACCGCCCTGTGTAGGCTCCCATGCCCTTGGCGGCCCACCAGCGTTTGCCGAGTGCCGGCGCGCTGACCACACCCACCACGGGCTCGTCCTCGTCAACGAGGGCGATCAAGGTTGCCCACACCGGCACCCCTCGAACAAAGTTCTTCGTCCCGTCGATGGGGTCGATAATCCAGCGCCGCGATCCATGGCCGCTGCTGCCGAACTCTTCGCCCAGCACGGCGTCGCGGGGACGCGAACGCGAGAGCTGGCCGCGGATGGCTTCCTCGGCTGCCTTGTCCGCATCGGTGACCGGCGTCAGGTCGGGTTTGGTTTCGATCTGCAGGTCCAGGGCCTTGAACCGGTCCATGGTCTGGGCGTCCACCGAATCGGCCAGGACGTGGGCCAGCCGCAGGTCATCGTTGTAACTGGAAACGGGTTGGGTCATGCCACCAAACTATCGCGAAACAATCCCTGCACCCGGGAAGTGGTGCTTTCCCGTCTCAGTTGACGGTGCCGAGTTCCTTGGTTTCCTTCGCCTCCAGGCGCGGGTCCGCTCCGAGGAGCCGGCGCAGGGACGCCAGCCGTGCGGCGCCGGAAGGTCCGGCGTGTCCTTCGTTGACCCAGGCGTCCAGTCCGCAGTTGACGGCGTTGGCGTCGTGTTTGCAGCCCCGTTCGCAGTCTTCGGTGCCGGGCTCGAGGTCCGGGAAGGAGTGCAGGATCCGATCCGGGTCGACGTGGGCCAATCCGAAGGAACGGATACCGGGAGTATCGATGATCCAGCTGCCCGAAGGAGCGTCGGCCAGCTTGAGGGCCAGTGCGGACGATGAAGTATGCCGGCCGCGGCCCGTCACGGCGTTGACTCCGCCGGTTGCCCGTTCCGCGCCCGTCAGCGCATTGACCATGGTGGATTTGCCGACGCCGGAGTGCCCCAGCATGACGGTCACTTTTCCGTCGAGGTGGTCCCGCAGGCGGGACACCGCTTCACTGTCGAGCCGGGCGGACAAGCCGTCGTCCGAGCGGGCATCGATGCCGGATGCCTGTGAATCCGCTGTGCGGCTGATGATGACCGGAAAGTCCAGGCTGAGGTAGTTCGAAAGAAGTTCCGCCGGATCCTTGACGTCCGCTTTGGTGATGAGCAGCAGCGGCTCTATGCCGGCGTCGTAGGCTGCCACCAAGGCGCGGTCGATGAAACCGGTACGCGGCTCCGGGTTGGCTGCGGCCACCACCACTACCAGCTGGTCGGCGTTCGCCACCACTACCCGCTCGATCGGGTCCGTGTCATCGGCGCTGCGACGCAACAGGGTCCGGCGTTCTTCGACGCGGACCAGCCGCGCCAGGGTATCGGGGCTGCCGGAGACGTCGCCCACCAAGGCAACAAAATCGCCCGGAACCACCGGCGTTCGCCGAAGTTCGCGGGCCCTGGCTGCAATGACTACGCGTTCGTTGTCAGAGTCCTCGCCCACGATCGCCGTGTAGCGCCCGCGGTCGACCGTGATGATTCGTCCCACCACGGCGTCGTCGTGGCTGGGGCGGTCCTTGGTGCGGGGCCTGGAACCTTTCTTGTTCGGACGGATGCGGACGTCCGATTCGTCCCAGGAGCGTGCGTCGCGGCCCATGGTCAGCGGTTGCCCCCGGTTGTGCCCGCCTGTGGGAAATCACCGGAATCGCGCGAAGCCTGACCGAGCATGGCGGCCCACATGTGCGGGAACTCGGGCATGGTTTTGGAAGTCGTGGCGATGTCTTCCACTTCCACCCCTTCCACGGCGAGCCCGAGGATGGCACCCGCCGTAGCCATGCGGTGGTCCGCATAGCTGTGCACGACACCGCCGTGCAGGGCAGCTGGACGGATGATGAGACCGTCCGCGGTTTCTTCCGCGTCTCCGCCGAGGCGGTTGATCTCGTTCACCAACGCGGCGAGCCGGTCCGTTTCGTGGCCCCTGAGGTGGGCGATCCCGGTCAGGCGGGAGGGTCCGCTGGCCAAGGCGCACAGGGCGGCAACGGTGGGAGCCAGTTCGCTGGTCTCGTCAAAGTCCGCCCCCTTGATGTCGGGACCGCCCGTGACGGTGAGCGTGCCGTCTTCCAGCATGACGGTTGCCCCCATGGTGGTGAGGATGCTGCGCCAGAGATCACCCACCTGGGTTGTCCGGAGGGGCCAGTTGGGGATTCTGACGGTCCCGCGCGTGGCCAGCGCGGCGGCCAGGAAGGGACCGGCGTTGGACAGGTCCTGTTCGATGCGCTGGTCGAAGGCACGGATGGGGCCGGGAGCCACGCGCCAATGGTTGGGCACCGAATCGTCCACGCTGACCCCGACGCTGCGGAGCACGGATACTGTCATGCTGATGTGGTCGAGGCTTGGCACCGGCTTGCCGACATGTTCAAGATGCAGGCCTTCGGTGAAGCGCGCGCCCACCAGCAACAACGCCGATACGAACTGCGACGAGGCGCTGGCATCGATCACAAGGTGCCCGCCGCGGACTTCGCCGGTGCCTTCCACCGCGAAAGGCAGGGCCGACGGCGTCCTGCCGCCTTCGGCGCGAACCGGAACCCCAAGGGCTACGAGCGCCTCGATGATGGTTCCCATGGGGCGCTTGCGGGCGTGGGGATCGCCGTCGAAGACAGCAGTTCCCCGGCGGAGGGCCGCCACAGGGGGAACAAACCTCATGACAGTTCCGGCAAGGCCGCAGTCGATGGAGGTGTCGGAGGGAGTGTCCGTCGAACTGATGGGGCTGATCTCGAGGTCGGGACCGTAGTCCCCGTCGCCCGGCACCTCGGTGACGGTCGCTCCCAAGTGGCGCAAGGCCTGGACCATCAACGCGGAGTCCCGCGAGTGCAGGGGAGCCCGCAACCTTGACGGCCCATCAGCCAGGGCCGCCAAGATCAGGAACCTGTTGGTTAAGGACTTGGAGCCCGGTACCGTTACCGTGGCATCGACCGGCTGCTTGGCAAAGGGCGCCGGCCAGAGGGATTGTGCTGCGGCGCTTTCCGTGCCGGTGTTTGCTGCGGTGGTACCAGTCATGCTTCCTTATGCTCCAACTGCGTGGTCGACGGCCTTGCGTACTGCTTTGTCTGCGCGCTTGATCTGCTTCCCGGTGACTTTCTTTGCGTCGGCGGCAAGGTGTTCGGCGCGCCATGCCAGGCTGGGGCGTCCGGCAGTGTCCACGGAAGCGAGCAGCACGCCTCCGGTCAGGGAAATGTTCTTCAGCAGCTGGGCACGGCGTGCGTTACGGCCTTCCTTGGTGCTGATATCCGCTGAGCGCCACTCCACGTAGGTGTTAAGAGCCGAGGTCAAAGCGAGCACGGTGGCAGCGAAACGGGACATTTTTCCCAGGCCGAGGAGGGCACCTGCCCCCAACTGCGCGCCACCGATGACGCGGGCCAGGACTTTCTCGTCTGTCTGGAAAGGCAGGGACTCGGAAGCCCGGCGAAGTACCGGCGATAACTGCCTGGCAGTGTCATCCGCGTTCTTCAGTTTGTCCAGCCCGGTAATGACGAAACTTGATGCGAGCATGGGTCGCGCGAGGAAACGGATTACAGACATGTCTTGCCTCCTGGATGATTGGCCACAGGCGTCGTTTGACGTCGTGTTCAAGGGGTGCAGTCTGCTCTAGTCTTGCACCTTTGCGGAATATTTACCCACCGGTGGCCGTTGTGAACAGAAGGCGCGGTGAAGACCGGGCCGCGGCATGGTGTTGCCGCTTCACGAACGGAGTTGGTTTTTTGACCTTGGTGAGGGACCGCACGGATTTACCGGGGCCCACGTCGCCCGCGCAGCAGGATTCACTCCAGCTGACAGTAGACTTGGCATCGATGAGCACCATTGAACCGGCCGCAGCGGCCACGGACCAGGCCGCCGGCGACGACGCTCAGGCCCCGGCCGCCGTCGATCCCTCCACCGAAACCGCCGAGCAGCGCCGGGCGCGCTTTGAGCGCGACGCCATGCAGTATGTGGACCAGCTTTACTCGGCGGCGATGCGCATGGCGCGCAACCCGTCCGATGCCGAGGACCTGGTCCAGGAGGCTTACACCAAAGCTTTCTCTGCGTTCCACCAATACAAGCCGGGCACGAACCTCAAAGCCTGGCTGTATCGGATCCTGACCAATACCTACATCAACCTCTACCGGAAGCGGCAGCGGGAACCCCTGCAGTCCAACTCGGACACGATCGAGGACTGGCAGCTGGCCAAGGCGGAGTCGCACACGTCCGCGGGACTGCGCTCCGCAGAAGCCGAGGCCCTCGACCATCTCCCGGATTCGGACGTCAAGAATGCCTTGCAGTCCATCCCGGAAGAGTTCCGCCTGGCCGTCTACTTCGCGGATGTCGAGGGGTATGCGTACAAGCAGATATCAGAGATCATGAATACCCCGATCGGCACCGTCATGTCGCGCCTGCACCGCGGCAGGAAGATGCTCCGGGACATGCTGGCGGACTACGCCGCCGAACGGGGCTTCCGGGCCCAGACAGAAGACCAGGCCACGGCCGGTAGCAACAATCAGGAGAAAGAGAAATGAGCGACTGCCAGGGATTGGGCGATTGCGACGATACGCGCATGCAGCGTATTTACGAGTACCTCGACGGCGCACTGACCCGTGAGGACCTCGGCGAGATCAAGCAGCACTTGGACGGTTGCGAGGAGTGCTCCGAGCAGTACGATCTCGAGTGCCTCATTCGCACCATGGTCAAGCGCTCCTGCACCGAATCTGCGCCGGAGAACCTCAAGAACTCCATTCTTGACAGGATCCACTCGATCAAGCCCGTGGAGGCCTGAACCGGCTGCAGGTCCACTGACCAAAGCCGCTTAAACGCGAAAGGCCCTGGAAACCGCATGGTTTCCGGGGCCTTTGCTTTAAGCCTTGACTCCAAGCCTCTGGCTTAGGTGTTGGGGCGCTTGCCGTGGTTTGCGCCGCCGCGCTTACGGTCACGACGCTTACGTGCACGCTTGCTCATAGCTGGCCTCCTTCAATGATTGATTCACAATAAAGCTGCCCTCCAGTTTCGCACATCCGGGCAGGGCCTTGCGAACCGGGACGTCCGCACTCAGCTTCGAAGCGAGTTCCGGATGGAGATGCGGGCTTGGTCCAGGACAGTCCGGACTGTCTCCAGGGCCACCAGTGACAAGGGATGCGCCGCGCCTTGTTTCCGCAGTTCCATCCGGATGTCATCGCGGAAGGATTGGACCATGAGTTCGGCTTCTTTGAGGATCCGCTGTCCCTCGGGGGAGTAGGCGTACGTGCCTTCGCCGGCGGTCGGGGTGCGTGCAGAGGTTCGCGCAGTGGTTCGTGCCGCCTCGGCAGTAGCGGCAAGATCAGCCCTGAGTCCGCGCATGTTGCTGCGGATATCAGCCCTCAGTCCGTCGGCCAGCCTCCGGACGGAGGCGGAGATGGTCTCCTCGACGTCGGCCAGTTCCTGGCGTCTGCGGTCAAGTTCGGCCCGGCCCGCGTCAGTGATGGAGTATGTGGTCCGCCTGCCCTCTGATTCGGTGGCCACCAGGCCTTCCTCCTCCAGCTTGGCCAACCGCGGATAGATGGTTCCGGCGCTGGGTGAATAGGTTCCACCGAACCGTTCGCCGAGTGCCTTGATGAGTTCGTAGCCGTGTTTCGGCGCGGACTCGAGCAACGCCAGCAGGTAAAGCCTGAGCGCCCCGTGGGCGAAGACCGGAGGCATCAGAGTCCCGTCCCGCCGGACACCGGGCTGTCGGTTTCCGGAGCAGGCGCGGGGGCATGCATGATGAAGGTTTTGCCGGAGACGGTGTTGGTGCGCAACAGCATAAGCTTCTCGTCAGGGCCCACGATGGTATGGACGTTGCTTCCCGGCTGCGCGTACAGGCGGTCATCAATGACCACAGAGCCGCTGGCCGACTTGGCCACGACGTCAAGCCCGACGTCGTGCGGCAGACGGATGGTGAGGTCACCGGAGACGGAGTTGGCCCCGAAATCGTTGGTGAAATCCTGAAGCTCAAAGGTGAGGTCCCCGCTGACGGTGGATGCCCGGACGTTCGAGAACGTGCCCGAAGCGGTTACTTCACCGGAAACGCTCTTGGCGGTCAGGACGCCGTCGTGGTTTCTGGCGATGACTTCGCCGCTGACGGTGTTGACGTGCAGTTCTCCATTGGTGCCGTCGGCCATGACCGATCCGGAGACCGTATTGAGCCGGATGCGGCCGCTGATGCCTGCCACCAGTCCGTCACCGCTGACCGTTCCGGCCTCTACGTCCACTCCGGGAGGCAGTGCTACGCCGACTATCACCGAATTGGTGCTGGTGTTGTTGACGGTCCCCATCAGGTTACGGAACCAACCCTGCGGTCCTTGGAGCTGGTGCCTGATCTCCAAGCGGCCGTTGACCAGGGTAATGGTGAGGGGATCCCCGCTGATTTCGCTGACCTCGATCCGGACAAACGGCTGATCGTGGGTCACCACGTCGAAGCGGCCTTTCACGATTCCAAGCTTGAGCGAGCGGACGTCGTCCACCTCGATGGTTTGCGGGCCGGTCACGGTCCATAACTCGTCTGACATGATCCCTCCAATTGCGATATATCGCGTTTGATGAAAACACGATATATCGCGAATTGGCGGATGGCAATGGTTGCTGGGACCGGAGCCGGGAGACCGCCTACTCGGGCTGCGCGATATTAAGCCACTGGAACCACCCGCGGTGCAGCACGAGCCAAGCGATCAGTCCATAACCTGCCTGTCCGGGCGTGCCTCCGTTTGCGGCGAGGTCGGTACGCCATTGCTCATGATTAAGCAGCGGGGAGAACGTGTCCACGTAGTGATGGTTCCGCCGGGTGGTCACGTCAGCGAAGGCGGTGTTCAACTCGGCCAGGCGCTTGTTGCGTGCAGGATCAAGCGTGGGCGGAGGACCAACCACGAAGACTTCCACCCCGCTGTGCGACGCACCGTCAAGGATGTTCGCCAGGTTCAGGCGGCTGCGGGCTGTGGAAAGACCGAACTCAAGGTCCCGTCCCGAGAGGCCGATGACCAGCCGGTTCTCGTGGGTATCGCTGAACCGCCGTCCGGCCTCATCCTGCCACCGTGCCGCCAGGCCCTCGGTGCCTTCCATGGGGCAGGGGAGTGCGAAGGACTCAACCGCGACCGCCTCCTGCGGCGTACGCGCCAGGACCCGGCCCAACCAGCCCAAAGCACGCGGGTCACCGAGCCCCGCCAGCAGTTCGTCTCCCACGGCTGCTATGCGCAGCTTCCTGTCTTCCACGGTTACCTCTTCACACTCGTTACGGTCCATGCCCGGCTTACGACGGCGCCGGTTTGCGAACCGGGTATCTGTCCCATTAAACAGAACTGCCCGGCCTGAGACGCACAAGGCGCCTCGGGCCGGGCAGATTTCCTTCTACTGACGTTCGAACACTTGCTTGATCAGGGCATCCTGTTCAGCGGCGTGACGCTTCATGGAACCGGCCGCGGTGGAAGCCGATGCCGGACGCGACACCAGGCGGACCTTGCGATCCAGCTGCGGTGCCAGGTTCAGGCCCATGAACGGCCACGGACCCTGGTTGGCAGGCTCATCCTGTGCCCACACGATGTCGGCGTTCGGGTACTTGGCGAGCTCAGCTTCGATCTCAGCCTTGGGCAGCGGGTAGAGCTGCTCGACGCGGATGATCGCAGTGGACGTGTCGCCGGACTTCTGCCGGTTCGACAGGAGGTCGTAGTACAAGCGGCCGGACACCAGGACTACGCGGTCCACATTGGCCGGCTGGAGCTCGTGCTCTGCGATGACCGGCCGGAATGCGCCGGTGGTGAAGTCCTCGACGGCGGACGCGGCGCCCTTGAGGCGCAGCAACTGCTTCGGCGTGAAGATGATCAGCGGCTTGCGGGGCCGGCTGTAGGCCTGGCGGCGAAGCAGGTGGAAGTGCGATGCGGACGTCGTCGGATTCGCGACGATCATGTTGTCCTCAGCGCACAGCTGCAGGAAGCGCTCAATACGGGCCGAGGAGTGGTCCGGGCCCTGGCCTTCGTAGCCGTGCGGCAGCATCAGGACCAGGGAAGAACGCTGACCCCACTTTTGCTCTGCCGAGGAGATGAACTCATCAATGATGGTCTGCGCACCGTTGACGAAGTCTCCGAACTGCGCCTCCCACAGCACCAGGGCATCCGGACGCTCCACGGAGTATCCGTATTCGAAGCCCATGGCTGCGTATTCGGACAGGAGGGAGTCGTAGATCCACAGCTTGGCTTGGTCGTCAGAGAGGTTCGCCAGGGGCAGCCACTCGTTGCCGTTGGCGCGGTCGTGGAAGACTGCGTGGCGCTGGACGAACGTGCCACGGCGCGAGTCCTGGCCGGCCAGGCGGACGGGAACGCCTTCCATGATGAGCGAACCAAAGGCTGCGATCTCGCCAAAGCCCCAATCGATGCCGCCCTCACGGGACATCTGCTCGCGCTTCTCCAACAGCTGCTTGAGCTTGGAGTGCACGGTGAAGCCATCGGGGATCTCCACGTGGGCCTTGCCGATCCGTGCAAGGGTTTCGGCCGAAATGGCCGTGGACGCGGGGGAGTTGGTGCCAAAGTCCGCCTGCTGGGCAATGGGACGCTCGATGTCCGATACGGCTGCAGAGTCCGCAGTGATGATCGGGATGGGCGAGGTCTGCGCTGCATGCGTCTCCGCGAAGACCCGCTCGAGGCGCTCCTGGTAGTCGCGGAGCAGCTGCTCGGCTTCTTCCTCGGTGATATCGCCACGGCCGATCAGGGATTCGGTGTACAGCTTGCGGACGGAGCGCTTGGCCTCGATGAGGTTATACATCAGCGGCTGCGTCATCGAGGGGTCGTCGCCCTCGTTGTGCCCACGACGGCGGTAGCAGACCATGTCGATGACGACGTCCTTGTGGAAGCGCTGGCGGAACTGGTACGCCAGCTGCGCCACGCGGACAACAGCCTCGGGATCGTCACCGTTCACGTGGAAGACCGGTGCCTGGATCATCTTCGCGACGTCCGTGGAGTACGTGGACGAACGCGAGGAGGACGGAGCCGTAGTGAAGCCCACCTGATTGTTCACGATCACGTGGATCGTGCCGCCGGTGCGGTATCCGCGGAGCTGGGAGAGGTTGAGGGTCTCAGCGACAACACCCTGGCCAGCAAAGGCGGCGTCACCGTGGACCATGATGGGCAGGACGGGGAATGACTCGCCCTGGTCCAGGCGGTCCTGCTTCGCGCGGACGATGCCTTCCAGGACCGGGTCGACGGCTTCAAGGTGGGACGGGTTGGCCGCCAGGTACACCTTGGTCTGCTTGCCGTTGTCCGAGGTGAAGGTGCCTTCGGTACCCAGGTGGTACTTGACGTCGCCGGAACCCTGCACGGAGCGCGGGTCCTGGGTGCCTTCGAACTCGCGGAACACCTGGGCGTAGGTCTTGCCGGCGATGTTGGTCAGCACGTTCAGGCGGCCACGGTGCGCCATGCCGATGGCTACCTCGTCCAGTCCGTCGTCGGCAGCATCGGAGATGATGGCGTCCAGCAGCGGAATCAAGGACTCGCCGCCTTCAAGCGAGAACCGCTTCTGGCCCACGAACTTGGTTTGCAGGAAAGTTTCGAAAGCCTCTGCGGCATTGAGCTTGGAGACGATGCGCAGCTGTTCTTCGCGGCTGGGCTTGGAGTAGGGGTGTTCCAGTTCGTCCTGGAACCACTTGCGCTCGGCAGGTTCCTGGATGTGCATGTACTCGATGCCGGTGGTGCGGCAGTAAGCGTCGCGAAGGACGCCGAGGATGTCACGGAACTTCAGCTGCGGCTTGCCGCCGAAACCGCCCGTGGGCCACTCGCGGTCCAGGTCCCACAGGGTCAGGCCGTAGGTGAGGACGTCAAGGTCCGGGTGCTTGCGCTGGACGTACTCCAGGGGATCGGTGTCGGCCATCAGGTGGCCGCGGACCCGGTAGGAGTGGATGAGCTGCTGGATCCGGGCAACCTTGTTGATTTCGTCTGCCGGATCAACCTGGAGGTCCGGGCTCCAGCGGACGGGTTCGTACGGAATGCGCAGCGCTTCGAAGATCTCGTCGTAGAAGTTCTGGGCGCCCAGCAGGAGTTGGTGGACCAGCTTGAGGAACTCGCCGCTGCCTGCACCCTGGATGACGCGGTGGTCGTAGGTGGAGGTCAGCGTGAGGATCTTGCTGATGGCGTTCTGGGCTATGATCTTCTCGCTCGCGCCCTGGAACTCGGCCGGGTAGTCGAGCGCGCCGACGCCGATGATCGCAGCCTGGCCCTTGGAGAGGCGGGGAACCGAGTGGACGGTGCCGATGCCGCCGGGGTTGGTGAGGGACACGGTGGTGCCGGCGTGGTCGTCGGCGGTGAGCTTGCCGTTCCGGGCACGCTTGATGAGGTCCTCATAGGTGTGCCAGAACTCCGCGAAGTCCATGGTCTCCGCCTTCTTGATGTTGGGAACCATCAGGAGGCGGGTGCCGTCGGGCTTGGGCATGTCAATGGCGATGCCGAAGTTGACGTGGGCGGGCTGGACTGCGCTGGGCTTGCCATCGATTTCGTCGTAGTAGACGTTCATCGACGGGAACTGGGAAAGCGCGCGGACCACGGCGTAGCCAATGAGGTGCGTGAAGGACACCTTGCCGCCGCGGGCGCGCGCAAGGTTGGAGTTGATGACTACGCGGTTGTCAATGAGCAACTTGGCCGGTACTGCCCGCACGCTGGTGGCGGTGGGCACTTCGAGGCTGGTGACCATGTTGGAGGCGATGGCCTTTGCGGGCCCGCGGAGGACTGAAACGACGTCCTCTTCCGGCGCCGTGGGCGCCTTGGTGTTCTTGGGCAGCTGGGCCGGGATCGGCTGTGCCGCGTTGCCGCCGGCGGGCTTCTTTGCCCCGTCCCTGGCAACCGTGGCCGGTTCTTTCTTCGCCGGTGCCGGTGCCGGAGCGGCAGCAGCAGGGGCAGGAGCAGCCTTGGGCGCGGCCGGCGCCGGTGCCGGAGCCGCTGCAGCCGGGGCTACTACGGGAAGTACTTGGGTAGGGGGATTGGCAGCCGTGGCGGCTGCAGAATTTCCGTTGGAAGAAGTGCCCTCGCTGGTATTGAAGGACTCGAAAAGCGGCCACCACTTGGCGTCGACCGAATTCTTGTCCTGCTGGTACCGCTCGTACAGTTCGTCAACGAGCCACTCGTTTCCGCCAAATTCCTCTGGTAGACGGTGGCTGGGCTGCTCTGGCACTTGAAATACGCCTCTTCCATGAGTGTTATTTTCCCGCTGGCCACAGTTGCTGTTCCGCAACGATGTGCCAGGGTCCGCGTCCCGCGAACTCAGACCTTTGCCAGTCTAGTTAGGATCATTGGTTAACTGCCAATAGTGGTGACCTAAATCATGTCGGCTTTCGTGAGCGATGCTCAGGCACCTGTGATTGCGGGAATGAGCGCGGGTCCCGCGGCTTCCCGGGCTGTAGACTAAAACCCTTATGGACAGTAAATCCAGGTGCCGGCCTGGGTACTGCCGGGGGAGCCTGGACGGCACCTCCGCACACCGTACCCAGCACGCCGGCAGCACCCGTTCACATGCCCATCATGAACCGGCGGCCCCTGCCGGTGGACCCGCAGAGTCGTCTGCTGCTGCGCCCGACCAACCTCCGCCGGACCCTCACCCCGCCAATGCGCTGACCGTATTCAGGTCCGCGCTCCGTGGAGGGATGCGGTAGATGGAATGGATTCTCCTCCTGGCCGGTTTTGCCTTGATCCTGGGGACCGGCTTTTTCGTCGCCGTCGAGTTTTCCCTGGTAGCGCTTGACCAGGCGAGCGTGCAGCGGGCCGTGGACGACGGCGACCACGCCGCCGCGGCCCTTCTTAAATGCCTCAAGTCGCTGTCCACGCAGCTGTCCAGCTGCCAACTGGGCATCACTCTCACCACTTTGCTGACGGGTTTCGTCATGGAGCCTTCCGTGGGTCATCTCCTGAGCGGGCCGTTGGCACTGCTGGGCTTGAGCCCGGCAGTCGCGGCCTCCGTAGCGTTGGTTGTGGCCATGGCTCTGGCCACGCTTCTGTCCATGCTCCTGGGTGAGCTCGTGCCCAAGAACATGGCCATAGCCCTCGCGTTTCCTTTGGGCAAGCGCCTTGCCCCTGCGCAACTGGTCTTCACCGCGGTCTTCAAGCCGGCCATTGTGGTGTTGAACGGTTTCTCGAACAAGGTCCTCAACGTCTTCGGCCTGGAAGCAAAGGAGGAGATCTCCGGAGCGCGGACGCCCGCGGAGCTCGCTTCCCTGGTCCGCCGGTCAGCCGAACTGGGAACACTTGACGCAGGTACGGCGAACTTCGTGGCCCGAACGCTGAACTTTTCCGGCAGGACCGCGGCGGATGTCATGACCCCGCGTATCCGGATGGAGACGATCGACGCCGGCCAGCCCGTGTCGGACATCCTGGACGCCGCCCGGCGGACCGGTTACTCGCGCTTTCCCGTGATCGGCGATTCAGCTGATGACATCCGTGGGGTTGTCCACATCAAGAAGGCGGTAGCTGTCCCGGCCGACCGCCGCAGCAAACTGGAAGCCGGTGCGATCATGACCGACGTCCTGCGTGTCCCTGAGACCATCCACCTCGACTCCCTGCTTGCCGAACTGCGGGAGGGCAACCTTCAACTGGCGGTGGTCCTTGACGAATACGGCGGCACGGCCGGAATCGCCACCTTGGAGGACCTGGTGGAGGAAATTGTGGGCGAGGTTTCCGATGAACATGACAAGGTCCGTCCGGGATTGCTGCAGAGCGCTTCGGGGGATTGGTATTTTCCCGGCCTCCTGCGGCCGGACGAAGTCTCGGAGCAGATTCCGGGGCTGAAAGTTCCTGACGAATCGGCCTACGAGACCGTAGGCGGCTACGTCATGAGCAAGCTGGGACGCATCGCCACGGTGGGAGACACTGTGGAGGTCGACGGCGGAACGCTGACGGTCACGAGGATGGATGGTCGAAGGATCGACCGGATCTGTTTCCATCACATAGCTGAACCGCAGGACAACCCGACGGGGACCGATGAGCGCAACCATGAGGCAGGTGCCCTGTGAACGATTGGGTTGGCATCATGTGGCTCGTTGTCCTTTTGATCGGCAACGCCTTCTTTGTCGGCGCCGAGTTCGCCGTCATGTCGGCGCGCCGCAGCCAGATCGAGCCGCTGGCCGAAAGCGGCTCCAAGCGCGCTCAAACTACCTTGCTCGCCATGGAAAACGTGTCGCTCATGCTTGCTTGCGCACAGCTTGGCATCACGGTCTGCTCGCTGTTGATCCTGCAGGTGGCAGAGCCGGCCATCCACCACCTGCTGGCCGGACCCTTGGAAGTGGCGGGTGTTCCGGTCGAACTGGCCGATGTGATCGCTTTTGGGATCGCTTTGTTGTTCGTGACTTTCCTGCACGTGACCTTCGGCGAAATGGTGCCGAAGAACATTTCGGTGTCCGTGGCGGACAAGGCAGCACTGCTGCTGGCGCCGCCGCTGGTGTTCATCGCCAGGATGGTCAAGCCCGTGATCTGGACCTTGAACTGGCTCGCCAACCACATCCTGCGCCTGATGCGGATCGAGCCCAAGGACGAGGTTTCCTCTTCCTTTACCTTGGAGGAAGTGCAGTCGATCGTGCAGGAGTCCACGAGGCACGGTCTGGTGGATGACCAAGCCGGTTTGTTGACCGGCGCGCTTGAGTTCTCCGAACACACCGCTTCCAGCATCATGGTGCCCCTGGACAAGCTGGTGATGCTCAAGACTTCGTCCACTCCCGTGGAGTTGGAAAAAGCGGTCAGCCGTACCGGCTTCTCGCGCTTCCCGATGGTGGACGACGACGGCGAACTCGCCGGGTACCTGCACGTCAAGGACATCCTGTCCATCCCGGAGGAAGGCCGCAGGCACCCCATTGCCGAGGGGCGCATCCGTTCCTTTGCCAACCTCTCGCCCGATGACGAAATCGAAAGGGCTATGTCCGTGATGCAACGGACGGGCTCCCATTTGGCCCGCGTGGTTGGCCCCAAGGGGAATATCCAAGGCGTGCTCTTCCTTGAAGATGTCATTGAGCAGCTCGTGGGGGAGATCCGGGACGCTACGCAGGCCACGGGCATCCGGAGGTTGGGTGGACCGCACCCGTAGCAGTAAGGGATGCGGGATCGTGATTCTCTAAATAGGAATCATTCCTATTAGCAGCTACACTGGACACATTCATTTGTTGTTGTGCCCCATTCTCGTATGAGTAGATCCGAGGTTTCCGTGCGTCGCTACGCCGCCCGCCTGTCCGTTGCCGCTGTTTCCGCCATCGCTGCCCTGGCCCTTTCGTCCTGCTCGGGAAGTACCGGTGCGGGCGGCGGCGGGGAGTCGCCGTCGGCGTCGTCCGGTGTCCTGCAAGTGGTGACTTCCACCAATGTCTACGGGGAGATCGTCAAAGCCGTAGGCGGTGACAAGGTGGACGTGAAGGCGATCATCACCAAGACGAGCCAGGACCCCCACTCCTACGAAGCCAGTGCCCAGGACAAGCTGGTGGTCTCCAAGGCGCAACTCGTCGTGGAAAACGGGGGTGGCTATGACGGATTCCTCCACAAAATCGCCGACGACACCAACGTCGGCCACGAAAACATCGTCAGCGCAGTGGAAGTATCCGGGCTGGCTCCCGAAGGGGAGAACCACAGCGAGGACGCACACGCTGAAGACGACCATGGCCACGACCACGGCGAGTTCAACGAGCACGTTTGGTACAGCCTGGACGCCATGGGCAAGCTCGCGGACAAGGTTGCGGAGAAGCTCAGTGCCTTGGATGCCGCTTCTGCTCCCACCTTCAAAGACAACGCCGCCGGCTTCAAAACCGGCCTTTCGGAGTTGGCTGGAAAGCTGGAGTCATTGAAAGCCAGCCAACAGGGCGCCCCGGTAGCCATCACGGAGCCGGTTCCCCTGTACCTCCTTGAAGCCGCAGGGCTGGTCAACAAGACGCCCGAGGCCTACAGCTCAGCGGTGGAAGAAGGGACGGATGTGCCGGCTTCCGTCCTGAAGGAAACCACAGACATCGTGGCCGGAGTCCGCCTGCTTGCCTACAACAGCCAAACGGAGGGTCCGCAGACCGAGTCCGTGAAGAAAGCCGCTGAAGCTGCGGGCGTGCCGGTGGTGGACTTCACCGAGACCGTGCCCGAAGGCAAAGACTACCTCCAGTGGATGGCCGGCAACGTTGATGCAATCTCGGCTGCCCTGGCCAAATAGCGTCGCCATGGAACGCCGAAGGCCGGGATTCCCGGCCTTTGGCGCAACACCACCCGCCCGGGCGTCCTGAGTTCCTTCCCAGGCGTCCTAAGATGTTCAGGTGGCTGTGGGTCCCTGACCGCTGCCGCGAGGCGATAGGCCCCAACTATTTAAACTGCGCCCTGCCAGGAGGCGCATGGATCGAGGACAACTTTTGACACCGGTAGTGAGCCTCCGCGAAGCGAGCCTTCAGTTCGGCAAGAGGACACTCTGGAAGGGCCTTGACCTCGACATCAGCCCCGGCGAGTTCTTCGCTGTCCTGGGTCCGAACGGAAGCGGCAAGACCAGTTTCCTCAAGGTCCTGCTCGGGCTCCAGGAACTGCAGTCCGGAACGGTGACCCTTGGCGGACGCCCCGTGGAGCGCGGGAGCCGCACCATCGGGTACATTCCGCAGCAAAAGTCCTTCGCCCCTGACACGCCGCTACGTGCCAGGGACCTGGTGGCCTTGGGCATCGACGGCCACCGCTGGGGAGTCCGGCTGGGCACCGGAAAAGTCAATCGGCGCGTTGATGAACTGCTGGAACTCGTCGGGGCCTCCGACTACGCCAAGGTCCCCGTGGGTCAGTTGTCCGGCGGGGAGCAGCAGCGCCTGCGCGTTGCCCAGGCGCTGGCCACCGACCCCGCTGTGCTGCTGTGTGATGAGCCGCTGCTCTCGCTGGACCTGAACCACCAGCAGGGCGTGAGTGCCCTGATCAATGAGCAGTGCCACAAGAGGAACAGTGCCGTGGTGTTCGTGACGCACGAAATCAACCCCGTGATCGACTACGTGGATCGTGTCCTCTACCTGGCCGGCGGACGTTTCCGCGTAGGCACCCCGCAGGAAGTCATGACAACCGACGTGCTCTCCGATCTGTACAACAGCCACGTGGAGGTCATCCAGACCAACGGCAGGTTCGTCGTCGTCGGGCTTCCGGACGCCACCACGCACTTCCACGACGATGCGCACACAGCTGCCGGGGAGGAGTTCTGATGGACCTCGATGGCATCCTGCAGACCATCTTCAATTTCGAGAACTACGGCGAACTGCTGGCGCTGGTCCAGAACTCCATCTGGGCCGGAGCAGTCCTGGGCCTGCTCGGCGGCCTGGTGGGCACGTTTGTGATGAAGCGCGATCTCGCCTTCGCGGTCCATGGCATTTCGGAGTTGTCCTTTGCCGGTGCTGCTTTTGCGTTGCTCATCGGAGCCGACATCATCGTGGGCTCTCTGGTGGGCTCGGTGGCAGCGGCGGTTCTACTGGGCTTCATGGGCGTCAGGGCCAGGGACAAAAACTCGACCATCGGCGTCATCATGCCGTTCGGCCTGGGCCTGGGAATCCTTTTCCTGGCCCTCTATGAGGGACGTGCCGCCAACAAGTTCGGACTGCTCACGGGCCAGATAGTGTCCGTGGATACCGTCCAGCTCCAGACCCTGGCGGGAACGGCGGTTGTGGTCATGGCTGCCCTGGTTCTGATCTGGCGTCCCTTGGGCTTTGCGAGCGTGGATCCTGAAATGGCGGAGGCCCGCGGAGTCCCGGTGCGCGGGCTCGCCATCGGCTTCATGGTGTTGTTGGGCATCACCGTGGCACTGTCCATCCAGATCGTGGGAGCCTTGTTGGTGCTGGCCCTGCTGATTACGCCGGCGGCCGCAGCGCTGAGGGTAACGACGTCGCCCAAGCTGATTGTCCTCCTGAGCGTCCTCTTCGCACTCACGGCCACGGTGGGTGGAATCCTCCTGGCGCTGGGCAGCCGCATCCCCATCAGCCCTTACGTCACCACGTTGTCATTCCTGATCTACGTGGTGTGCCGGGTGATCGGTCGGGTCCGGGCCAACCGCGGCCTCAACGGCCGCGTGTCGCGGGACCAGCCCGCACGCGCCATCTAGGGGACTGCGGAACTAGAGTTTCCCGGCAGCTTTCCGGGCCGTGCACTCGGGGCAGAGCCCGAAAATCTCCACGGTGTGCGCCACTTCCGTGAACCCGTGTTCAGCCGCTGTCCTGGCGGCCCAGGTTTCCACTGAGGGCGCCTCGACCTCCACAGCTTTGCCGCAGTTCCGGCACAGCAGATGGTGATGGTGGCCTGTCACCGCGCAACGCCGGTATACGGCCTCGCCGTCGCCATTGCGGAGCACGTCGATCAGGCCGTCGTCAGCGAGCGACTGCAGGATCCGGTAGGCGGTGGCCAGTGATACTGAGATTCCCTTGTTTTGGAGCAACCGGTACAACTCCTGGGTGCTGACGAAGTCGTCCAGTTCATCCAGGGCGGCGCTGACAGCCAGGCGCTGCTTGGTGACACGCTGTTCCTTGACGCCTCCGGTGGTTGGTGTTGCCTTGCCACCGTTGGCGGAATGGGTGCCCTGTGGCATTGAAAAACTCACTTCCCTGGGATGCTGGCCAACCCCGATTTTACCGCAGGCGGTGCTTGGAATCGTTCGACGGCGGCCCCTAGGCTGTGACCATGAAGCTCACCAAGTACACCCACGCCTGTGTCCGCCTGGAGAAGGACGGGAACGTCCTGGTCATTGATCCCGGTGTTTATTCGGAATCGAAGGAGGCCTTGGAAGGCGCGCAGGCCATACTGGTCACCCACGAGCACCCGGACCACATCGACCAGGCCGTGCTGTTGGAGGCGCTGACGATGAACGAACGCCTGGTGGTCCATGCGCCGGAGGGGGTGGCGCGGACCCTCACCAAGGCAGCCGCTGAGGCATCGGTCGACGCCGGAGAGGAGCGGATTCACGCTGTTGATCCGGAGTCAGTCCTGGACATTGCCGGGTTCGAGGTCAAGACCTTCGGCGGGCAGCATGCCCTGATCCACGGGCAGATCCCCGTGGTGGCCAACATCGGCTACCTCATTGACGGCAATGTGTTCCACCCCGGTGATTCGTTCGTGGTGCCGGACGGCATCCAGGTCAAAACCCTCCTCGTGCCGATCCACGCTCCGTGGTCGAAGGTGGGCGAGGTGGTGGACTTTGTCATCTCCGTCCGGGCCCCGCAGGCCTACCCGGTCCATGACGGGCTGCTCAATGAGGTGGGCCGTGGCTTGGTGGAGGGGCATGTGACACGGTTTGGAGCCCGCTACGGCACGACGTATTCCAGCCTCGCGCCAAGGCAGACCGTGGAGGTTTAGCCGTTCCACGTCCCGGTGTCGAGGAAGTTGTCCAGCATCTGCTCGTAACCGGCAGGTTCCAGGCCCTGCCGTGCCAGCCAGCCGGCGTCGTAATAGCTGCCTGCATACCGCTCACCTGAGTCGCACATCAATGACACGATGCTGCCGCGCCGTCCCTCGGCGACCATCCCGGCGATCAGTTGCCAGACCCCCCACAGGTTGGTTCCGGTGGATGGCCCGGCATGAAGGCCTGCGAGCTTCGCCAGATGCCGCATGGCGGCGATCGAAGCGGCGTCCGGCACTCGGATCATGTGGTCGATCACCGCCGGAACGAAGCTGGGCTCCGCACGCGGACGTCCGATTCCTTCTATGCGTGAGGGCAGCCCGCTGGCGGATCCGCAGTCCCCGTCGAGCCAGGCAGGGTAGAACGCCGAATTCTCCGGATCCACCACGGCAAGCCGTGTGCGGTGCCGGTTATAGCGGAGGTAGCGGCCGATCGTCGCACTGGTTCCTCCCGTGCCGGCGCCCACCACGATCCATTCAGGCACGGGGTGCCGTTCCAGCGCCAGCTGCTGGAAGATCGATTCGGCGATGTTGTTGTTGCCGCGCCAGTCCGTGGCCCGCTCGGCGAAGGTGAACTGGTCCATGTAGTAGCCGCCGGAGGTGCTGGCGGTCTCCTCGGCCACTGCGTAGACTTCCGACGCGTGATCCACCAACAGGCAGGCGCCCCCGAAATCCTCGATCAACGCGATCTTCTCCGGACTGGTGGTTTTGGTCATGACGGCGATGAAGGGCAGGCCGATCAGGCGCGCGAAGTAGGCCTCGGACACGGCGGTGCTTCCGCTGGATGCTTCGACGATGGTGGTTCCCTCGGTGATCCAGCCGTTGACCAAGCCGTAGAGGAACAGCGAGCGTGCCAGGCGGTGCTTCAGGCTGCCGGAGCGGTGCGTGGATTCATCTTTGAGATAGAGGTCCACGCCCCAGTGTTCGGGGAGCGGCACCGCGTAGAGGTGGGTGTCCGCGGAGCGGTTGTTCTCCGCCTCGATCTTCCTGATGGCCTCGTGGGCCCATGCCCTGTCCTGAATGCCTGAATTGCTCACCGGACAAGAATACCGGCGCGGTCCGGCAGGGTCTGGAAGGAGGCAGCCCGACTGCCGCACTAGGCTGGGTGGGGAGCAACGGCAAGGACGCAAGCAAAGGGAGAACTGATGGCCATCCTCATGGACGCAGCCGAAGTGAACAGACGACTCGCGGCGGGGGAGCGGCTTGTGCTGCTGGACGTGCGCTGGGTGCTGGGCCGGACCGACGGGCATGAGGAATATCTGTCCGGGCACCTGCCGGGAGCTGTCTTCGTGGACCTCCCGTCCCAGTTGGCCGACCACGCGCAGCCGGACCGGGGCCGGCACCCCCTTCCGTCCACGGCCCGTTTCCAGGAAGCTGCCCGGAGTTGGGGAATCAACGACGGCGACACAGTGGTCGCGTACGACAACAGCGGCAGCATGGCAGCGGCGCGCGCTTGGTGGATGCTGCGGAATGCGGGCCTTGAAGAGGTGTACCTGCTCGACGGCGGACTGGCCGCCTGGCGCGCGGCAGGCTACCCGGAGGAGACTGGCGAGGTGGCCGCCGTCGCCGGAAACGTCTTCTTGCGTGAGGGCCTCCTGCCCACCATCACCGAGCGTGAGGCCGCGGCGTGGCACGGTGACCGGATTCTCCTCGATGCCCGAGCAGGTGAACGCTACCGGGGCGAGGTTGAGCCGATCGATCCGCGGGCAGGACACATTCCCGGCGCTGTCAGCGCACCAACCACCGCCAACGTGGACGACGCCGGACACTTCCTGCCGGCTGGGGAACTGCGGCGACGCTTCGGCAGCCTGGGTGTCACCGAGGGCGCGAAGATTGCCGTCTACTGCGGTTCGGGGGTGACGGCAGCGCATGAAATAGCGGCGCTGGGCATCGCCGGCTTCGAGGCAGCCCTGTTCCCCGGTTCGTTCTCCCAGTGGTCCAATAACGGAGCGAATCCCGTGGCAGTAGGCGCCGGGCCCTTTGACGGAGCGGGCCCAAGTGGCACGAGCCGCGTTTCCGGGAGTAGCGTCGAACCATGACCCCTGGACGACCTGTACCCCCGCCCCTTGCCAAGCCCATTACCGTCGAGGAAAGCGGGGCCGCGCCGGAAGGCGGGGCCCTGGCAGCCGCGTACGGGGCAACCTCGCCGGAGAGCGGATTGGTACCCCTGACCGTTGCCAGGCGGGCGCCCAAGGACGACGATGTCGAGATCGCCATTGAGTTCTGCGGCCTCTGCCATTCCGACGTCCACGCCACCCGCGCCGAATGGCGGGTGCCGCACTACCCGTTGGTACCAGGCCACGAAATTGTTGGCCGGGTGACCCGGGTGGGTTCCGCCGTGGCTGACTTCGCTCCCGGCGACCGTGTGGGCGTTGGCTGCCTCGTGGACTCCTGCCGGGAATGCGAAAGCTGCCTTGAGGGCCTTGAACAGTATTGCGAACGTGGCAATGTGGGCACTTACGGTGCGAAGGATCCCCGCAACGGCGATGCCGTGACGCAAGGCGGATACTCAACACTGGTAGTGGTTGACCGCCGCTTCGTGCTCCGCATTCCCGAGGTGCTCGACCCTGCCGCAGCCGCACCCCTGCTGTGCGCCGGCATCACCACCTACTCGCCCTTATGCTACTTCGAGGTGGAAGAGGGCGATTCCGTCGGCGTCGTAGGGCTTGGCGGACTGGGGCACATGGCCGTCAAGATCGCCAAGGCCATGGGCGCCGAGGTCACCGTGTTCACCACCTCGGAATCCAAATTCGAGGCCGCCCGTGAACTCGGGGCGGATCGTGTGGTGCTTTCGAAGGACCCGCAGGCGATGGAGGCCGCCGACAGGAGCATCGACGTCATCATCGACACCGTCGCGGCCCCGCACGACCTCAATCCCTATTTCCGCACCCTGCGCTTGGAGGGAGCACTGTTCCAGCTGGGCCTGCCGGCGGAGGACATGCCTCCCGTCAGCCCCGGCCAGCTCATCCGCCGGCGCCTCGCCTACGCGGGATCCCTGATCGGGGGCATCGCGGAAACCCAGGAGATGCTCGATTTCTGCGCTGAGCATGGCGTGGCCAGCGACATCGAGATGGTTGACGCCACCGGACTCAACCAGGCATACGACCGCATGGTGGCCGGCGACGTGAAATACCGTTTTGTCCTGGATACCTCCACTCTTCAGGAACCATCGGAAAGGGCTGACGCATGAGCACGCTGTTCACCAGGATCATCAACGGAGAAATCCCCGGGCGTTTCGTGTGGAAGGACAGCGACGTAGTTGCCTTCCTGACCATCGCGCCCATCACCCCCGGCCACACCCTGGTGGTACCGCGGGAAGAAGTGGATTCGTGGACCCATGCAAGCCCCGAACTGCTGGGCAAGGTCATGGACGTGGCCCAGAAGATCGGCAAGGTCCAGGAAGACCTCTACGACGCCAAGCGTGTTGGCGTGCTCATGGAGGGCTTTGAAGTGGACCACCTGCACGTCCACGTCTGGCCGGCATATTCGATGGCCGACTTCGAGGTGCACAATGTGGACCACAACCCGGATCCGGCGGTCATGGACGCAACAGCCGTGAAGCTTCGGGCGGCACTCCGTTCTGCCGGCCATGCCGGGTTCGTGCCGGAGGACTGAGTACACCTAGGCCGGTGCCAGGGCTTGGTTCAGGACCGTCCGGATCCGTTTCTCGGAGACCGAGTAGGCGGTCCCCAATTCCACGGCGAACAGGCTGACCCTCAGTTCCTCGATCATCCAGCGCACCCGGGTTAACTCCGGCCCCACCCGACGGCCGGGGGTCAATGCCGCCACGGCGTCGTCATAATCGTCCTCGAGGCCTTGGATGACCGCCATGCTGAGGGCATCGCGCTGCACGTTGCCAGGAAGCTTTTCCAACCTCTTCTCCATGGCCTGGAGATAGCGCGGCAACTGGCTCAGCTGGGCGTAGCCCGTCTGTGCCACAAAGCCGGGGTAGACCAGTTGCTCCAGTTGGCTCTTCATGTCGTTGAGCGCGCTGATCAACGGCAGGCTGGTATTGGCCTTAAGCTGCTTCTGGATCCTGCGGGTACTGGAGAGGATGCGTTCGACGACGGCCGTCACCGTGAAGACGGTATCGATCAGTTCCGCGCGGACGACTTCGTACAACGCATCGAAAGCAGTTCGGTCCCAGGGAAGTTCCGCGGGGGTCAGCTTGTCGATGGCGGCCAGGGCGCAGTCGGCGATCAGCGCACTCACGGAACCATGCGGGTTTTGGCTGAACGTCAACTTCTCGGTGTTGCTGAGGTGCTCCAGCACGTACCGGTCCGGGGACGGGATGCGCAGTGCCAGGAGCCGGATGACGCCGCCACGCATGGCAGCTTCCTGTTCCTGCCGGGTTTGGAACACCCGCAAGGCCACCGACTTTCCCTCGTCCACCACTGCCGGGAAGCCGGTCACTGCGTGGCCTTTGACGGTGCGGGTGACCTGCCGTTCAACGGTTCCGAAGTCCCACTCAGTGATACCCGAACGCTCGGCAACTACTCCGTCACCGGCGGCCGCACCTGCCCCTGCATGATTGCCGTGCGGGGTGTTCTCCAGCGGCGTCTCCGGCACCTTCGCTTTGCGGGTGCTGGCGGGCGTGGCTCCAAGTGATTCTGCGATGGCACGCCGGGTTGCCGGCGCCAGGGTCTCCTGCAGTTGGGCAAGGTTTTTGCCCTCGCCCAGCACTTTGCCCCTGCTGTCCACTACCTTGAAGCTCACGCGGAGGTGCTGGGGGACGGCATCCCAGTTCCAGGAACCGGGCGGAATGATGTGGCCACGCAGCCGGCGCAGAACCAGTTCAAGGGATGGCTCAAGTTCGTCCGTGGCGGGATCAAAGTCCTTCTCCAACGCGGCAGTGGCCTGCCGGGCGACATCCGGAGCCGGGACGAAGTTCTTGCGGATCTGCTTGGGAAGGGACTTGATCAAGGCAGTGACCAGGTCCACGCGTTGGCCGGGGATCTGCCAACGGAAGGGGGCATCATCCATTTGGTTCAGGAACAGGACCGGAACCTCGGCGGTGACGCCGTCGGAGGGGTTGGGCGCCGATCCCGGTGCCACAGGGTGGAACTCGTAGCTCAGCGGCAGTTCGAAGCCTTTGTGGCGCCATACCTTGGGATACGCGGATTCGTCGAGGCCCTCGGCGTCCTCGTTCATGAGGAGCGATTCGTCGAAGTCCAACAGCGTGGGATCGGCCTGGCGGGCCTCTTTCCACCACTTGTCGAAATGGCGCTCGGACACAACGTCCGGACCCACCCGGGCATCGTAGAACTCAAAGAGCGTCTGGTCATCCACCAGGATGTCACGCCGCCTCATGCGGGTCTCCAGCTCTTCGACTTCCTGGAGCAGCGCGCGGTTCCGGTGGAAGAACTTGTGGTGGGTCCGCCACTCACCTTCAACCAAGGCATGCCGGATGAACAGCTCGCGCGAGAGTTCGCGGTCAATGCGGCCGTAGTTGACCCTGCGGTCCGGGATGATCGGCACGCCGTAAAGGGTCACTTTTTCATGGGCCAGAACGGCGCCTTGGCGGGATGACCAGTGCGGTTCGCTGTAGGAACGTTTGACCAGGTGCGGGGCAACGATTTCTGCCCACAACGGATCGAACTTCGCCGCTACCCGCGCCCATAGCCTGCTGGTTTCCACCAGTTCGGCCGCCATGACGAAAGCGGGCGACTTCTTGAACAAGGCCGATCCCGGGAAGATGGCGAAGCGGGTGCCGCGGGCCCCGGCGTATTCGCGCTTGCGCTCGTCAAGGACGCCGATGTGGCTCAACAGACCCGACAGCAAGCTGATGTGGATATCGTCGTGGTGGCCCACGGGATCGGCTTCGCGCTTGGTGTCGAGGGTGATTCCCAACGGTTTCGCCAACTGGCGAAGCTGGGTGAAGAGGTCCTGCCACTCGCGGACCCGCAGGTAGTTGATGAACTCGGTGCGGCACAACCTGCGGAACTGGGTGGAGGACAACTCCCGCTGCTTTTCCTGCACGTAGTTCCACAGATTCAGGTACCCGGTGAAGTCGGAATTCTCGTCACGGAAGCGGGCATGCTTTTCCGCCGCGAGCTGCTGCTTGTCCGTGGGGCGCTCGCGGGGATCCTGGATGGTCAGGGCAGCTGCGAGGATCATGACTTCGCGCACGCATCCACGTTTGCCGGCCTCCACGATCATGCGCCCAAGGCGCGGGTCGACGGGGAGCTGGGCAAGCTTTTGCCCGATGGCCGTCAGGCCGCCGCCATCGCGGCCCGGGCCGCGTCCGCCGCGGTTCTTGCCCTGCTTTCCGGCTGACGGGCGGGCAGGTCCCTCGGGCTTGGAAACGCTGAGGGCCCCCAGCTCGCGAAGGAGGGTGACGCCGTCGTTGATTGCCCGCGACTCCGGGGGCTCCACGAACGGGAAGTTCTCCACATCCTTGGGGCTGCGGGCAACGCCCATGGCGGTCATCTGCAGGATGACGGCGGCGAGGTTGGTCCGCAGGATCTCCGGGTCCGTGAACTGCGGACGGGACTCGAAGTCCTCTTCCGAGTAGAGCCGGATGGCAATACCTTCGGACACGCGCCCGCAACGGCCGGACCGCTGGTTGGCCGAGGCCTGCGAAACACGTTCGATCGGCAGGCGTTGAACCTTGGTCCGGTGCGAATAGCGGGAAATTCGCGCTGTTCCGGTGTCGATGACGTACTTGATGCCGGGGACTGTCAGCGATGTCTCGGCGACGTTCGTCGCCAGGATGATGCGGCGTTTGCCACCAGGGTTGAAGACCCGGTGCTGTTCCTGAAGGCTCAACCGCGCATACAACGGCAGTACTTCCGTCCCGGCAAGGCGGCGGTTGCTTTGGATACGGCCGTTGATGGCCTCGGCGGCATCGCGAATCTCGCGCTCGCCGGAGAAGAAGATCAGGATGTCTCCCGGAGCCTCTTGTGCGAGCTCATCAACGGCGTCGCAGACCGCATCCAGCGGATCCCGGTCCTCTTCGAGTTCGTCGTCTGATTCTTCGGCATCGGGGTTCGCCGGCTGGGACAGGGGACGGTAGCGGATTTCGACCGGATACGTCCGCCCGGAAACCTCGATGATCGGGGCGCGGGCGGTGTCGGTGCCAAAGTGGTTCGCGAAGCGTTCGGGGTCGATGGTTGCCGAGGTGATGATGACCTTCAGGTCCGGCCGCTGGGGGAGTATCCGTTTGAGGTAGCCGAGAATGAAGTCGATGTTGAGGCTCCGTTCATGGGCCTCGTCAATGATGATTGTGCTGTATTTGCGCAACAGCTTGTCCCGCTGGATCTCCGCGAGCAGGATACCGTCGGTCATCAGCTTGACCTTGGTGGCGGCACTGACCTCGCCGGTGAACCGGACCTGGAAGCCCACTTCCTGGCCGATCTCCACGCCGAGTTCAGAAGCGATGCGTTCGGCAACCGTCCTGGCCGCGAGGCGCCGGGGCTGTGTGTGACCGATCAGGCCCTGCTCGCCCAAGCCCAGCTCAAGGCACATTTTGGGGATCTGGGTGGTTTTGCCCGAACCGGTCTCGCCGGCAATGATGGTCACCTGGTTTGCGGCGATGGCCGCCATCAGATCCTCGCGGCGCTCGGATACCGGCAGCTCAGCGGGGTAGGAGATATGAATTGTCATGGCTCAGGCCAGTCTACTGCCGGGGGAGAGTGTCCTCTGCGGCGCCAGTCACGTTCCCGGCCGCTGCTTTGAGCCGGCGGGACAGGCTCAGTGCGAACGATGTGAACTCGGCGGGTTCGATGATCTCGAAATCCATGTCCAGGGCTGCCAGCTGGGCTACCGGTGCGGCCAGGTTGTCCCAACCGGCCCGAAGGATGGTGCTGGTGGGACTTTCTGCCGTAAGGGAAGCAAGGTGCGGACCGACGACGGCGGCAACCTCGGCGAGCGGCGCATGCAGCCGCACGACGACGTCGAACCTGTACGGCGAGCGGGTGATCGACTGCTGGACATAGGCGGCCAGGTCCTCAGCCGGTAGCGGCCGAGGTTCATAGCGCTTGCGTTCGCTGGGCAGGGATGCAATGCGGTCCGCGCGGAATGTTCGCCAGTCCTCGCGCCCGACGTCCCAGGCTACGAGGTACCAACGGCGTCCCGTGTCAACCAGCCTGTACGGCTCCACCAAGCGGCTGGACGATTCGCCCTCGGACGTGACGTAGTCAAAGGACACCTGGCGGCGGTCGGCAATCGCCGAGGACAGGACCGTCAACTGCTGAGGGTCCACGGAAGCGGCGTTGCTGGGAAGCGCGGTGACGGCGCCCTTGAGCATGGCGAACCTCGAACGGAGCCGGGAGGGCAACACCTGCTCGAGCTTGGTCAGGGCGCGCACCGAGGCTTCGCCGATGCCGGCCACCGGCCCGGCAGCAACGGAGTTCAGGCCAAGGGCAACCGCCAATGCCTCATTGTCGTCAAGGAGCAGCGGAGGCAGTTGCGCACCGGCGCCGAGTTGGTAGCCGCCCGCGATGCCGGGCGAGGCGTGGATGGGATAGCCGAGGTTCCGCAGCTTCTCGATATCCCGGCGCACGGTACGTTCCGTGACGCCCATGCGCTCAGCCATCGCCGGCCCGGTCCATTCGCGGCGCACCTGCAGCAGGGACAACAGCTGGAGGAGCCGGGCGGAGGTTTGGATCATGCTCGTGAATCTAGCCGAAGCCGTGCCGGCCCGCACAAGGGCGTCCCACGGTTAAGTGCGGATCAGCCGCTGGACATAGGAACGCCCGCCTTCCGGAAGTCTGCAGTACTCCGGCCATGGCGGGCGTTGGGTGGATCGGGCTGTGACCTGTTGCCAGGGACGGCCGGCAGGTCAGTAAATCCGCGGGTTCCAGTAGGGGCTGCTGGGAGCGTCGAAGGCGCTCCAGGGCTCCTTGGAGTTGACCGGAGGATAGTGTCCGCGGCCGTCCCGGAGCAGCGCGCTGACGGTCGCCGCGACGGCGGTAACGAGGACTACGAAGAGGATGATTCCGAAGATTTCCATGACTCAATCCTGCGCTTGGAGGGGACTAAGAAACAGTGGCAGAAACGCCCCAAAAGAACAAATTTCTGCCACACTGGAAATATGTTGAAATCAGTAGCAGTGATCGTGGTTCCCAACTTTTCACTCTTTGAGTTCGGGACTGCATTCGAGGTCTTCGGCATCGACAGGTCGGACCGCGGAGCAGGGGTCCCGGCCTTTGATTTCAGGGTCTGCGCGCCGGAGCCGGGCGATGTGCGGATGAAGTCGGGATTGTCGCTGCACGTCAATCTGGGCTTGGAAGCGGCAGCTGATGCGGACCTCGTGATCATGTCGCCCTTTGGTGCGGACCGCGATGTTCCTGAGTCCGTCCATGAGGCGCTGCGTGCGGCACATGCACGCGGAGCTTGGGTGATGTCGATCTGCTCGGGGGCGTTCGCCCTGGCCAAAGCGGGTCTCCTGGAAGGACGCCGTTGCACCACGCACTGGCGGTACTCGCAGGAGCTCGCTGCGAAGTATCCAGGGGCCAAGGTGGACGAAAACGTCCTTTACGTCCAGGACGGGAACATCATCACCAGCGCGGGAACGGCCGCCGGCATCGACGCATGCCTTCACCTGGTCCGGGTGGAGCTGGGTGCCAACGTTGCGGCGGCCATCGCCCGGGACATGGTGGTCCCTCCGCACCGTGACGGCGGCCAGGCGCAGTTCATTGACCGGCCCATGCCCACGTGCGGTTCGGCGCCCATGGAGGCGCTCCTGCGCTGGATGGTGCAACACCTTGACCAGGAGCACAGTGTCAATGACCTCGCGGCGCGGCTCCACATGTCACCGCGGACTTTTGCCCGTAAGTTCAGGGCGGAGACTGGCGCCACTCCCGCTGCCTGGCTCAACTCCCAAAGGGTTCTCCGGGCCCAGGAACTGTTGGAGACCACGGAGTTGAATATCGACGAAGTTGCCCGCGAAGCAGGGTTCGGCCATTCCGTCCTGCTCCGGCACCACTTCGCCAAGGTGTTGGACACGAGTCCGCAAAGCTATCGCAGGGCCTTCCGCGGCCAGTTGGCAGGGGTTGTGTAGTCCGGGGCCGATCAGAGCACCCGGCCATTCAACTGATTCAGCGGTATTCAGCGGCGGGTACCCCGGCGCCCCGTGGACTCGGAGCCCTCCGCCTTGGCGCATTCCACCAGCTCCTGCCAGGGGCCGGTGACAGCGCCCTCCGGCAGGGTGGCGCGGTGTTGGCCTGCGCGGATCGAGTACATGAAGCGGTCGGGTTCGTTGCTTGTCAGTGCCCGGTTCTTGGCTTCTTCCCACGGGCAGGCTTCCACGATCGGGACCCAGCGTTCCTTCTGGTCGGGGGAGGCCGCGTCCACGCTCCAGACGCGGGTCATGGCTGCTACGCCCCCACTGCGTTGGACGGTTATCTTCATGTCCGGCTGATCCTGCTCCACGGTCCGGTGGTTGCCCAGGCAAGACTGCCGCAAGGATGGAAGTCCCGCAGGCTGGGCTAAACCCTGACCTTCACAGTGTCCCACGCCTTGCCGACGGCGTCATGCTCCGCCGACCCCGCACCGAACAGTTCCTCCGCTGTTGCCAGCGTGGTCCGTGCGAACTTGCCGAAGGTGCAGGCAGGTGGCAGGGTGCCGCTGGTCAGGGTCCCGTACCAGATCTGGCCCGGAGCCTCCCAGGCGTTGCCGCCGAGCTCCGAAGCGACCACGTAGAACGCCTTGTTCGGAATGCCCGAATTGATGTGGACCCCGCCGTTGTCCGCGCTGGTGCGGACGTAGGTGTCCATGGAATCGGGTTGCGGATCCTTGCCCAGAACGTCGTCATCGTAAGCGGTGCCCGGAGCCTTCATGGACCGCAGCGCGACGCCCTGTACGTGGTTGGTGAACAGGCCCTCGCCGATCAACCAGTTGGCTTCCGAAGCGCTTTGCTTCTTGAAGTACTGTTCCACCAGGACCCCGAAGACATCCGACATGGACTCGTTCAGGGCACCGGCCTGGTTGCGGTAGGCCAAACCCGCGGTGAACTGGGTGACGCCGTGGGCCAGCTCGTGTCCGATGACGCTGAGGGACTTGGTGAAACGCTGGAAAACCTCCCCGTCACCGTCGCCGAAAACCATCTGCTGCCCGTCCCAGAAGGCGTTGTCATACAGCCTCCCGTAGTGGACAGTGGCGTCCAGCGGGAGCCCTGCGCCGTCGATTGAGTCCCGGCCAAAGACGTCCGCATAAAGGCTGTACGTGCTGCCCAGGCCCTCATAGGCTTCGTCCGCCGCTACATCGCCGGTGGCGGCAGCGCCTTCCTTGCGGACCAGTTTTCCCGGCAGCTGCTCCACCTCTTGGGCATCGTAGATCGTCCGGTGGGGACCACCCGGGCGGGCTTGCCGGGCCGCCGGGCGGGCTGCGGGCGCGGGCGCCGACCTGACTGCCTGCAGCTCCTTGATGTGCAGCAGGGATTCCTTGGCTGCCGCGGCTACGGCACGCAGCCGCGGTTCATCCTGGGCGGCAAGGCGCCGAAGCAGGTAAGGAGGGACGATGGAACAGATCACGGTATACCCCTTTGTTGTCAGCGGCCCGCGCGAGGCGGTTGGCTACTGTGATCAGCCTAGGTTTGGGCGCTGACATTTTCTTCGGGTGCGCTCCGGCAAGCCTTGAAGTGATAGCGGCCACCCGGGTTGTCTTCCGCCGGGGATCACCGCGGAAAAAGAAAAATACCCCGCCAGCTGCACTGGCGGGGTATTGACTGTGCCCTCGATAGGATTCGAACCTACGGCCTTCTGCTCCGGAGGCAGACGCTCTATCCCCTGAGCTACGAGGGCAACCGGGGTTCCCTCCGTTGCCGGTGGGACGTCCTAGAGCTTAGCAGTACGCGCGTCGCAAAGGAAAACCGCCGCCCGGCCTCAGTATCCGGCAAAGGAATCCACGTGGATCTTCCTGGCCCCTGCTGCCCGGGCCACCGCCCGCAGGTCCTGGACGTTCTTCGGGGAGCCGGAAATATAGACGGCGCGGTCCCGGATATCCGGAACCAGCTCCTGAAGGCGCCTTGGGTCGATGCGGGGCGTACCGGCGTCGTCCATGAACTCCGGCGGAGCCGAACCGTCCGCAAGCCGCGCAACCACCCGGGCCCCGGACTTTTCCAACTGTTCACAGGCGGCCAACTCGGCGCGGCTCCGGGCCAAATACAGCACCACGGTATCCCGCTCCCCGCCGGACGCCAGCTGGGACAGGAAAGGGGTGATCCCGATGCCCGCCGCGATGAGGAGGACCGGGGCTCCCGGGTCGCGCGGCAGCAGGAAATCGCCGCCGACGGCGGTGGCGCCCACCGTGTCGCCGGGCTGCAGGCCCAGCAGCGTCTTCTTGGCCGGGGACAGCGGTTCTCCGGTGCCAACGCCGAACGTTACTTCAGGCGCCCCGGGAGGGCTCGTGATGCTGAAAACCCGACGCATGCCCTTCCCGTTGCGGTCCGGACGCGGGAGGTTGAGTTCCATGAACTGGCCTGCGGCGTACCGGACGGGACGTTGCGGCTCGAAACGGAACTCGGTGGTGCCCGGAGTCAGCGGTTTGGAACCCTTGAACACCAGTTCCACGCGGCCCCGCTGGCCGAGGAAGAAAGCTGCGAGGTTACCCAGCAGCAGCGCCAGTTCCGGAGAGTTGGCCACGAAGCCAAGGTTGTAAGGCACTGCGAAAACAATCCCGACGACGGCGGCGAGCCCGAGTTGCTGCCACCGGCGCGGTGGCAGCGTGAGCGGCTCGGACAGCATGAAACCGGCAAAGAACAGCAGCGGCCGCTGCGCCAGTGGCTGCCACAATGCCTGCCCGACGGTCATGCTGCGGCTCACCAGTTCCGCAAATACGATGCCTGTTGCGACCACCATGAAAACGCCGGCCATCAGCAATTTCCGGATGCGGTACAGGACAGCCAGGACTCCCGGAACCAAGAGCCAGAGCATTGCCGGGGTTGCCGCCCACCACGTGGCGATATTCAGTCCGGTCAGCCCGGTGAGGAACGCACCTGCGGCTGCCGGGTTGAAGATGTGCCGCCCCCGGAACGCCAGGGCGAACTTGGACGCGCTGGCCAGCACGCAGGCAAGCGCGACACCGGCCATGTCCGTGGGGACGAACGTTGGCCAGAAAAGGAAGTAGATCAGCAGCCCGGTAATGAGGGAGGAATCAGGATGGGCCTTCGTCCGGAAAAGGAGCGCGAGCAGGCGGCTGGAGCCGTAGCTCAGGGCCAGGCACAGCACCAGGTGCACCAGCATCTGCGGAAGGCCGAAGGTCAACCATCCCAGCACGTTCAACAGGAGGCTGTACGCCACCAGGATTCCCAGGACCCACAGGATCAGGCGGTACATGGTGAAGCGGCCCAGCCAGGTGTCCAAACGGGCCTTCATGGTGTTCATGTGAACAGTCTCCCCTCGAAACCGGGTGAAAACGTGGCACTCCCGGTGGAGAACACACGGAGCCATTCGAAGTCGAAGGAATCCTCGAGCGTGCCCGGTTCCACCATGAAAAGCGCTGTGGCCAGCGCATCAGCATCCATGGCCGTTGCTGCGATGGTCCAGGAAGCAACGATGGTCCGGATGGGTTGCCCCGTTCTTCCGTCGAGGACGTGGTGCAGGCCGTCCCCCCAAGCCCTGCGGTTGGAAGCCGAAGCGCAAAGGGCGGCATTGTCCAGCTCCACGGTGCCGATCGCCTGCCGGGGGTTGTATGGATGCTCGAGCGCCACAGTCACGGGCCGGCTTCCGCCGTGCAGCATGTCGCCGCTTCCATCGACCAGGAAATCGGAGCGGCCATGTGAACGCAGGACCCCGGCCAGGAGATCAACCAGCTGTCCCTTTCCCGCCGCACCGATATCCAGCATGACCGGTTCCTTGGCGGTCAGCGAGGTTGCATTCCATTCCAGGAGTTCCTCCCAGCCACGGGCGGCAACGGGACTCCCGGAGGGAACCAGGCTGTAGCCGGCGCCATAGCCCAGGCGCTCCAGGCTGGGACCGATGAGGGGAGTCATGGCACCGAGGCTGAGGCGATAGAGCTCCGCGTACAGGTCACGAAGCCCGGCGGCATGCCGGGGGAGGGCGATGGTGCCGGGGGCCTGTGCGAGCTGCGACACAAGCGAGTCCGCACGGAACCGCGAATATGTCCGGTCATAAACGGCGACGGTTTCCAGTAATTCGTCCCTGAGCTGCTCCGGCAGATGATCCGGCGTAGCAATCTCCCACGAGGTGCCGATCCCCTCGAAGCGGAAAACGCTCCAGCCAGGGTGTAGCATGGCGCCTACTTGGCCTGGGACTTGATTTGCTGGACGGCGTCGTTGAATCCCCCGGAGGTCAGGGACGAACCGGCCACTTTTGAAACGTTGAGCTGGTCAATGTCCTTGCCGACAATCTGCGCGGCAATCCCGCCGGCAAATTCACCCTGGAACTTCCTGGTGTTGGGGTTGGACGGGTGCTCGGTGATGTTGACAGCAGAGACTTTGCCTCCTGCAAGGGTCAGCTCCACACCCACCGTTTCCTGTCCGTTGGGGGAGGTGTACGTCCCGTCGGCCTTGTACGTGCCGTCCTTGTAGGGTGAACCGGCAGTACCTGCGGAGCTGCCACCGGAACCCGAAGGACCTGCCGTGCCGGCCTGTCCGTCGTTCCGGGTGGCCGGAGTCTGGGCGGGTGCTTCGGTGGCCGGGGCGCAGGCCGCTGCCGTGCCTGCGATTGAGATACCGGCCAGGCCGACGTAGATGGTCTTGCGGAGGGGCGTGGTCATGGTCTGCTCATTTCGTGTGGACAAGTTCTGTATTCGCGGGACCGCTCGTGCTGTTGGGTGACCCAAAAGGCCACGTGCCTACGGTTTCAACAACGTCGAAATCAGCGTAATGGTTCACTTTGTGCCGCCGCCCTGAAGGAACTGTGTAGCGGCTGTGCGTCGGGTTGCCCACATAAGCGCCCTCAAATTCCGCGACTTTGCGGGCCCCCGGTAGGCTAGATGCGTGACTCCCGAAGAACTCTCTGCTGCCATATCCACTTGCCTGAAGGACGCTGTTGCCGCCGGTGAAATCGCACTGCCCGAATCCGCCGTCCCCGATGACGTCAGGGTGGAGCGACCCAAGAACCGGGATCACGGAGACTGGGCCACCAACATCGCCCTGCAACTTGCCAAGAAGGCCGGCACGAATCCCCGCGAATTTGCCGGGCTCCTGAGCCGCAGGCTGACTGAGATTCCGGGCGTAACAGCGGTGGAAATCGCGGGCCCGGGGTTCCTGAACATCACAGTGGACGCCGCTGCGGCGGGAGTTTTGGCGAAGGCCATCGTTGAGGCCGGTGCCGAATACGGCACCAACAAGGCGCTCGCAGGCCATGTCATCAACATGGAATTCGTTTCCGCCAACCCCACAGGCCCCCTGCACATCGGGCACACCCGCTGGGCCGCCCTCGGTGATTCGATTGCCCGTGTCCTGCGCGCGTCCGGAGCGGATGTGACGGCTGAGTACTACATCAACGACGCCGGCTCGCAGATGAACGTCTTCGCCCATTCCGTGCTGTCCCGCCTCCACGGCAGGGACGTGCCGGACGGCGGTTACCCGGGCGAGTACATCCGGGAACTTGGCGACGAAGTTCTGAAGGCGCACCCGGGAATCAGGGAGCTCACGGACGAGGCCGCACTGCCCGTTATCCGGGCGGCCGCCTACGAGGCCCAGATGGCTGACATCAAGAGCACCCTTGCCGATTTCGGCGTGGAGTTCGATGTCTACTTCTCCGAGAAGGACCTCCACGACGTCGGTGCGATCGAAGCTGCCGTCGCGCGCCTCCGCGAGCAGGGCCATGTGTTCGACGACGGCGGTGCGGTGTGGCTGCGGACCACTGACTTCGGCGATGATAAGGACCGTGTCATGATCCGCGCCAACGGGGAACCCACGTACTTCGCTGCCGACGCCGCCTACTACCTCTCCAAGAAGGACCGCGGCTTCATTGAGAAGATCTACCTCCTGGGTGCGGACCACCACGGCTACATCAACCGCCTGAAGGCCATTGCCGCCTGCGCAGGGGACAATCCCGACACCAACATCGAGGTCCTGATCGGCCAGTTGGTATCGGTCAACGGCGCCAAGCTGTCCAAGCGTGCAGGCAACATCATCGAACTTAAGGACCTTATTTCCTGGCTTGGAAAGGACGCAGTCCGCTACTCGCTGGCCCGGTTCCCTGCCGATTCGCCGCTGACGCTTGATCCGGAGTTGCTCAAGAAGAACAGCAATGAGAACCCCGTGTTCTACGTCCAGTACGCGCACGCCCGTTCCCGTGGAACAGCCAGGAACGCAGCCGAGGCGGGCGTTGACCGGTCCGTTTTCGATGCCTCGCTGCTGGACCACGCGACCGAGAACGAGTTGCTCTCCTACCTTGGCAGCTACCCTTCGATCGTTGCCAAGGCAGCCGAGTTGCGCGAACCCCACCGCGTAGCACGCCACCTCGAAGTTATTGCCGGCGCCTATCACCGCTGGTACGACGCCTGCCGCGTCTCGCCGCAGGGCGAGGAACCCGTACAGGACGTCAACCGCACCCGTTTGTGGCTCAATGACGCCACGAGCCAGGTGCTGGCCAACGGACTCGAACTGCTGGGCGTTTCGGCGCCGGAACGGATGTAAGCGATGACCACCAAGGCTTCACACGCGTCCCCGCTTGCTCCGGAGTGGCTCGCCGTGCCGGAGGACCTGAACGCCCTGCAGGCACCCCTGTGGGCGGCGGGCGTCGACCGTACTGCGGAAGGCGAGGTTGCCATTGACGGTATTACCGTCAGCGAACTGAAGGAACAGTTCGGCACACCGCTCTTCGTCATGAGCGAAACGGACTTCCGCGTTCGCGCACGCGGGTTCAAGGACGCCTTCGATGCGGCTTTCGCAGACATTTGCGGGGGAGTGGACGTTTACTATGCCGGCAAGTCCTTCCTGTGCACGGCCGTTGCCCAGTGGGTTGCGGAGGAGGGCCTCCGCCTGGATACCTGCTCCGGCGGTGAACTGGCGGTTGCTGCCAGGGCCGGGATTCCCGGCAGCAAGTTGAGCCTGCACGGCAACAACAAATCCGACACCGAGATCAACCGCGCGCTGGACATGAAGGTTGGCCGCATCGTGGTGGACAGCCTCGATGAACTCCAGCGGATCGCGCGGATTGCCTCCGGACGCGGAGAAGCAGCCAAAATCATGCTGCGACTCACTCCCGGGGTGCACGCACACACGCACGAGTTCATTGCCACGGCCCACGAAGACCAGAAATTCGGCTTGTCGATGGCCGGGGACACCACCGGTGAAGCAGGGCTGTCTGCGGCGGAAGAAGCAGTCGCCGCTGCGGTCTCCGCTCCCGGCATTGAGCTGCTGGGCCTGCACTGCCACATCGGTTCGCAGATCTTCGAACCGGACGGATTCGCCCTGGCGGCGCAGAAGCTGCTCGCCTTCCAGGCCGCCATGCAGGGCAAGTACGGCATTGTCATGCCTGAACTTGATCTTGGCGGCGGTTACGGAATCGCCTACACGCCCGTGGACACCCCGCGGCCCGCGGCGGAGATCGCAGAGGCAATGGCCGCCGTCGTCCGCGCTACGTGTGCCGAACTCGGCATGGAAGCCCCGCGGATTTCCATCGAGCCTGGCCGGGCCATCGTTGGCAGCACAACCTTCACCCTGTACGAGGTGGGTACGCTCAAAACCGTCCGGGTCGATTCCGGAAACGGCCAGGACGGGGACGGAAACGTTACGTATCCGCGCCGCTATGTGTCGGTGGACGGGGGCATGAGCGACAACCCCCGCCCGGTGCTGTACGACGCGGATTATTCGGCAGTTTTGGCGTCCCGCGGCTCTGTGGAGGAGCCGCAGCTGTCCCGCGTAGTGGGCAAACATTGCGAGAGCGGCGACATAGTTGTTAGAGATGTATATCTGCCCGCGGACGTGGCAGCCGGTGATTTGCTCGCAGTACCGGGTACCGGCGCCTACTGCTGGGCCCTCTCCAGCAACTACAACTACCTTGCCCGGCCGGGCGTCGTCGCAGTGCGCGATGGAGCCGCCAGGCTGATTGTCCGCGGGGAAACCGAAGAAGATCTCTTGAACCGCGACATGGGAGTGGCGAATGTCTGAAGTGCGAAACCTGAAGGTGGCCCTGCTGGGCTGTGGCAACGTGGGGGCCCAGGTCGCGCGGATTCTTATTGACGACGCCGACGCCCTCGCCGCCCGCAGCGGCGCCCGACTGGAACTGTCCGGTATTGCCGTGCGGAACATCGATACCCCGCGCGACGTCGAGTTGCCGAGGGAGCTCTTCACAACCGACGCAGAGACCCTCGTCAAGGACGCGGACCTTGTCATTGAACTCATGGGCGGGATTGAGCCTGCCCGCTCGCTGATCCTGACTGCCGTCCGCAACGGTGCCTGCGTCGTGACCGGCAACAAGGCACTCCTGGCGCAGGACGGACCTACGCTGTACGAAGAAGCGGACAAGGCAGGCGTCCAGCTTTCCTATGAGGCCGCCGTGGCCGGAGCCATCCCCATCCTGCGGCCCATCCGGGACAGCCTTTCCGGCGATCGCATCACGCGCGTCCTGGGCATCGTCAACGGCACCACCAACTTCATCCTGGACCAGATGGACACCACGGGTGCCCAGTTCGCCGACGCCTTGGCCGAGGCCCAGCGCCTTGGCTACGCCGAGGCCGATCCCACGGCCGACGTCGAAGGGCATGACGCTGCCGCGAAGGCCGCGATCCTTGCATCGTTGTCCTTCCACACCCGCTTCTCGCTGGACGACGTCTATTGCGAAGGCATCACCAAGGTCACGGCCTCGGACATCGCCTCCGCCAAGGAAGCCGGCTTTGTCATCAAGCTCCTGGCCATCGCCGAAAAAATCGAGTCCCCGGACAACGGCAGCGGCATCTCAGTGCGCGTGCACCCCACGCTGCTGCCGCGCGAGCATCCGCTGGCAGCCGTCCGCGGTGCCTTCAATGCGGTATTCATCGAGGCTGAAAACGCTGGAGAGCTGATGTTCTACGGCCAGGGGGCGGGCGGAACGCCAACCGCCTCCGCCGTACTGGGCGACCTCGTGTCGGCCGCGCGCCGCCTCGTCCTGGGCGGCCCGGGCCGCACGGAGACGACAACCGGTTACGTCCAGCCCCTTCCCGTGGAAGCCTCGACTACCAGCTATTACATTGGCCTCGACGTCGCCGACCAACCCGGGGTCCTGGCCCGCATCGCCCACATTTTCGCGGAGAACGGCGTCTCCATCGAGATCATGCGCCAGACGATCCACCGGGACGCTTCGTCCGCTGTGGAGTCGGCTGAGCTGAAGATCGTGACGCACCGTGCATCCGAAGCTGCACTTGCAGCAACCGTCGAGGCCGTGAAGGGCCTTGACGTTATCAATTCTGTGACATCCGTACTGCGGGTAGAAGGGGTCTAAGTGGCTCACCAATGGCGCGGAGTAATCCGCGAATACGCTGATCGTTTGCCTGTAACGGAAGCCACGAAGGTCATTACCCTCGGCGAGGGCGGTACGCCGCTTGTCCACGCGCAGAAGCTTTCCGAGCTCACCGGCTCCGAGGTCTACCTCAAGGTCGAAGGCATGAACCCCACCGGCTCCTTCAAGGACCGTGGCATGACCATGGCCATGACGGCTGCGGTAGAGGCCGGGGCCAAGGCCGTTGTGTGTGCTTCCACCGGCAACACCTCCGCTTCGGCAGCTGCCTACGCTACGGCCGCCGGCCTCAAGTGCGCTGTCCTGGTTCCCGAGGGCAAGATTTCCATGGGCAAGCTGAGCCAGGCCATCGCCCACGGTGCCACGCTGCTGCAGGTTGACGGCAACTTTGACAACTGCCTGGACATCGCACGGAAACTGGGCGAGTCCTACCCGGTGTTCCTGGTGAATTCGGTGAACCCTGCCCGTATCCAGGGCCAGAAGACCGGTGCTTTCGAAGTGGTGGACTCCTTGGGCGACGCACCGGACATCCACGTCCTGCCCGTAGGCAACGCCGGCAACATTAGTGCTTACTGGAAGGGCTACAAGGAGTACTCCGCCCCCTTCGAGACCCCCAACGGCACGCTGGCCGCAGTCTCTACCAAGACCCCTGCCATGTGGGGCTTCCAGGCTGCCGGTGCCGCCCCCTTCGTCGCCGGCCATCCCATCACCGAGCCGGACACCATTGCCACGGCCATCCGCATCGGCAATCCGGCCTCGTGGGAAACCGCTGTTGCGGCCCGCGACGAATCGGGCGGCTTGATCGAGGCCGTGACGGACGAGGAAATCCTCGCCGCCCACCGTTGGCTCTCGTCCAAGGAAGGCGTCTTCGTTGAACCCGGCTCGGCCGCAGGCGTCGCCGGCCTGATCAAGAAGCACGCCGCAGGTGAGGTGCCGTCCGGCAAGAAGATCGTCATCACCGTCACCGGCCACGGCCTGAAGGACCCGCAGTGGGCCCTGCGTACCGAGGACGGCAGCGATGTCCAGCCGGTCAAGGTGCCCAACGACGTCGTCACTGTTGCAGCAGAACTGGGACTGGAAGAAAAGTAAGAGTGGAAACAACGCAGCCCACCGCGACTGATCGAACAGAGGTCGCGGCCGGCCAGCGCCTGACGGTCAGGGTGCCCGGTACGAGTGCCAACCTTGGCCCCGGCTACGACAGCCTCGGCCTGGCCTTGTCCATCTACGACACCCTGACCGTGGAAACCCTTTCCTCCGGAGAGCTCGAGTTCGAGCTCTCCGGAGAGGGAGCGGAAACACTTCCCCGGGACTCCTCCCACTTGGTGGTCCGCGCCATCGACCTGGCCCTGGACCGGCTCGGGTTCCAGCGCAACGGGTTGAAGATCATTGCCGAGAACGTCAACCCGCATGGCCGTGGCCTGGGTTCTTCCGCCTCCGCCGTGGTTGCTGCCGTGACAGCTGCCAACGCCATGGTTCCGGACGAGGCCCGCCAGGACCGTGACTGGATCCTGCAGTTGACCAGCGAGATTGAAGGCCACCCTGACAACGTCGCACCCGCAATTTTCGGCGGGTTGGCGCTGTCATGGCAGGACAGCGAGCAGTACAGCAGCACGCGCGCGGACGTCGCGGCATCAGTGGTTCCCGTCGTGGCCGTTCCGGATTTTGAGCTCTCCACCGAAACTGCGCGTGGCCTTCTTCCCGCCTCGGTGGGCCACCATGCGGCAGCCATGAACTCGGGACGGGCAGCGTTGCTGGTCCATGCCCTGACCAGCAAGCCGGAGCTGCTGCTCCCGGGTACTGAGGATTACCTCCACCAGAGCTACCGGGCGGAGGCAATGCGCCCGAGCGCCAACCTGATTTCCTCCTTGCGCTCAGCCGGGTTCGCCGCCGTCGTGTCCGGTGCAGGACCCACTGTCATGGTGCTCGCCAACGGCGAGGCCGAGGCCGCAGCAGTCACCGCCCACATCGACGCCTTTACTTCGGCCAACACACCCGACGTTGCTTGGCGCGTGATGACGCTGGCTGTGGACGTTGAAGGTGCTAGAGTGGAAGTGCACCGGCGGTAAAGCCGCGGGCAGTTCCCTGATTTTGGATCTCGGCAGTATCGCCGTACCCTTTCGTCAACTGCACCAACGTCTGGCGGTGCCGTCTCTTTCCGGCCTGTCTCAGGTGCCGCAGAACTCTCTCTGTTCCCTGATTAAGTCAGCCGGTTGTCCGGGCAACTGGATCCAGTGAAGACGATCAGTATCCGGCCCTGTTGGCCACAATCCATCAGGCACGGCCGAAACCATAGGCTGCAGATCTGAACTGCAGCCCGGAACAAATCATCGCGTCCGGCTCTCGCTCCGGACGCCGTCGAGGGGGAAGGATCCTTCGTGACAGAAACCACTGAGCTGGCTTCAGCTGTGGACACCACATCTTCTGCTGCCGAGTCGTCAACGGCCGCAACCACCAAGAGCAGCGGCCTTGCCGGCTTGAAGCTCGCCCAACTCCAGGCTCTTGCCAGCCAGTTGGGCATTTCCGGGGGATCACGGATGCGCAAGGGTGACCTTGTCAACGCAATTTCCGCCCACCGTGCCGGCACGCCAGCCACCAAGGCGCCTGCCAAGGCACCGTCGAAGGGAAGCGCTGCAGCTGCCCCCAAGGAAGCTCCTGCCGTTGAGCAGCAGCCGGAAAAGTCGGCTCCCGCAGTCGAAACCGCCGGCGAAGCAGCTCCCCAGGAAGCACCGCGACGCGGACGTGGACGCAGCCGCCGGGCAAGCAGCGATGGCGTCGTGGCTGCGGCCGAAGCCGCCGCTGCGGCAACGGCAGAGGCTGGATCGGCTCCCGCCGCTGAAGCCGCACGTACCGAAGAAACGGCCGCTCCTGCGGCCGAAACCGCGGAAG
This sequence comes from Paenarthrobacter sp. PAE-2, assembly GCF_026013155.1. NCBI lineage: Bacteria > Bacillati > Actinomycetota > Actinomycetes > Micrococcales > Micrococcaceae > Paenarthrobacter > Paenarthrobacter sp. PAE-2. Next base: position 70,877 of record NZ_JAPDNV010000009.1, on the reverse strand, counting down.
CTCCTGCCGAGCGCCGTCAGCCCCGCACCCGCAATCGCCGTCGTGGTGAAGCCGCCGCTGCAGCCGAGGCGGCAGAGGCACCCGCTGCCGAACCGCGTACGGAGCAGCAGGCCGAGCAGCGGTCCGCTGAACAGCGCACTGAGCGTGAAGGCCGCGACAGCCGTGCAGAGCAGCGTGAAGGCCGTGCCGAGCAGCGCGAACAGGCTGAAGCCGGTGAACAGCCGCAGCGTGAACGCCGCGACAACTCCCGCAACCGCCGTGACGACAACGACGGCGAAGACGGCGGCAACCGCCGTAACCGCCGCAACCGTCGCGACCGCAACGAGCAGAACGACCGCCGAGGCCAGGACAGCCGCGACGGCAACAGCCGCAGCGAACGCTTCCGTGACCGCAATGAGCGCCGCCGCGGACGTTCCCAGGGACCGGACGTAGACGACGTCGAGGTCACTGAAGACGACGTGCTGCTGCCCGTCGCCGGCATCCTGGACGTCCTGGAGAACTACGCGTTCATCCGCACCTCCGGCTACCTTCCGGGAGCCAACGATGTTTACGTATCGCTCGCCCAGGTCAAGAAGTACAACCTGCGCAAGGGCGACGCCGTGGTCGGTGCCATCCGTGCGCCGCGCGAAGGCGAAGACCGCAACCAGCAGTCGTCCCGCCAGAAGTTCAACGCCCTGGTCCGGGTCACGTCGGTAAACGGCAAGACTCCCGAGGAGCTCAAGGACCGCGTTGAATTCGCCAAGCTTGTGCCGCTCTACCCCTCGGAGCGACTCCGCCTCGAAACGGACCCGAAGAAGATCGGCCCCCGTGTCATCGACCTCGTGGCTCCCATCGGCAAGGGCCAGCGTGGCCTCATCGTCTCCCCGCCCAAGGCCGGCAAGACGCTGATCCTGCAGTCCATCGCGAATGCCATCACCACCAACAATCCTGAGGTCCACCTCATGATGGTGCTGGTTGACGAACGCCCTGAAGAAGTCACCGACATGCAGCGCACCGTCAAGGGTGAGGTCATTGCCTCCACCTTCGACCGGCCTGCAGACGACCACACCACGGTCGCCGAACTTTCGATCGAACGTGCCAAGCGCCTCGTTGAAATGGGCATGGATGTTGTTGTCCTCCTCGATTCCATGACCCGACTCGGACGTGCGTACAACCTCGCAGCACCGGCCTCCGGACGCATCCTGTCCGGTGGTGTGGATTCCGCAGCCCTGTACCCGCCCAAGCGCTTCTTCGGCGCCGCCCGCAACATCGAAAACGGCGGTTCGCTGACCATCCTGGCAACGGCCCTCGTGGAAACCGGTTCCAAGATGGACGAGGTCATCTTCGAAGAGTTCAAGGGCACGGGCAACATGGAACTGCGCCTGTCCCGCCAGTTGGCTGACAAGCGCATCTTCCCGGCCGTGGACGTCAACGCCTCCGGTACCCGCCGCGAAGAGAACCTGCTCTCCCCGGAAGAGGTCAAGATCATGTGGAAGCTGCGCAGGGTCCTCTCCGGCCTGGAACAGCAGCAGAGCCTTGAACTGCTGACCAACAAGATCCGGGAAACGCAAAGCAACGTCGAGTTCCTCATGCAGGTCCAGAAGACGACGCTTGGAGCGAAGTCGGACAACGACAAATAGCTGCTCCAATGAGCCGCTGATACTGCTGCCCCCGCCCCTTCGCCGGGTGGCTTGCGATCTTCGATCCCAAGCCGCCCGGCTCCGGCAGGCCCGAAGCCACTCCCGGGGCAGCAGAATCAGCGGCTCGTCTGCGTTCGGCCCACCTTCCATGGGCTGTCAGTGACCACACGATGCAGTTATTAGACTTGTACAAGGCGAAAGAGGTTTGAGAATGTTTGAGTCCGTACAGGGACTTCTGGATGAGCATGCTGCCATCCAGGCCCGGTTGAGCGATCCTGCTGTCTACGCCGATCAGTCGCTGGCCCGTAAGTTGGGGCGGCGGTCTGCCCAGCTTCAGGGCATCGTGGAGGCGTACAACAAGTGGCGCGGACTCAATGATGACCTCGAAGCGGCCAAGGAAATGGCTGCCGAGGACCCCGACTTTGCTGCCGAGGTGGACCAGATCGAGGAGCAGATCCCCGCGGCCCAGGAGCGGCTGCGCCGGTTGCTGATTCCCCGCGATCCTGACGACGCCCGCAACGTCATCCTCGAAGTAAAGGGCGGTGAAGGCGGCGACGAGGCAGCGTTGTTCGCCGGGGACCTCCTGCGCATGTACATGCGTTACGCCGAATCCCGAGGCTGGAAGACTGAAATGATTTCCGCCACGGAATCGGACCTGGGCGGCTACAAGGACGTTTCCGTGGCCATCAAGGGCAACTCCAACGATCCCGCTGAGGGTGTCTTTGCCCGCCTCAAGTTCGAGGGCGGCGTCCACCGCGTGCAGCGTGTTCCGGTCACGGAGTCCCAGGGCCGCATCCATACGTCCGCCGCCGGTGTCCTGGTGCTTCCCGAAGTGGACGAGCCCGAGGAAATCGAGATCAACCAAAACGATCTCAAGATCGACGTTTACCGTTCGTCCGGACCGGGTGGACAGTCGGTCAACACCACCGACTCCGCTGTCCGCATCACCCACTTGCCGACGGGCATCGTTGTGGCCATGCAGAACGAGAAATCGCAGTTGCAGAACCGTGAAGCCGCCATGCGCGTGCTCCGTGCCCGCCTCCTGGCCCACCAGCAGGAGCAAATCGACGCCGCCAACTCCGAACAGCGCAAGTCCCAGATCCGCACCATGGACCGTTCCGAGCGCATCCGTACGTACAACTTCCCGGAAAACCGCATCGCCGACCACCGCACCGGCTACAAGGCATACAACCTTGACGCCGTCATGAACGGTGATTTGGAACCGGTCATCCAATCCGCCATTGAGATGGATGAACAGTCGCGCCTGGATGCCATCGGCGAATAGCAGCCGGACGCAGGTAACCATGTCGTTTCACCCTGGCCAGAGCCTCGCGGACGCGGTTCGCGAGGCCACAGCCGTTCTGGCCGATGCCGGAGTCCCCAGTCCGCGCGTCGACGCGGAATTGCTTGCCGACCATCTGCTCGGTGTCGGTTTGGGGCGGCTCCGGGCCATGCTGTTGGGCACCACCCCGGCGCCCGAGGGCTACGCCTCCCTGGTGGCCGAACGTGCCTCGCGCGTCCCGCTGCAGCACATTACCGGCGTCGCCTATTTCCGGCACCTGGAACTGCACGTCGGCCCCGGTGTTTTTGTTCCCCGGCCAGAGACTGAATCCGTGGTGCAGCTGGTCATCGACCGGATCGCCTCACTTGACCGTCCCAAAGTAGCGGACCTCGGCACCGGCTCAGGTGCCATCGCGGGCTCCATTGCACACGAAGTGCCGGGTTCGGAAGTCCATGCGGTGGAGTTCAGCCACTTGGCTTTTGCCTGGGCCGCAAGGAACCTCGCGCCTTTGGGAGTCATCCTCGTTGAAGGAGACCTGCGGGATGCCTTGGTCGAACATGACGGAACCTTTGACGTCGTCGTCTCCAATCCGCCCTACATACCCGCCGAAGCTATCCCGAATGAACCGGAAGTGGCGTTGCACGATCCCCCTGAGGCCCTGTACGGCGGGGGAGCGGACGGCATGGAACTTCCGACGGCGGCAGCGGCCTCGGCGGCCCGCCTGCTGAAACCAGGGGGGTACTTCGTCATGGAACACGCCGAAGTCCAAGCCGGGTGGATAGCCGGCATGTTGGGGCGTGCCGGCAAGTGGCAGGACATCACCACGCACTTCGACCTCAACGGCAAGGAACGGGCCACGAGCGCGGTGCTGGCGAAGACGGCCACCGAAGAGTGAAAGAATAGCGCTGTGACCACAACCTACAATTGCACTTCCGATGACCAGCGGGCTGAGGGACTTCAGCATGCACAGCGTGCCATCAGCGAGAAGAAGTGCATCGTCCTGCCGACCGACACCGTTTACGGGATCGCAGCGGACGCTTTCTCGCCCCTGGCTGTGACCATGTTGCTTGCTTCCAAGGGCCGCAGCCGCCAGATGCCGCCGCCCGTACTGATACCCAGGATCAACGCCTTGGACGGACTGGCCACCGACGTCCCGGCAGACGCCCGTGCGCTGGCGCAGGCTTTTTGGCCTGGCGGACTGACGCTTATCCTGCACGCACAGCCTTCCCTCGATTGGGACCTCGGGGATACCAAGGGCACGGTAGCCCTCAGGATGCCCGATGATGAGCTCGCCCTGGAGTTGCTTGGGCTGACGGGTCCCTTGGCGGTTTCATCGGCCAACCGCACTGGCCAGGAAGCAGCGCAGACGGCTTCCGAGGCACGAATGCAGCTGGCCGAGTCCGTTGAGGTTTACCTTGAAGGCGGCTTCCGGCCCCTCCAAGGCACAGCCGCAGTTCCGTCCACCATCGTGGACGCAACCCGGACGCCGTTCCGGGTGGTGCGCCAAGGCGCCGTCCCGCTTGAAAGCCTTCGGGAGATTGTGCCTTCCGTGCTGGGTTTCGGCGAAACAGCACCTGAGTCGCCTGCCGAAGCAGACGCCGGGAGTACGGCGCCGGAGGCCGAGCCTGTGAACGCGGGGCCTGGAGATGCAGGGCCCGTGAACGCCGAGCCTGTGGACGCGGGGCCCGTAGACGCAGCGCCCGTAGACGCAGCGCCCGTGGACGCAGCGCCCGTGGACGCAGAGCGGCCGGACGCCGGATCCGCTGAAGCGCACACCGCGAACGTAGCGCCACCGTCCAATGCAGCCGGCGAAGCCAAGCCCGAATGATCCCGGCCCGTCAGCGCGTCCCCGTCCTCGACGTCGACGCAACACCGCTGCGCGCGGATGACGTCGTCCAAGCACTCGAAGGCCTGATCAGTGACGGCACTACGAGCACGGTGCTCGGCCACAACCTGCACAGCGTCACCCTTTTCCACACGCGCCAGGATTTCCGGACGCTCTATGACGGCAGCGCGGTTGTCCTGCTCGACGGAGCGCCCGTGGCGATGCTCTGGGGAGCGGCGCGCCGGCCGCACTTGAAGTCACGTGGACAGCGGAGCATGGACTACCGGCTGGGTTCCATGGATTGGATTCCGGAGCTCGGCAGGGTCAACAACCTTGAACGCGTCGCCGTGGTTGGCGCAGGACGGGATGCCAATACCAAGGCCGTGGCGCAGATCCGTTCGATCATTCCGACAGCGACTGTCGACGGCATGCCCGGGGAGGACTGGGACCATGCCCTCGAAACTGCCGTGGTGGACTGGCTTGGCGATTTCCGTCCCCAGCTGGTGCTCCTCGGACTGGGGATGCCCCTGCAGGAAAGCGTCCTGAGTCGCAGGCTCCACCAGTTGCCCCCCGCCGTGTACTGCGCGGTGGGCGGGGCGATTGAGCAGGTGGCGGGTGTTCAAAAGCTCGCGCCGCGCTGGCTGGGCCGCCTGGGGCTCGAGTGGGCGTGGCGGCTCGTCCTGCATCCCGGACGGGTGGCCTACCGCGTATTTGTCGAACCGTGGAAGCTGGCAGGCATTTTGCTGCGCCGCCGCCTCCAACCGACCCGAGCAAAGGGAAGTAATGTCTAATCCCGTTGTGGTGGCCGTCGTGGTCACCTATAACCGGCGAGAGCTCCTTGAGACAACGTTGGCGGGTATCGCTGCCGGCACCCAAGTGCCCGACGTCGTCGTTATTGTGGACAATGCTTCGACGGACGGAACCGCAGAATACCTGCGCACCTACGCCGGGCCCTTGAAGACGGACCTTGTGACGTTGAACAGCAACGTCGGCGGCGCCGGAGGGTTCGTTGTTGGCATGGAGCGCGCCGTCCTCGACCACGCTGCGGACCACGTCTGGATCATGGATGACGACACTGAGCCGCAGGCCAACGCACTCCGGGAAGCCCTGGATGTCTCCGAAGGCTACGGCGCCGCGACGGGAGTACTCCCTGCCTTCATCGCGAGCCGCGTGGTCTGGACCGACGGTCGCGACCATCCCATGAACCGGATGCGGCCCCGCATCGGTGCCAGTGAAGCCGCGCGCGCCGCAGCATCCCGCGTCGGGGCGACGCAGATCCGCAGTGCGTCGTTTGTCTCCGTCTTGATCCGGGCCGAGGAGATCAGGCGGAACGGGCTGCCCATTGCGGACTATTTCATCTGGAATGACGATCTTGAGTTCACGGCGCGCATCTCACGGCACGGCGTGGCCCTCGCCAGCGGCGCGTCCGTGGCCAACCATCACACCAAGGTGTTCGGGGACGCCGGAGCAGATCCAGGTCCCCGCTTCTACTACGAGGTCCGTAACAAGCTGTGGGTCTATACCCGGTCGAATGCCTTGACTCCGTGGGAGAAGGTCTTGTTCACCGGAGCTTCGCTGCGCAACTGGGCACGCACCATCGCGTCATCGCCCAACCGCAGGATGCTGTTGGGCGGGTTCGCCAAGGGCGTTCGCGACAGCTACAGGCCGCCGCGTTCCAACGCGTCGGTGCTTGCGGGAATCTACCCGCTGCGGGACGTCCAAAAGGACCTCCAGCGCGGCCCCCGCTAGGGAACGGTGCCGCGGGCGGTCCCCGAAAAGTCAACAGGTCCCGGCTGCGTCACGCCGACGCCCGGAGCCGTTGGCATTAGTATCGTCTACTAGAGTCCACGTAAAACCAGCAACATTCGGCACAGCCGGTGCAGGCATGGCGACGGAGTAGTTCCATTTATCCAAAGACAGCATTCCACACACCGAGCTGCCCCGAACCCCACCATTTTCCGGCGTCGATGACGCTGCGTTCCGGAGCCGCATCATGATTATGTACCTGCTGATGGCCCTCACGGCTGCCGTGGTGGCCTACGCGGGCACCTGGGGTGCGCGGGTCCTTGGCAATAAGCTTCGCCTGTACCAGCCCATCCGCAGCAGGGACATGCACTCGGCGCTGATCTCCAAGCTGGGGGGACTGGGAATCTTTGCGGGGTTCTTCGCTGCCCTGGTGGTGGCCGGTAACTCCTTCTTTGTCAAGGATATTTTCCGGCAGAACGATGCCCCGTGGGGGATCCTGGCCGGCGCGGTGGTTATCGTGGCGGTCGGAGTCGCCGATGACATCCTGGACATCCGCTGGTGGATCAAGCTGCTGGGCCAGGCCGCGGCCGCGCTGATCGTGGCCATCTGGGGCGTCCGCATGTCCGTGGTTCCCTTCATTCCGGAACCGGTCTTCATCCAGTCCGAACTCGTCCAGATCGCCCTGACGGCCGGATTGATCGTCACCACCATGAACGCGGTGAACTTCATCGACGGACTGGACGGCCTTGCCGCCGGCGTAGCGACGATCGGCGGGGGCGCCTTCTTCCTCACCGCGTACTGGGTCCACCGGAACAACCCCTCCACCGACAACTCCGATCTGGCAACGCTCCTGATGGCCATTCTGGTGGGCAGTTGCATCGGCTTCCTCCCGCATAACTGGTTCCCGGCGAAGATCTTCATGGGCGACTCCGGGGCGATGCTGATCGGGCTCCTGATGGCCTCTGCCGGCGTCGTGGCCACCGGACAGATCGAGTCCGGCCTCTATGACCGCGCCAACGGCATTCCGACCATCATTCCGATCCTGTTGCCGTTCGCCGTGCTGTCATTGCCGCTGCTTGATTTCGGCATGGCCGTGGTGCGCAGGACGGCCCGCGGCCAGTCGCCGTGGTCCGCCGACCGCGGGCACCTCCACCACAAGCTGGTGGACCTTGGCTACTCGCACCGCACCGCCGTCGTGATGCTTTACGTCTGGACCTGCATTCTTGCTTTCGGCGGCGTGGCTTTCGCCGTCTTTCCCTGGCAGATCGTCCTGATCGTGGACATCGTTGCGGCTCTGGTCATGGCGGCCATTACCGCGTGGCCCTACTTCACCCGTCATACGGCACGGCCGGGGGAGTAGTCCATGACGTCCGGTTAGGGCCGAAGTTCTATCTCATGTAGAATTCTTGGTGCGGACAGTCACTCGCCCGTATCCCCGCTTTGAGAATCTGGCTCCCTGCCACAAGGATTGGTTTCCCCATGACATCCAACGCCCGATCCGGACATGCGTCCGGCCGCCGCGGCGATGGAATTTTTGGTGGGATCTCCTCTCTTTGGCTTCGGTTGCTGGTGCTGAGCTCCCTGGCATCCGGCATCGCTGCCGCCGTGACATGCGTTGTGGCAGCAATGGTCGACGGCGGGCAAGGCGCGCTTTCGACGGCGGCCGGAGCCTTGCTGGTGATGCTCTTCTTCGCCATCAGCCTCCTGATAGGGCACTTCGTCGGCCGTGCAAATCCTTCCGGCGCCATTGGCCTTTTTGTTGCGACGTATTTCGTCAAGGTCGTGGGCTTCGCCGTGGTGCTTTTTGCCCTCGGCAGGCCTGACTGGATCATCGGCCGCTGGTTCCTCATCGGGGCCGTCGTGGGCGTAGTGGCATGGCAGGCTGCAGAACTCTACGGATTCAGCAAGGCACGCCTGCAGATTTTCAACGACCCCACCGAACCGAAGGGCGGCCCGGATGCCACTGCGTAAGCGCAAGACGTCCACGGAGAACGCCACATCAGTTTCCAGTGACGCCGGTGACGCGGCCGAAGCCTCGAACGACGGCGGATACAACGCCGGCATCGCGGTCTTCAGCTACATCATTGGCGGGATCATTGTCTGGAGTTTGATAGGCTGGGGACTGGATAATCTGTGGGGGACCCGCTGGATTGTGCTCCTTGGCGCTCTGCTTGGAGCCGCAGGAGGGTTCTATCTTTCCCATATGCACGGCCTCACCAAGCAACGCACTTCTGCTGGCGAGAGTAGCGCAGACCGCGGTCCGTCCAAAGACGGGAACAGTAATGCCAAATAATTTCACATGGAATGGGGATGCATTGAGTGTGTCCGCTTTCCGCCCAATGCCCAATGATGGACACAGCAGAGAGGAAACGCGTTGATCGCGCTTGCGCTCCCAGCCCAGGATTCGGGGTCCTTCACCCCACCCGGAATCGAAGAAATGCACCTGCCGGCAATCCTGCCTTGGGGTGCTGCGGACGGCTTCTCCAAGCAAATGCTGCTGGTGATCCTGTCGGTCGTCATTATCGCCGCTTTCTTTGTGGCCGCCGCGCGGAAGCAGCAGCTGGTCCCCGGCAAGCTGCAGTTCGCAGGCGAGATGGCCTACGGCTTCGTCCGTAACAGCATCGCCAAGGACATCATCGGCGGCAAAGACTTCATCAAGTACGTGCCCCTGCTGTTCAGCCTGTTCTTCTTCATCCTGGTGAACAACATCTACGGCGCCATTCCCGTCATCCAGCTCCCGAGCTTCTCCCACGTCGGCGGCGCCTATGTCCTCGCGGGCATCGTGTACTTCACCTGGATCATCATCGGCATCAAGAAGAACGGCCTGAAGTACTTCAAGCTCGCGACCGTTCCTTCGGGCGTGCCGTGGTACATCCTCCCGATCGTCGTACCGATCGAAATCATCTCCAACTTCCTGGTCCGCCCGGTAACGCACAGCCTCCGTCTGTTTGCCACCATGCTGGCCGGCCACCTCATCGTCATGCTCGCCGGCTCCGGCATCGAGTTCCTCGTCATGCAGGAGAACATCCTGCTCAAGGGAACCTCGGTCCTGGTGCTCGTCGGCGCGATCGCCATGTACATGCTCGAAGCACTGATCATGGCGCTGCAGGCTTACGTGTTCACCCTGCTGACCGCGATCTACATCGAAGGCGCCCTGCACGCCGACAGCCACTAAGGCACACAGTCTTCCCCTGATGGGGATTGAAGTAAACCAAACAACCTGCCACACGGGTGGCATCTTGAAAGGAAAAAAATGGAAGGCAATCTCAACCTCGTAGGTTACGGTCTGTCCGCAATCGGCGGTGGTATCGGTGTGGGTCTCGTGTTCGCGGCTTACATCAACGGTGTTGCTCGTCAGCCGGAAGCTCAGCGCGTGCTGCAGCCGATCGCATTCCTTGGTCTGGCACTGACCGAAGCTCTTGCCATCCTCGGCCTCGTCTTCGCTTTCGTTCTCTAGTTTCAACTTCAGAACAGCGAATTCCGCAACCGAGTAGATAGGACGGGTGAAATATGAATCAGCTGATCATCTCAGCCGCCACTGAAGGCGAAGAGGCAAACCCGCTCGTTCCCAACGTCTGGGAAATGGGCGTTGTCCTCGTCGGCTTCGCAGTCCTTCTGTTCATCGTGGTCAAGTTCATTGTCCCGATGTTCGAGAAGACGTTCGCTGAGCGCGCCGAAGCGATCGAAGGTGGCATCGCAAAGGCGGAGCAGGCCCAGGCCGAGGCTTCCGCAGCTCTTGAAGAGTACAAGCAGCAGCTCACCGATGCCCGTGCCGAGGCCAACCGCATCCGCGAGGAAGCACGCGCCGAAGGTGCCCAGATCCTGGCGGACCTGAAGGCAAAGGCGGCTGCCGAGTCTGCACGCATTACCGAGCAGGCACACGCAGCCATCGAGTCGGAGCGCGCAGCTGCTGTTGTGTCCCTCCGCTCCGAGGTCGGCACATTGGCTACCACGCTGGCAGGTCGCATTGTTGGTGAAGCACTGACGGACGACGAGCGTGCCGCGCGCGTTGTTGACCGCTTCCTGGCTGATCTGGAGACCCAGAACGCAGGTGCAGCTAGCTAATGGCAGGTATATCGAGCGAATCGCTGACCACGGCGCTGGCGGACTTGGAAGCCAAGCTTCCTCTGGCCTCGCTGCAGTTGGCTAAGGACCTCTTCGGAATCCTGGGAACGGTGGACAGCTCGGCTGGCTTGCGCCGCGCCCTGACTGATCCGTCCCGCAGCGGAGACGAGAAGTCGGCGCTGGTCAAGCAGCTGGTTGGCGGAAAAGTCTCCGCTGATGCTGCTGAGATCGCAGGCGGACTGGCCAGCTCACGCTGGGCATCTGCTCGTGATATCGGCGATGCACTCGAGACGCTTGCCGCCACGGTCGTCATTGCCGTAGCTGAAAAGAAGTCGGCCGTTTCTGCCTCCGGAATCACGGGGCTGGAAGAGCTGGAAAACGACCTGTTTGCCTTCAACCAGGTTGTCGCTTCCAGCCACGAAGTACAACGTGCCTTGTCTGAGCCGCAGGCAACGGACGCAGCCAAGCTCGCACTTGTCGGGAAGCTGCTTCCAGGCATCAGCGAGGAGGCCAAGGTCCTCATCGGCCAGGCCGTTACGGCGCCGCGCGGTGTTAAGCCGAGCAAGCTCGTCGAGTCCTTCGCGAAGCTTGCAGCCAAGCGTCAGCAGCGCTGGATTGCAACCGTCAGCGTTACCCGTCCGTTGACGGAAACGCAGGCCAGCCGACTGCAGGCCGGGCTGAACGCGCTGTACGGCCGCGAACTGAAGGTCAACGTCAACGTTGAACCGTCGCTGATCGGCGGAATCCGGGTTCAGGTGGGAGACGAAGTGCTGGACGCTTCCGTTATCGCCCGCCTGACCGAACTCCGCCGCCAGCTCGCCGGCTAGCCAGGCAAAGCACAACTAACTGATATAAAACCCGGTCATCGTGAGCAACGATGATCACGAAAACAGGAGAGCAGGGACTGCAGATGGCCGAATTGACCATCAACGCCGACGACGTCCGTAATGCGTTGAACGAGTTCGCGGCGTCCTACGAACCCGGTAACGCAGAGCGCGTAGAGGTTGGTCGCGTGACCGCCGCCAGTGACGGCATCGCCCGTGTTGAGGGTCTTCCCTCGGTCATGGCGAACGAGCTGCTTCGCTTCGAAGACGGCACCCTGGGCCTCGCCCAGAACCTCGACGTCCGCGAAATCGGTGTGATCGTACTCGGTGACTTCACCGGAATTGAAGAAGGCCAGGAAGTTCACCGCACCGGTGAGATCCTGTCCGTGCCCGTTGGCGACGCCTTCCTGGGCCGTGTGGTCGACCCCCTGGGCCAGCCCATTGACGACCTCGGCGAGATCAAGGCCGAAGCCACCCGTGCACTGGAGCTGCAGGCTCCGGGCGTGACCGAGCGCAAGTCCGTTCACGAACCGATGCAGACCGGCCTTAAGGCTATCGACGCCATGATCCCGATCGGCCGTGGCCAGCGTCAGCTGATCATTGGTGACCGCCAGACCGGCAAGACCGCTATCGCGGTGGACACCATCATCAACCAGAAGGCCAACTGGGCTTCCGGAGATGTCAACAAGCAGGTTCGTTGCGTTTACGTCGGTGTCGGCCAGAAGGCTTCCACCATCGCAGCCGTCCGCCAGACGCTCGAAGACCACGGTGCACTGGAGTACACCACCATCGTGGCTTCCCCGGCATCTGACCCCGCCGGCTTCAAGTACCTGGCACCTTACGCAGGTTCGGCCATTGGCCAGCACTGGATGTACGGCGGCAAGCACGTCCTGGTGATCTTCGATGACCTGTCCAAGCAGGCCGAAGCTTACCGCGCTGTGTCCCTCCTGCTGCGTCGTCCGCCGGGACGTGAAGCATACCCGGGTGACGTCTTCTACTTGCACTCCCGCCTGCTGGAGCGTTGTGCGAAGCTCTCCGACGAGTTGGGCGCAGGTTCCATGACCGGTCTTCCGATCGTCGAGACCAAGGCGAACGACGTTTCCGCCTACATCCCGACCAACGTGATCTCCATCACCGATGGCCAGATCTTCCTCCAGTCGGACCTCTTCAACGCCAACCAGCGTCCCGCTGTTGACGTTGGTGTGTCCGTCTCCCGCGTGGGTGGTTCGGCACAGGTCAAGTCCATGAAGAAGGTCTCCGGTACCTTGAAGCTGGACTTGGCTCAGTACCGCGACATGCAGGCATTCGCCATGTTCGCCTCGGACCTGGACGCTGCTTCCCGTCAGCAGCTGACCCGTGGCGCACGTCTGATGGAGCTCCTCAAGCAGGGCCAGTACTCGCCGTTCCCGGTCGAGGAGCAGGTTGTCTCCATCTGGGCCGGTACCAACGGTTACCTGGACGACGTTCCGGTTGAGGACATCAGCCGCTTCGAAGCCGAGTTCCTGGAGCACCTGAGGCACCAGTCCTCCATCCTGACCACGCTGGCCCAGACCAACGTCCTGGATGACGACACCACCGCAGCGCTGAAGGAAGCCATCGTTTCCTTCAAGAAGGGCTTCTTCGGTGAAGGCGACAACCGTCTGGTTGGTGCCGGCCACGAAGAGTACGAAGCGATCTCGGGCGGCGACGTCGACCAGGAAAAGATCGTCAAGCAGAAGCGCTAGTTTCGATGACCTGCTCTGCCGGGGTCCGCAAGGGCCCCGGCAGGGCAGTACGTCGGGAACTTAGGAAAGGATAAGTATGGGAGCCCAGATCCGGGTCTACCGTCAGAAGATCAGCTCGACGACGTCGATGCGCAAGATCTTCAAGGCGATGGAACTGATCGCTACCTCGCGCATTGGCAAGGCCCGCGCCCGCGTAGCAGCTTCACTGCCGTACGCGAACGCCATCACCCGCGCCGTTTCTGCTGTCGCGACTCAGAGCGAAATCGACCACCCGCTGACCACCGAGCCGGAGCAGATCCGTCGGGCCGCAGTCCTGGTTATTACCTCGGACCGTGGCCTCGCAGGATCCTACTCCGCCAGCGTGCTCAAGCAGGCCGAAGGCCTCAGCGAGCTGCTTCGCGAAGAAGGCAAGGAAATCAAGTCTTACCTGGTCGGCCGCAAGGCGCAGGCTTACTTCGAATTCCGCAACCGTGAATACGCCCGCGTTTGGACCGGCGGCACGGATGCGCCGGAATTCGGGACTGCCCGTGAAATCGGTGCTGCCCTCCTCGAAGACTTCGCCACCGCGTATGAAGAGGGAGGCGTGGACGAGATCCACGTCGTCTACACCCGCTTCAAGTCCATGGTGACGCAGGAACCGACGGTCATCCGTTTGCTCCCGCTCGAGGTCGTGGAAGAGGAAGCAGCCTCGGAGTCCGAGCTGCTGCCGCTGTACGAATTTGAACCGGAAACCGAGCAGGTCCTTGATGCCCTGCTTCCGCGTTACATCGAATCCCGCATCTTCGCAGCCATGCTGCAGGCCGCAGCTTCCGAGCTCGCAGCCCGCCAGCGCGCCATGAAGTCGGCCGGTGACAACGCAACGGAACTGATCAAGAAGTACACGCGCCTTCGCAACACGGCCCGTCAGGCCGAAATTACGCAGGAGCTTTCCGAGATCGTGGCCGGCGCAGACGCCCTCGCGTCCTAGCCGGTAGGGATCCGGCCCGAAGCCGCACCTGCACCAAACAGATAAACTTAACCCACGCCATCTACTGAGTGAAGTGAGAGAGATGACTGCCACTGCTACCGAACACGTAGCAACGGCCGGTGCAACCGGTCGTATTGCCCGTGTTATTGGTCCGGTTGTCGACGTCGAATTCCCGGCTGACGCAATCCCCGAGATCTACAACGCGCTGACCACCGAGGTTACCCTCAACGGCCAGACCAAGACCATCACGTTCGAGACCTCCCAGCACCTGGGTGACAACCTCGTCCGCGCCATCTCCCTGCAGGCAACCGACGGCCTCGTCCGCGGCACCACTGTCCAGGACTCCGGCGCTCCGATCTCCGTGCCCGTTGGCGACGGAGTCAAGGGCCACATCTTCAACGTCCTCGGCAAGCCGCTTGACGTCGACGAGTCGGAAATCAAGGCTGACGCCTACTGGCCGATCCACCGCAAGGCTCCGAGCTTCGCTTCGCTCGAGGGTTCCACGGAGATGCTTGAAACCGGCATCAAGGTCATCGACCTCCTGACCCCCTACATCAAGGGTGGAAAGATTGGTCTGTTCGGTGGCGCCGGTGTGGGCAAGACCGTCCTGATCCAGGAAATGATCACCCGTGTTGCCCGTAACTTCGGTGGTACCTCGGTATTCGCCGGTGTTGGCGAGCGTACCCGTGAAGGTAACGACCTCTGGGTTGAAATGGAAGAGGCAGGCGTTCTCAAGGACACCGCCCTTGTCTTCGGCCAGATGGATGAGCCGCCGGGAACGCGCTTGAGGGTCGCACTGTCTGCGCTCACGATGGCGGAGTACTTCCGCGATGTCCAGAACCAGGACGTGCTGCTCTTCATCGACAATATCTTCCGCTTCACGCAGGCAGGTTCGGAAGTTTCCACGTTGCTCGGCCGTATGCCGTCCGCCGTGGGCTACCAGCCCAACCTTGCTGACGAGATGGGTCTGCTCCAGGAGCGCATTACGTCCACCAAGGGCCACTCGATCACGTCCATGCAGGCAATCTACGTGCCCGCTGACGACTACACCGACCCGGCGCCGGCAACCACGTTCGCCCACTTGGATGCCACCACGGAACTTTCCCGTGAAATCGCATCCCGTGGCCTGTACCCGGCTGTTGATCCGCTGACGTCCACGTCCCGTATTCTGGACCCGCAGTACATCGGCAAGGACCACTACAACACGGCTGTTCGTGTTAAGCAGATCCTGCAGAAGAACAAGGAACTCCAGGACATCATCGCCATCCTCGGTGTTGACGAATTGTCCGAAGAGGACAAGATCGTCGTGTCGCGTGCACGCCGTATCCAGCAGTTCCTCTCCCAGAACACCTACACCGCCAAGCAGTTCACCGGCGTCGAGGGCTCCACCGTTTCCATCAAGGACACGGTCGAAGGCTTCACCGCTATCTGCGACGGCGAGCTGGACCACATCGCAGAGCAGGCGTTCTTCAACGTCGGCGGCCTGGATGACGTCGAGCGCAACTGGGCCAAGATCCAGGAACAGACCAAGTAATATGGCTGAGCTTGAGGTTGAGATTGTCGCGGAGGACCACTTCGTGTGGTCCGGCGCGGCCAAGATGGTGAAGGCCCGCACCAGCGATGGTGAAATCGGAATCCTGCCGGGCCACTCGCCCCTTCTGGCCATTTTGGCTGAGGGTGAGTTGGCAATCCAGCCGGTTTCCGGTGACCGGATTGCGGTAGTGGTCGATGGCGGGTTCTTCTCCGTCGACAACGATCGTGTGGTCATTGTTGCTGACAACGCCAACTTGGGCGAAGCGGCTACAGCGGGGATCCGATAGCTAGACCTTGATGGACGATTCCCTTATTCCGTTCATCGCCTTGGCAGCGGCGTTTGCGTTGCTTGTTTTTTCACTGTGCCTTTTCGGGGTGCGCCGCTTCAATCTGCGGCGCGCCCTGGGCACGGTCGACGCCTCCATTTGCATGGCTGGAAACAGCTGGCAGATGGGGGTTTGTCGTTATCAGGACATGGAACTCGAGTGGTTCCGTTTAATGTCCCTCAGCGTGGTACCTAAGTACCGTTTCAAGCGCAGCTCGCTTGAGCTTCTTGGCAGGCGCAAGCCCACTGAAGAAGAGCTTGTCCAAGTACAACCCGATGTGGTGGTGGTCGAGCTTCAGTACGAGGGCAAGAAGTTCCTGCTGGCCATGAAGTTCGAAGCCTACGCGGGGCTTTCTTCCTGGCTGGAGGCCGGTCCGGTTATCGGCGTCGGCACCTGGCGATAAAAGCATGGACTTCCTGTCCGACCTCCGCCTCGTGGATGGTCCGTTCTTCTGGTTTGCATGGATGTGCGGCCTGGCCGGTGGAATAGTCCTCCTGTGGCGCCGGCAACGTACGTGGCCCGTCGTCGTGCTCGGAGCAGCCGTCCTGGCTGTCGTTATCCTGGCCCTGGTGCACTGGGTTCTTGTCGACCTCCTGGCAACGTTCTCGGAAAATCTTCCCTTTGAGGTGCTGGCGTGGTCCGCGCCCGGAGTGGCGGCCGTCTTGCTGTGTGCGGTACGGCTTCGGCATTCTTCGTGGAAAGGACGCGCGGGCAGTGTCACGGCTGCCTTGGGCGTGATTCTCCTGAGCGCGGTCCAAGTGAATCAATACTTCGGACTCAACAACACGGTGGCCGACCTTTTGGGCACGGCTGTCGCCCGGATCCAGCCGCTGGACGCCGGCCTGCAACGAGCGCCCGGCAGCGCACCGGGTCCGTCCGTCACATCGTGGAAGGCCCCCGACGGCATGCCGGAGGGCGGCATACTTCGTCGCGCGAGCATTCCGGGCGCCGAGTCAGGCTTCACCGCGCGCGAGGCCTACATCTATCTACCGCCTGCCTACCTGGCGTCACCCCGCCCAAGCCTTCCTGTACTGGTCCTGTTTTCCGGCCAGCCGGGTGGTCCCTCGGATTGGCTGACGGGCGGGCAGCTACGTGCTCAACTGGACAGGTTTGCGGAGCATCATGACGGTATCGCGCCGGTGACCATAGTTGTTGATCCCAACGGCTCCGGCAATGCCAACACCATGTGCATGGACAGCCGTATTGCCCAAGCCGATACCTACCTTTCCAAGGATGTCCCTGCATGGATCAGTAAAACCTTGGATGTCTCCACGGCTCCCGGGCAGTGGGCTGTGGGAGGCTTCTCCTTCGGCGGAACCTGCGCTGTCCAAATGGGTACAGCCCATCCGGAGCTCTTCACCTCCGTCCTCGGTTTTTCAGCCGAGCAGGAACCTGCCCTTGCCAAGGACCGGAACAAGACGATCGCTGACTCGTTCGACGGCGACGCCGCAGCTTTCGAATCCCGGACGCCTTTGGTACTCATGCAGGAGCGACAGTACCAAGGCAGCGGTATGTACCTCACCGCCGGTGCCACTGACAACGAATTCCTCGGCTACATGCATGTGCTTGCGGAAGCTGCCCGTTCCGCGGGCTTCGACGTGGAGGACCACTCCATTGACCACGCCGGGCATTCCTGGGACAGTGTTGTCCGCGGGATGCCAGGTGCCCTCGATTTCCTTGCCGGCCGCTGGGGACTCACCCCGTGAGCCTGGCCGTCCAGGGTGTCCTTCAACCGGTGATCCGTCAAGCGGTGAGGCATGTGCAGTCCACACCGTTTACGTTGTTCGTCGTGGCTGTCTTCCTCACAGTCGCCGCGTTGTCGGGGAGCATCCTTTCCGGGCCGCCGGAGTCCTTGCTGCCGATAGCCGGAGTCACCCTGGAGGGTTTGAAAGCGGGGGAGTGGTGGTCCATCTGGACCTCCCTGCTGTTCACGACGAACGTTCCCGCGTTCATCGTGGCGGTGCTCATGGTGTTGATTTTTCTCGGCTTCTCGGAACGCCATCTAGGCTCCCTGCGGACCGCGGGCCTGTTTCTTGGGTGCCAGTTCGCGTGTGTCACGGCCTTCCTGCTGGTGACCCAGGTGGCGCAGTACGTCAACGACGGTTGGCTCTCGGCCATGGTGGATCATCGGCTCATTGGTCCGTACGGGGCGGTCCTGGCCACCGGCCTCGCCGCCAGTGCCAAGCTCACGGCGCTCTGGCAGCGCCGTTTTCGCACGGTTGCTTTGTCCTTGACGTTGCTGTTGGTCCTGTACGTGGGGCATCCGGAAACTGTGGTCGGGTTCCTGGGCGCGCTGGTGGGCTTGGTGGTTGCCTGGTGGGCCCAAAGCAATGAGGGCAGCCTCCATTTGCACCGTTCCACCGCACGCGAGGTCAGGACCCTGCTCTCGCTGACCACTGCCATCTTCGCTGTCGGGCCCCTTCTGACGACGGTAGCGAAGGGTCCTTCCGGTCCTCTGGCGTTGCTGCGGGACGTTATCCTCAACCCTTTGCCCACGCTGAGCCAATTGGAGACCAATTGTGGAGGCAGCATCGATGTTGCCTGCCTTGAACTGGCCCGGCAGGGGTACACGGGGCCTTTTGGGCTGGCTTTGGCGGTGGTGCCCATGGCCTTGCTGCTCATCTGTGCCGATGGCATGCGCAGGGGACGTCGGCTGGCCCTGGGCATAGCCATAGGCGTCCAAGTGGTGGTGGTGGCGCTGTCCACGGTCTACCTCGCACTGTTTGCGAGCATGCCGTTGAACATCGCCCGTCCCCGGACCGGGCTGCTGGGGTCAGCGGTGGCGCACATCGTCCCGCTGGTGTTGGTGCCGTTGATCCTCGCTGTCCTGCTCTTTGCCTACCGTGGCCACTTCCGCGTGGACTCTTCCGTGCGGCTCCGCCGCAGGATCTTCTGGGTGGTGGGGCTCACCGGAGGGGTACTTTTGCTTCTCTACGTCGCGGTATGGTTCGCATCCGGCGGGATGACGCGCGACGGCGGCCTGCTGGGTCTGGGTGCCGAGCTCGCACGTCAGTACCTGCCGGTTCCGCTGCCCGGGGTCTACCGAAGGGTTTTTGCCGAGCGCGATGCCCTGGAAGCTTTCTTGTTCTCGTACTCCGGAACGGTCTTTTGGCTGGTGGCCTTGCTGGGGGTGTGGGTCTTGCTGGTCCGGGGACACCACGCCGGTGGCCTGGACCGGGAGTCCCGGGAACGCGCCAGGAAACTGGTGAAGGCAGGCGGCGACTCCCTGTCATGGATGACCCTGTGGGAGCCCAGGAAGTACTGGTTCACTGACGACGGCCATGGGGCTGTGGCCTTCCAGCAACACGGCAATGTGGCTTTGACCCTGGCTGGGCCCATCGGACGGTCGGAGCACCACAGGGATACAGCCCTCGGTTTCCTGGATTATTGCGCGCAGCACGCGTTGGTCCCTTGCCTCTATTCGTGCACGGAGGAGTTGTGGCCTGTGCTGCGGACGAGAGGTTTCCGGCGTGTGGCGGTAGCCCAGGAGACAAGGTTGAGGATCCGGGGCCTGGAGTTCCGCGGCAAGGAATGGCAGAACGTCCGCACGGCCCTCAACAGGGCGGCCAAGATGGGAATTACTGCGGTATGGGGCAGCTACCCGACCCTGCCGCACGGATTGCGGGCGCAGATCGGCGAAGTCTCCGAAGAATGGGCTGCACAGAAGCGGGTGCCTGAAATGGGCTTCACGCTGGGCAGCCTTGACGAGCTGGACGACCCCGAGGTCCTGTGTTGCGTGGCCGTGGATGAAAACGGCCTGGTGTACGGAGTCACCAGCTGGCTGCCCGTGTACGACGACGGAAAGGTGGTGAGCTGGACCCTGGACTTCATGAGGCGCCGTGGCGATGCCTTCCCGGGAGTCATGGAATTCCTTATCGCCTCGGCCGTGCTGCATCTCAGGGATTCCGTGGAAGTTATTTCGCTGTCAGGTTCTCCACTGGCAAGGGAGAAGGAAGAGATGGACCAGCGGCCGGAAGGGCTGGCCGGAATCCTGGACTTGGTGGGACAGGCTTTGGAGCCGGTTTATGGCTTCCGTTCCCTGGCTTCCTTCAAATCACGCTTCCAGCCGGACTATCGCACGCTCTACATGTATTACCAGGACCCGTTGCACCTCCCGGCCATGGGAAGGGCACTAAGTCGCGCTTACCTTCCGGGTTTATCAGTGCGGCACACTGCAAGGCTGTTGCGTACTTTGGTTGGTTGAATTGTCAACACCCATTCCCGGTGCGCATGCTATTCCACGCAGTTTGTGACCAGGTTTGTTGAGATCGGACATATCCGGCATTAAAGGTGCTGCCTTAAAACAGCTTGGCCCCGGTGCGAAACCGGGGCCAAGCTGGTGTGAAACTGCGTTCGGCCTGTCCTAAAACGGGCCCTGGCAGATTTCGGTGGCTAATTAGACAACGGTAACGCCGGTTGCCTGCGGGCCCTTTGCGCCCTGGCCGATCTCGAACTGAACGCGCTGGTTCTCATCGAGGGTCTTGAAACCGCCGGTCTGGATCTCGGAGTAGTGAACGAAAACGTCGCCATCCGCGTCATCCGGGGTAATGAAGCCGAAGCCCTTTTCAGCGTTGAACCACTTAACGGTTCCCAGTGCCATGTATTTCTCCTCATTATGGAACTTCAGTCCGATACACCTCGTACCGGCTTTGTTACTCCGCGAGAAGATCCGCAAACCGACTGGGGCACAGTTGGATTTGCAGGAGCTTCACGCTCGCAACCCGTCTTGCGAGCATGAAAACCACCTACACAAAGACTGCTACAACACTTTCATGAGCGCTGCCGGAGGTCAACGGTCTTTTAGGCAATTTGGCGAAAATTTTCGGTAAAAAGGAGGTAACGCGACACCCTAATTCGCGGGGCGTCGTATGGCGTCACGACAACCATTCACCATTACGCATCACGCCGGTCAGGCCCAGTTCCTGGTCTGTCGTCACAACGTCCGCACGGAGCCCCCGCCGGAGACCCCCGATCTCGTCGGAAAGGCCCAGGACGGCGGCAGGTACCGAGGTGGCTGAGCACACGGCTTCGGGCAAGCCGACCCCGGCGGCGACGGTCCTTCGCACTACATCCAGCAGGGTAGAGGTTCCGCCGGCGATGGACCCGGTGGCATCCAGCGTGGCAACGCCGTTGGTGACGGTCACCGGGGACGGGCCCAGCATGTAGTTGCCGTCCGCCAGCCCCGCAGCGGCCATGGAGTCGGTGACCAGGAGGATGTTCGGAGCGCCGACCAACTGGAAGACGGTCGCCACCATGGCGGGGTCAAGGTGGGTGTCGTCGGCAATGAGTTCCACCACCGCTTTGCCTTCCTGCGCCATCCGCAGGCAGGCGGCCACAGGACCCGGCGCACGGTGGTGCATCGGAGGCATGCCGTTGAAAAGGTGGGTGACGGTGGGCAGCGAGCTGACGCCGTCGAACCCTGCCGACTCCAGGCCTTCCCTGGCCGCGGCGAGGGAGGCGGCCGCAACGGCGTAATCGCAGTCGGTGTGACCCAGGGACGGGGTCACGCCGTGGGACGTCATCAGGTCAACCAAGGCAGCAGCGTCGGGGAGTTCCGGCGCGTAGGTCATGGTGGCGAGCTTGCCGGCGGCAGCGAACACCAGCTCCTCCATCAGTTCCAGGTCCGGATCCAACAGGTAATCCGGGTTCTGCGCGCCGCACCTGGCATGCGACAGGAAGGGTCCCTCGAGGTGGATGCCGCCAACAACACCTTCGTCCGCAAGCTTCACGTAAAGCTCTATGCCGCGCAGTAGATCCTCCCGCGGGGCGGTGACCATGCTGGCCAGGAATGTGGTGGTTCCCGAACGGTGGAGGAAAGCGGCTGCCTTCCGGGCGGACACTTCCTCGCCCGTGGGAAAGTCCCCGCCGTCTCCGCCATGGCAATGGACATCCACCAGGCCTGGAAGGATCAGGTGGCCGGTTGGCACTCCGTGCCGGATCGCGGTGGCGAAGCCGGGGAAATCCTCGGCGTCGAAGTCGGCGGCCGGTCCGGCGTAAGCGATGCGGTCGCCGTCGATGGCCAGGAGGCCGTCCTCGATGACGGAGCCGTCCGTGACCAAAGTTCCCGCGAGGATCTGGAGGCTGGGCGCGGAAGGGGCAGTGTGCTCTGCGGCAGTCATGGTTTCGATTCTAGTGGCCTGCGGCACAGCACCCGGGAAGGGGCGTCAGAAGAGCCGGGACTCACTGTCATCCACGCCTCGCATGGCGTCATAATCCAAGGTGACGCAATCAATGCCGCGGTCGTTGGCCAGAACCTTGGCTTGGGGCTTGATCTGCTGGGCGGCAAAGATGCCCCGTACGGGAGCAAGAAGCGGATCGCGGTTGAGCAGTTCCAGGTAACGGGTCAACTGTTCCACGCCGTCAATATCGCCGCGGCGCTTCAACTCGATGGCTACCGTGCCTCCGTTTGCGTCCCTGGCAAGGATGTCTACAGGCCCGATTGCCGTGAAGTATTCCCGCCGTATCAACGAATAGCCCGGTCCCAACGTCTCGATCTGCTCGGCGAGCAGGCGCTGGAGGTCGGCTTCGACGCCGTCCTTAATGAGGCCCGGGTCCACTCCCAATTCATGGGAGGTGTCATGGAGGTGTTCATAGATGTTGATGATGAGGCGGTCATCGGTTTTGGCGGACTGGACTGTCCACTGCTCCACCACGCCTTCCTCCACCTCGGTCTCTTCCGGGGAGATAACCCGGAGGGTGGCCGGTGGGCTCATCCAGTTCAAGGGCTTGTAGGAGCCGCCATCGGAATGCACCAGGACGGAACCGTCAGCCTTCACCAGCAGGAGCCTTGTGGCCAGCGGCAGATGGGCCTTAAGGCGGCCAACATAATCAACAGAACAACGGGCTATGACAAGTCGCACCCGCCCCACATTACCGCTTGGGTGCCGGCGGCAGGGCAGAATGGATGCATGCCCCGCTCCAACAGGCCCCGTCGCAACGCGTCCGGCATGCGTTCCAGCAAATGGGCCGGCGAGCCTCCTGATCTGGACCTTGAAAGAGCACGGGCAGGTATCGCGAGGCGGGAAAGCGCACCCGACGGCGACTGGATGGTCCGGACCATGACCGCCCGGAAAGCGGAGAAGCAATACATCTGCCCGGGTTGCTCCACCGCCATCATGCCCGGCATTGCGCACCTGGTAGTGTGGTCGGACAGCCACCTGTTCGGTGAAGCCGCGGGCCTGGCCGAGCGGAGGCATTGGCACACCAATTGCTGGACTACCCGGACCTACCGCTACCGCTGATTCGCTTAGGCTGGATGCCATGACTTTCGATCCCGCCAGCTTCGTCTTCACGCCCCAGGATGCTCCATCGGAAATCCGTGCTTCCACTGTGCTTCCCGCCCGGCGGGAGAATGTGGAGTTCACCACAGAGGACGGAAAAGTCCTGGTAGGGGAGTTGGCTCTGCCGGAGTCCGGGGAGATTTCGGCCACGCTCATTACCCTCCACCCGCTGCCCACCCATGGCGGATTCATGGACTCGCACGTGTACCGCAAAGCCTCCTACCGCTTGCCGGCGCTCTCCGGGGTTGCGGTCCTGCGGTTCAATACGCGCGGGACCAGTTCCCCGCGGGGTACCAGCGACGGCGGGTTCGAAGAGGGGATCGGGGAGCGCTACGACGTCGAAGCCGCCGTCCGCTTCGCCGTGGAGCGCGGGCTGCCGAACCGCTGGTTGGTGGGGTGGTCCTTCGGAACCGAGCTGGCGCTGATGTATGGGGCCGTGGAGCCGGTTGCTTCACAGGTGGAAGGGGCAATCCTGTTGTCGCCGCCCCTGCACCGTGCCACCGATGTGCATCTGAAGGAGTGGGCTGCAGCCGGCAAACCGCTGACAGTGCTTGTCCCGGAGCATGACGACTACCTCCAGCCTGCCGAGGCCGCCCAGCGCTTCAGTCTGGTGCCGCAAGCGCGGCTGGTGGGAGTCGACGGCGCCAAGCACCTCTGGGTCGGCGAGAAGTACGCCGCGCGCGTCTTGGATGAAATCGTCGACGACGTTACGGAAGCGGGTGCGGGCGCGGACGGATTGCCGCGGACCTGGGCGGGGCCGGTAGCACAGGGTTAGGGGCCGGTAGCGCAGGGTTAGGGCCCGGTAGCGCAGGGTTAGGGCCCGGTAGCGCAGGGTTAGGGCCCGGTGGCTCAGGGCTAGTGCCCGTCAGTGCCGGTCTTGCCGGACGATGAACACTTCCTTGATCAGCAGCATGATGGCTGCCGCCGTCGGGATGGCGATCAGGGCTCCCAGGACGCCCAGGAGGCTGCCGCCGGCGATGACGGAGATCACCGCAACGGCCCCCGGCACGGCTACCGCCCGCTGCATGATGCGCGGGGAGATGAAGTATGCCTCGAACTGCAGGTAGGCAAAGTAGGCGATCGCGTAAATCACGGCCGTCTGCCATCCGGCCGTGAGTGCCACCAGGATGACCACGACGGCGGCGATCATGCCGCCGACCAGCGGAATGAACGCCAGCAATGCCACCACAAAGGCCAGCAGGACGCTGAAGGGGATGCCCAGGATAGTCATCACGATGAACGCGAACAGTGCATTCAGGAGTGCCACGCAGGCCTGGCCTATGACGTAGTTGCCCACGGAATCGGTGATGGCCTCTGACAGGGCTTCGACCCGCGGCCGGCGTGAACGAGGAGCCAGGCGGTAGGCCCACCTCTTCATGGAGGGAAGAGCTGCCAGGAAGTAGAGGCTGAGTACCAGGACGATCAGCGTGCCGAACAGGCCGTTGGCCACGGACGAGCCGAAGCCCACTACGCCGCCGAAGATTCCGCCGACTGCCTCGGAGTTTTGGCCGAACTTGTCCAGTTCAGTAGTGATCCTCTCCCGGAGGCCAAACTGGTTGTCCACCGTCCGGAAGAAGTCGGAGTTGAGGAAATCGCGGATCCAGTCGGGAGCCTGGCGCACAATTTCCGATACCTGGCCCACGATGGTGGGGATCAGGGTGGCGAAGAAACCGGCGACGGCGAGGACCAGCACGGATACAGAGATGAGGATTCCGGCAGGGCGGGGAATCTTGCGGGATTCGAGCCAGCGCACCACGGGGTCGAGCCCCAGGGCTATGAACAGTGCGGTGACGATCCACAACAACAACTGCGTCGTATTGCTGGCGATGTAGTACACCAGCAATGCCACCCCGACGCCGGCAGTACCCATGAACCCGACGTACAAGGGATGCTGCGAGGACATCCTGGGGCCGGGGGCCCCGAAGTTGCCTTCGTCCTCTCCCTTTAAGCGCTCCGCGTACTCATTGGATTCGTCCTCGGGCGGCATTTCGAACCGGACCCGCGTCCGGGCGCCGGGTATGGGCTGGCGCAGCTTACGGCCCAAAGCCGCCCAGCGTCCCGTCCGCACCGGGACCGTCACGGAGGTCCCCTCGGCGGGGGCGTCCACGCCGGGCGTACCGGATCCGTCGACGGGCCGGGGGTCCAAGTGGTCTTTCACGCGGGTCGGGTTCCTTTGCTCGCTATCGACGGTTATGTCATCTCGGAGGCATTTCCCGGCCTAAAAGCAGCCCGGGTACCATGATGATCGCCACACTATCAGGAGCCTGTATTTGCGCTTTGGCAGCGCCGTTACGGGGATTCGGGTGTGTCCGGGCCCGAGGCCCGATCTGACTCTTTGATAACAAAACGGTTACCCTTGAAGTTCAACGACCGCTGATGATAGGTGATCCTGTGCGTTTGAAGACTGCAGCCTCGCTGGTGCTGCTGGGCCTGCTGACGATGCTGGCCGGCATTGGCCAGCTGACTTTCTGGGCCCCCTCCGAGACCGTGACGGCCTCGGTACCCAGCGACACAAAAGCTGCCCCGTTGACGGTAATCGACCAGAAGTTGATTGCCCTCCACGAGGGTCCGGTGAAGATTAAGATCCAAGGTGAAGGAAACTTCATCGTCGCCACGGGACGGCCCGACGACGTCGAAGCCTGGGTGGGCGAAACCGCCCACAACACCCTCACCGGGGTTTCGCAGGACCAGAAGTCGCTGGAAGTCACCGCGGAGGATGGCGAGGCTACGGCCCCCACCCCGGTAGGTTCGGATCTTTGGGTCAACACCGAAGAAGGCAGCGGCGAGCTCGACTACACGTGGAACCCGCCGGCCGGCGGCGAGTGGTCGCTGCTGGTAGCCAGCGACGGAACCAAGCCCGCGCCGTCGTCGATCTCCATGACGTTCCCGAACAACGCCACCACACCGTGGGCTGTTCCGCTCATCGTCCTGGGCATCATCATCATCCTTGTCGGCGCGGCACTGCCGTTTGTCGCCAGGGCACTGGCCGCACGCCGCAAGGACAACGACGACGACGCCCCCCGTGATGGCGGAAAGACCACCGCCCTTCCGGTGCAGTCGCCCGCAGACAGCGCCGACCGCCGTCGTACGCCAGGTACAGAAGGGTCCGCCCTCCGCATCACTGCCGTTGCCGGTGCCCTCGTGGCCACGCTGGTGGGCGGGACGGCCGTCGCGGCTCAGGCCGTGCCGGCATCGAACCCGGGTTCCCCGAGCGCCCCGGCAGCCGAAGGCGGCGACGCGCAACCCGTCATGCTCGAGTCCCAGCTCCAGCGCATCCTCGAGCAGGTTGCCAGCACTGTGGATGCAGCCGATGCCGCCAAGGACGCCGCCAAGCTGGCACCGCGCGTGGATAAGATGGAACTCCAGGTCCGCACGGCCAACTACAAGATCCGCTCCGCGGTGTCGGCCTACGAGGCACGCATGCCTGTCCGGGCCACCAAGCTGCAAAGCAGCGTTATCAGCACCAAGCGCGACTGGCCGCGTACGGTCTTCGCACTGACCCAGGGCGACGGCAACGTGGTCCCGCAGGTGCTGACCTTGGTCCAGCTCTCGCCGCGCGAGAACTACAAGCTATGGGGAACGGCTCCCCTTCAGCCCGGCACCAACTTCCCCTCCTTCCCGGTGCCCCGTGAAGGAACCGCCCCTGCCGCTGCCGATGACAAGACAGGCCTTGCCTACAGCGGCAACGAAGCTCTGGGCATCCTTGGTGAGATGCTGACCACGCCGGACTCGCCCAACCGCAGCAAGCTTGCTGACGGGCAGTCCTCGCCTTACATCGCCGGTGCCCTGACGTACCAGGCGGAGACGGTCAAGAACGGCACCAGCGCCAACTTCAAATTCACCCACACCCCGGTCACCAACCAGACGGTAGTGCTTCGCACGGCCGACGGCGGTGCCCTGGTAGTCGGCCGCCTGGACTTCTCCTTCGAGGGAACTCCCAAGGCCGCCGGTGACAAGCTGATCCTTGAAGACGATTCAGCCGTCTTTGCCGGAGGCAAGGAAACCACGACGGGTATGTCGCTGAACTTCGCAGAGTCGGTGGCGGTCTACATTCCGCCGGCCGGTTCCTCGGATCCGATGAAGCTCGTGGCTGCGACCCGTGGCCTTGTGGGAGCCAGCTTCAAGTAGCCTTCCCACGGCATGGCAGCGGCTAGAGTGGTCGGTATGAGTTCGCCCGGATACCGTCCCACTCCAGCCGCTGCCAGTCAGCTCAACCTTCGTGGCGCCGTCGACCTCTCGTCGTTGCGCCGGCCTCCCGCACCGCCGCAGCCGCCTGTCGCGTCCGCCTCTCCGGAGGCCGCGGACAACGGTGAAGCTGCGGCCGGAGGCCCGTCGCTGCGCGTCGACGCCACGGAAACAAATTTCCAGGACTTGGTGCAGCTGTCCGCCCAAGTGCCTGTGCTCTTCCTTCTGTGGTCGCGGTACGCGGCCGATTCGCCCGGCGTGCTTGCCGCAGCGCAGCGCGTCGTGGAAAGCTTCGGGGGCAGGCTGGTCCTCGCTGCTGCGGACGTAGACACCTTCCCGCAGCTTGCCCAGGCATTTCAGGTACAGGCCGTTCCCACGGCCGTTGCCGTGGTCAAAGGCCAGCCGGTTCCCCTCTTCCAAGGGCCTGCCGACGACGCCCAAATCAAGAGCCTTGTGGAGGAACTCCTCCAGGTGGCAGCCGCCAACGGCGTGACCGGAAGCATCGGCGACGGCACGCAGGGTGCTGAAGCAGAGCCGGAGCCCCTTCCGCCGCTGCACCAGGCAGCCATCCACGCGGTTGAAGCCGGCGACTACGCCGGTGCAGCCGCTGCGTACAAGCAGGCGCTCCTCGAACAACCGGCCGATGCTGATGCGAAGGCGGGACTGGCCCAGGTCGAGCTGATGGCCAGACTGGAAAAACTGAGCGCGGCAGATGCCGAAAGCCTCAGGGAGCTTGCCGCACAGGAGCCTGACAACGTCCACGCCCAGCTGGGCGTCGCCGATCTGGATGTGTCCGGCGGGCACGTCGAGGACGGCTTCAACCGCATCATTGCTTTCATTGGCCGGAACTTTGGGCAGGAAAGGGAAGCAGCCCGTGTTCGGCTCCTTGAGCTGTTCGAGGTAGTGGGTGTTACCGACGAACGTGTTGCCAAGGCGCGGCAAGGATTGGCGAGGGTGTTGTTCTAGTGCCGTCCGCGCTGTTCAGCCCGCTCCAGCTGCGTTCCCTCACCATCGCGCATCGCGGCTGGGTTTCTCCCATGTGCCAGTACAGCTGCATGCCGGAGACGGGGGAGGGGGTGCCCAACGACTGGCACCTGATGCATCTTGGTTCATTTGCGGCCGGAGGTGCGGCCCTGATCATGAGCGAGGCGGCAGCGGTCAACGCCGCCGGACGGATCAGCCCGCGCGATGCCGGCCTGTACTCCGATCAACAGGCGGCCGCGTGGGAGCGCATCGTCGGGTTTGTCCATGCCCACGGGGCCGTGGACTGCAAGATCGGCGCACAGCTGGCCCACGCCGGGCGGAAGGCCTCTACCTATTGGCCCTTCTCCGGGAAATCCGGGACCGTTCCTGCTGCTGACGGTGGTTGGCCAACGGTGGGGCCCACAGCGGATGCTTTTGACGGCTACGCAGCGCCGGCGGCGATGACGGAAGAAGAGATTCTTGGCGTTGTGGCGGACTTTGCAGCTGCAGCGCAACGAGCGGTGTCGATCGGTTTCGACACCGTTGAGATCCATGGCGCCCACGGCTACCTCCTGCACCAGTTCCAGAGCCCCCTGATCAATACCCGCTCGGACGCGTGGGGCGGGGACGAAGCCGGCCGCAACCGCCTCATGCTCGCCGTGGTGGACGCAGTACGCGCTGTGATCCCCGATTCGATGCCGTTGCTCCTGCGGATCTCCGCATCGGATTGGGCCGACGGGGGAGTCGACGTGGAGGCCTCCGTCCGCCTCGCCCGTGCCGCCGCAGAGCGCGGCGTGGACCTTGTTGACGTTTCCAGCGGCGGGGCGGTGGCCCACCAGTCCATTAAGGCCGTGCCCGGCTACCAGGCCGGCTTCGCCGAGCGGGTAAAGCACGACGCCGGTGTTCCCACCGGAGCTGTGGGGCTGCTGACCAGCCCCACCCAAGCAGAAGACATCGTCGCCAACGGGCGGGCCGACGCCGTTTTCATGGCCCGCGCTGCACTACGGGACCCGCACTGGTGGTTGCGCGCTGCATACGAGTTCGGGCACGGAATTTCATGGGTTCCACAATACGAACGGGCCATTCCGCGCCACGGCTTTTAGCTCTGACGGAGGCGGACAGTGCCCGGCTAGGCTGGAGGCATGAGGGAACCAGACCATGAAAACAGCAGCCAGTCCCTGCCCGCTCAGGAGCCGTCGGTAACGGCCCACCCGCAGGAGGTATACGGGGCGACACAAACTCCCGGGGTCCAGCAGCCTTCTGCGTTGTCCATCCGCGGACTCGCCAAGCGCTTTGGTGACAAAATCGCCGTCGACGGTGTGAGCCTCGAAGTTCCGGCCGGGTCGTTTTATGGAATGGTTGGCCCCAACGGGGCCGGCAAAACCACCACGTTGTCCATGGCCACCGGACTGCTCCGTCCGGATTTCGGCACCGCACTGGTACACGGGGTGGACGTGTGGGCACGTCCCTTGGAAGCCAAGAAGCTCATGGGAGTGCTGCCGGACGGTGTCCGCTTGTTTGACCGGCTCACCGGCGAACAATTGGTGACCTACGCAGGTCTGCTGCGGGGTATGGACCGGGACGTGGTTAAGTCCCGGGTGGGTGAGCTGCTGGCAGCCTTCGACCTGCAAGCTGATGCGGGTTCGCTGGTGGTGGACTATTCAGCGGGCATGACCAAGAAGATTGCGCTGGCCTCTGCCTTGATCCATGCGCCCCGGCTCCTCGTCTTGGACGAGCCCTTCGAGTCCGTGGACCCTGTTTCCGCGGCCAACATCAGGGGAATCCTGGACGGCTACGTAGCCTCCGGGGGAACCGTCATCGTCTCCAGCCACGTCATGGACCTCGTGCAGCGCATGTGCAGCCACGTAGCCGTGGTTGCCGGTGGCCGGGTCCTGGCTGCCGGTTCCGTGGACGAGGTCCGCGCAGGCTCCACCCTGGAAGAACGCTTTGTCCAGCTTGTGGGTGGCGGTCACCGGACGGAGGGGCTCGAATGGTTGCGCACCTTCTGAGGCTCAAGTGGCGGCTGCTGCTGAACGGCTTTAGACGCAGCCCGCTTCAATTGATTGGTATGGGCCTTGGCCTGCTTTATGCCCTCGGCATGCTAACGCTCCTTGTCGGGGGCCTGATTGCGCTTCGCTGGGCTGATGCCGGGATTGCCCACACCGTGGTGGTGTTGGGAGGTGCGGCGGCCATCCTTGGGTGGGGAATCATCCCGCTGGTGGCTTCCGCTGCGGACATGACGCTGGATCCGGCGCGGTTCAGCAGTTACGCCATTCCGCCAAGGCAATTGCTCGCGGGCCTGGCATTGGCCGGGTTCATCGGCATCCCGGGACTGGCAACACTGCTGGCAGCCCTGGGCACGGTAGGGACATGGTCCCGGAGTTTTCCGGCTGCCGTGGGAGCCTTGATCGGTGCTCTCCTGGGTGCCTTGACGTGCATAGTGCTGTCCAAGGTCGTCACGACGGCGACGGCCGGGCTGGCGTCTTCGCGCCGGTTCAAGGATGTTAGCAGCATCATCGTCTTCATTCCCTTGGTGCTTCTGGGGCCCATCATGATGGGGATCGTGGAGGGCATCCGGGGCAGTGGGGATTACCTGCAGGCACTTGCCCGCTCCGTGTCCTGGACGCCGTTGGGTGCGGCCTGGTCCCTTGGTGGCGACCTGGAAGCCGGGAACTTCGCGGCTGCAGGACTTAAGGCGGTCGTTGCCCTGTCCACCCTTGCGTTGTTGCTGTGGTGCTGGCACGTCCTGTTGCAACGGGCCCTGGTCACGCCGCCGTATTCCGGCGGCTCCGCAAAGAAGGGCGGCAAACTCGGCCTGTTCGGGGTGCTTCCCGGCACGCCCGCCGGAGCGGTGGCCGCGAGGGCACTGGTGTACTGGCTGAAGGACCCGCGATACGCCGGCTCCTTGGTGGTAATACCGCTGCTTCCGGTGATCTTCTTCTTCAGCGGAAGCCAGACGGGCAGCTATGGAATGCTGATGATCCTCGGCCCGCTGACGGCGTTCATGATGGCTTGGTCCATTTCCGCCGATGTCTCCTACGACAACACGGCTTTCGCTTTGCACCTGGCTTCCGGTGTCCGTGGCGTGGATGACCGACTGGGCCGCGCGCTGGCTTGCCTTGTAATTTCCTTGCCCGTGGTCCTGGTCTTCACCATTGGCCCTATCGCCGTCACCGGAGACTGGATCTGGCTCCCGAATCTTCTGGGGCTCGCTTTGGGAACGTTGTTCACCGGCCTTGGATTGTCGTCGGTCATTTCTGCCCGCTACAACGTCGCTGTTCCTCTGCCCGGCGACAGCCCGTTCAAGAAGCCGCCTGGCAATGTGGCCCAGACACTCGCGGTGCAGGGCGTGGGCATGCTGGTCCTTACCGTCCTGTTGCTGCCCGAGTTGGCATTGGTGCTGGTTCAAGTCATCGCAGGCGGGCCGGAGGCAGGATGGATCAACCTTGCCGTAGGACCGTTGCTGGGGATCGCCCTCCTCGTAACAGGTGTGCGGCTGGGCGGGAGATGGCTGGACGTCCGTGGTCCTGAACTATTCGCGCAATTGAGCGTGAACCGGTGAGCGCATGTCACAACCCTGCCAGCATCATGATTAGTTATAGGACATGGGATATCCTCGAGAGTAGTTTGTAAGCATCCGCAACCGTTGAAAGGCCCGACGATGGAAGTTGTCATTCTCCCCGGCACCAAACAGATAGGCGCTTTGGCTGCCGACGCCATTGAGGCGCTCGTCAGGAGGAAGCCCAACGCGGTGCTGGGCTTGGCCACGGGCTCTTCGCCGCTGCCCATCTACGACGAACTCGCCCGACGCTACGAAGCCGGCAACCTGGACTTCAGCCAGGCCCATGGATTTGCGTTGGACGAATACGTCGGGCTTGAGGCTGGCCACCCGGAGTCATACCGCGAGGTTATTCGGCGCGAGTTCACCAGCCGGGTGAACATCAAGCCTGAGAATGTCCACAGCCCGGACGGTACCGCGGCGGATCTGGTAGCCGCCTGCCAGGCCTACGAGGATGCCATCAAAGCAGCCGGTGGGGTGGATCTGCAGATATTGGGCGTGGGGACTGACGGCCACATCGGGTTCAACGAACCCGGCTCCTCGCTTGCCTCGCGCACTCGTATCAAGACCCTCATTGAGCAAACCCGCAAGGACAACGCCAGGTTCTTCAGGAACATCGATGAAGTTCCGCACCATGTGGTCACCCAGGGCCTTGGCACCATCATGGACGCCAAGCATGTGATCCTGGTGGCAACGGGTGCGCAAAAAGCCCAGGCCGTGCGGGATTTCGTCGAGGGGCCGGTGGCGGCGATCTGTGCCGCATCCGTGCTTCAGATGCACCCCCATGCCACCATCCTGGTTGACGAAGCCGCGGCGTCCTCGCTGAAGTTGGCCGATTACTACCGCCACACCTACGACAACAAGCCGGAGTGGCAGGGGCTTTAGCCGGTAGGATGGATGGCATGACTACGCTTCCTCCGGATCCATTCGAGAACGACCCCATGCGAGAGCTTTCCGGAGCCGGAACGTCCACTGCCACCATTGAGCGCGAGGAAACGCGCCAGGAAGTGGAACCCGGCGATCGTGAGCGGTTTGCGCACTACGTGCGGAAAGAAAAGATCATGGAGTCAGCAATGACCGGCGAGCCCGTCATTGCCCTCTGCGGCAAGGTATGGACGCCCGGGCGTGATCCCAAGAAGTTCCCTGTCTGCCCGGAATGCAAGGAGATCTATGAAGGCCTCCGTCCGGGCAATGACGGCGGCCCGGGCGACTCCAAGTAGTGGCCGGGAAGTCACACCAAGCCCTCTTTGATCACTGCCGCTTAGCGGCTTGCCGCCCCGTTTCCGCCGTGAGGCCGGAAATGACGGGCGCTGCCATTTGCCTGGGGGACCTCGCATGACAGAAACACTCTTTGGTGGCCCATCCCTGCCTCCCGCCTATCCGGAACGCGCTGCGTGGGGCACCGCCCCGAAGCTGCGCGCCTGGCAGCAGGAGGCCCTGGACCTCTACATGACCCGCAGCCCCAAGGACTTCCTTGCCGTTGCTACGCCGGGTGCAGGTAAGACGACCTTCGCGCTGCGGATTGCCACCACTTTGCTCGACAGCGGCGTGGTCAACCGCGTGACCATCGTCGCGCCGACCGACCACTTGAAGAGGCAGTGGGCAGATGCCGCCGCCCGTGTCGGAATTGCCATTGATCCCAACTTCAAGAATTCCGATGGCCAGCACGGCCGCGGATTCGTTGGTGTTGCCGTGACCTACGCCCAAGTGGCCAGCAAGCCCATGCTGCATCGGGCCAAGACCGAAGCCGCACGCACGCTCGTGATCCTGGACGAGATCCACCACGGCGGCGAGGCGCTGTCCTGGGGTGACGGGCTGCGCGAAGCCTTTGACCCGGCCGCGCGCCGCTTGTCCCTGACGGGTACGCCCTTCCGCTCGGATACCTCTCCCATTCCGTTCGTGGAGTACGCGGAGGACCGGGACGGAATCAGGCGTTCCAAGGCCGATTACACCTACGGGTACGGTGACGCACTCCGCGACCACGTGGTGCGTCCCGTGCTCTTCATGGCCTACTCGGGCCAGATGCGCTGGCGCACCAGTGCCGGTGATGAGATGGCGGCCTCGCTCGGCGAAGCGGCGGTCACCAAGGACATCACGTCCCAGGCATGGCGAACAGCACTGAACCCGGCAGGTGAATGGATTCCTGCTGTACTCGCTGCGGCTGACAAACGCTTGAGCGAGGTCCGTCGGACCGTTCCCGACGCCGGTGCACTGGTCATTGCCACGGACCACGAGGATGCGCGTGCCTACGCCGGGCAGTTGAAGAAAATCACCGGCGAATCGCCCACGGTGATCCTTTCAGATGACTCCAAGGCATCGAGCAAGATCGAGGAATTCTCCGCAGGAAACCAGCGATGGATGGTTGCGGTCCGCATGGTGTCGGAAGGCGTCGACGTTCCCCGCCTGGCGGTGGGTGTCTATGCGACGTCAACGTCCACGCCGCTCTTTTTCGCCCAGGCAGTAGGTCGCTTCGTGCGTGCCCGCAAGAGGGGAGAGACGGCGTCGGTCTTCCTGCCGTCCGTACCGCCGCTGATGGTCCTCGCGAACTCGATGGAGGCCGAACGCGACCACGCGCTTGACCGGCCGGAGAAGGACGACGACGGCCTCTTCAACCCTGAGGAAAACCTCATGGCGGAGGCCAACCGTGAGGACAAGGCCTCTGACGAACTCACCAAGGGGAAGTTCGAGGCCCTGGACTCCCAGGCCTCGTTTGACCGGGTCCTGTTCGACGGCGGCGAGTTCGGCACCGGGGGAGACATCGGTTCGGACGAGGAGCTCGACTTTCTGGGCATCCCGGGGCTCCTTGACGCGGACCAGGTGGGCATGCTGCTCCGCCAGCGCCAGCACGAACAGCAGTCGCGCAGGAATCGGAAGGCGCCGGCAGCGGAAGCAGCCCCCGCCATACCGGATCACCGCATGCTGATGGATCTGCGGAACGAGTTGGCCAAGAACGTCTCCGCCTGGTCCGCGCGGACTGGAACGCCCCATGGCGTGGTCCACACCAAACTGCGCGAACTGTGCGGTGGCCCGGCCGTGGCGCAAGCGAACGAGGAGCAGCTGCAGGCGCGCCTGCGCAAGCTCCAGGACTGGTTCATCGGACGCAAGTAGCCCGCCCCCGCGCTTCCTCTATCACGTCCCGACGTGTTGGGGCGCTTCCTCTCTCCCTGGTGCCTTCAAGAAAATGACGAAACGCTCCCCAAAACGGGAGCGTTTCGTCGTCTCACAGCTAATACGCCTGTGATAGAGCGTTGGGGGAGGTGGGGTGGGATGTGATAGAGCGTCAGGGGCGTGCGACTTCGACCCCGGAGGCTTCCAACTCCTCGAAGACCTCCTCCGGGTCCTCGGTTATCCCCGCCGTAAGCTCGGCAATGACCGTGGTGTTGTACCCCGCCTGCACGGCATCCAAGGCAGTGGCCCGGACGCAGTAATCGGTGGCCAGGCCTACCACCACGACGTCTTCCACATCGTGGCTTTGCAACCAGTCATCCAGGCCGATCGCGTCCTCATCCAGCACTTCAGTGACCGCCTGTCCCGCTTTCAAGTCACCGGAAGGAACGTCGTCTTCCGGGGCGAGCACACCCTCGAATCCGGAATAAGCGGCGGTGTACTGCCCCTTCCGGAAATACGCCTGGATGAATTCGGGGTCGAGGTCCTCGTGGATTTCGGCGCCCTTGGTCCGCGCGCGGCAGTGCGGTGGCCAGGAGTCCACCATGTCCGGAGTCTCGGAGAAATGGTCGCCGGGCTCGATGTGCCAATCCTGCGTTGCCACAATGTGGTCGTACTGCTGCTGGTTCGCGTCAAGGTATTCGCTGATAGCGGCCGCCACTGCGGCTCCGCCCTGAACAGCCAGTGAGCCGCCCTCGCAGAAGTCGTTCTGGACGTCGACGATGATCAGTGCCTTGGACATCAGTTCTCCTCGTACACGGTGGGGATCGCTGCTTCGCCACGCTGCAGCCGGTTCACGACGGCGGGCAGTTCAGCCATGCTGGCGGCGTGGCGCTCCTTGGCCCGGATGACGCCTTCGGGGCCTGTCCATCCCGGGAGGACCTCGCCGTTTTTCACGAACTGCTGCAGGAGCGAACGGTCGTTTCCGTCATCCTCGGGCCGGTGTCCGATGCCCACGATCTCCTGCGTTGCCTTGCCGCGTTCATTGAGTTTGCGCAGTGCATACTTGCGTCCGCCCACGCTGGTCTTGTTCTTGGCGGCTTTCGCAACCGAAATGAACTCGCCGGCGTCGTTGGTGCGGCTGACCAGTTTGTAGACCATGCTGGCCGTGGGTGCTCCGGAACCGGTGACCAGCGAGGTGCCCACGCCGTAGGAGTCCACGGGTGCGGACTGGAGGGCGGCAATGGCGTACTCGTCCAGATCGGAGGTCACCACGATCCGGGTGTTGACGTTCCCCAGGTCATCCAGCAGTTGCCGGACCCACTGGGCCTGTGCCACAAGGTCTCCGGAGTCCAGGCGCACGGCGCCCAGTTTGTCGCCCGCGAGCTCGACGGCGGTGCGGACCGCCGTCTCGACGTCGTAGGTATCCACCAGCAGGGATGTTCCCGGGCCGAAAGCCGCGATCTGGGCCTCGAAGGCCTCCCGCTCTGTGTCGTGGAGGAGCGTGAAGGAGTGGGCCGCCGTGCCCACGGTCTTGATCCCGTAGCGCCTGCCGGCTTCCAGGTTCGAGGTGCTGGCAAAGCCGGCGATGACAGCGGCACGTGCTGCCGCCGTCGCCGATTCCTCCTGGGTGCGCCGGGAGCCCATCTCGATGCACGGGCGGTTCCCGGCCGCCGACGTCATCCTCGAGGCGGCCGAGGCGATGGCGCTGTCGTGGTTGAGGACCGAGAGTATGTAGGTCTCCAGGATGCAGGCTTCGGCGAACGTGGATTCAACAATGAGGATGGGGGAGTTGGGGAAATAGGCGTCCCCCTCCGCATAACCCCAGATGTCTCCGCTGAATTTGTAGTTGCCGAGGTAATCCAGTGTTTCCGGGTTGACCACCTTGTTCTTCGCCAGGAATTCAAGCTCGGCGTCCCCGAACCGGAAATCGGCGATCCCCTCAAGCAGGCGTCCGGTCCCGCCGACCACGCCGTACCGGCGTCCGTCGGGGAGGCGGCGGGCGAAAGCCTCGAATACCGAACGGCGGTGCGCGGCCCCCGAGTGGAGTGCCGCCTGCAGCATCGTCAGTTCGTAATGGTCTGTGTACAAGGAAGTTGCGGGGTGGTCCCACGACGTGGCTCTACTCACGAAATTCACTCTAGTGCGAGCCGCCATAGAATGGACAGATGAGCCCTAGCGTTGCGTTTGGTACGGATATTGATGAACGGACGGAAGCTTCAGAGTTGGCTGCCACTGATGTCCTGACCGCCCCGGACATCCCCTGGAACCTTGTGATCTGGAACGACCCCGTCAACCTCATGAGCTACGTCAGCTATGTTTTCCAGAGCTACTTTGGCTATTCCGAGTCCAAGGCACACAAACTCATGATGGAAGTCCACCGGAAAGGCCGGTCCATTGTGGCCCACGGGAGCAAGGAGCAGGTTGAGCAGCACGCTGTAGCCATGCATGGCTTCGGATTGTGGGCCACCGTGGAAAAGGCCGCCAGCGGCAACGAAACACCCGGAAAGGGCGGCCGCCAGAGTGGCTAAGGCATTCAAATACGGACTCAAGGGCATCACCGGCTACCTCGAACCGGCCGAACGGGACCTTCTTCGCGGACTCCTGGACGACGTCATTTCCATGCTCGAGACCGAGGCCAAGGAGAATGAAGATCCGTTGGCGGCCATGATCGGCCTGGACATGGACGTGAAGCAGCCAGCCGACCGTGCCCTCCTGCGGTTGCTGCCCAACGTGATGAAGGACGACGACGCCGGCTCGCTCGAGTTCCGGCAACTCACCGAGCGCTCGGTGCGGGAAAGCAAAATCGGGGCCCTGCGGGCCACGGCGATGGGGTTGGACAAGGACGACCTCGTCCTGACGCCGGCCGATGCCCAGCGTTGGTCCATGGCGCTGAACGATATCCGCCTTGTCCTGGCCGAGCGCCTCGACATCCGGGACGAGGCTGACGCCGACCATGTCCACAGCATGCAGGACTGGAGCCAGGCGGAGGATGTCGAGAGCTACCTGGCCTTGGTCTACAACTTCACCACGTGGCTCCAGGAGTCGTTGGTTCAGTCGATGTTGGCCGCACGGCAGGCGAAGCCCTGAGCCGCGCGGACGGACGCTGCCGCCGCTCTCGTGTGACAAATCAGACACGGGCGGGGAGACGCAGCTAATGGCCGCGCACCAAGGGAAGCCTTATTCTCGAATAATCATGACTTCACCATCGGGCAACTCAACAGGCGTTTCCACTGAGCTTATGGGCGCGCGTCCGATCGGTGTTTTCGATTCCGGTGTTGGTGGCCTGACGGTGGCCCGCTCCATCATCGACCAGCTCCCCAACGAGTCAATCCTGTACGTGGGGGACACCGCCCATGGACCCTACGGGCCGTTGCCTATTGCCGAGGTCCGGGCCAATGCCCTCGGCGTCATGGACGAACTGGTGGATTCCGGCGTCAAGCTGCTCACCATCGCCTGCAATTCCGCCTCGGCGGCCGTGCTTCGGGACGCCCGGGAGCGCTATACGGCCCGTTACGGAATTCCGGTCATCGAGGTGATCCAACCGGCGGTCCGGCGCGCAGTGTCCGCCACCCGGACCGGGCGCATCGGAGTCATAGGGACATCTGCCACTGTGGGTTCCAGAGCCTACGAGGACACCTTTGCCGCGGCTCCGGACCTTTCGATTACGTCCGTGGCCTGCCCCTCGTTCGTAAACTTCGTCGAGGCGGGAATCACCACCGGCCCGGAGCTCCTGGCGGCAGCAAACGAATATCTCGAGCCGCTCAAGCAGTCCAACGTGGACACCGTAGTCCTGGGCTGCACGCACTATCCCTTGCTCACCGGCGTGATCTCGTTCGTGATGGGTGAGGACGTCACCCTCGTCTCCAGTGCGGAGGAGACCGCCAAGGACGTCTACCGGGCCCTGGCGAACGGCGGCATCCAGCGGACGGAGGCAAGTGCGCCCAGCCATGAGTTCATTGCCACCGGTGACGCAGCCCAATTCGAGACCCTTGCCCGCAGGTTCCTTGGGCCGGAAGTTCTCTCGGTCAAGCATGTAGACCATGTCTCCGCCCAATATCCAACAGGTAGCCTTGCCCGCATCACGCCGGAGATGCTTGCAGCGGCCAGAGCCGGGGCGGGCTTGGCGCGCCGGTCCTATTTCGTCCAGCCGGACAACGGTACGCGGGCTGCGACGGAGAGTGGACTATGAAGCTGACGATCGTGGGCTGCACGGGCTCATTCCCGGGACCCGGCTCGCCGGCGTCGTGCTATTTGGTGACCGCCCACGACGGTGAGCGCGAGTGGAAAATTGTCATGGACCTTGGCAGTGGCGCTCTGGGGGCCATCCAGCGGTACACCGACCTTGAGGACATCGACGCCATTTTCCTGACCCACCTGCACCCGGACCACTGCATGGACCTCTGTGGCCTGCATGTTGCTGTCCGATGGAAGCCGGGCGGTTGGGGCCGTGACCGTCTTCCCGTGTGGGGTCCTGCTGCGACGGCGGACCGGATGGCAACCGCGTACGGGCTCGACCTCGATCCCGGCATGCACGAGGAATTCGACTTCACCAACTGGGCGGAGCAAAAGCCCGTGACGGTCGGACCCTTCACCGTGACCCCGTACGGCGTCAACCATCCGGTGGAAGAGTGCTACGCATTGCGTGTCACCGCAACAGAGCCGGGCAAGGACGGCACGCCGGTGACCCGGGTGTTGACGTATTCCGGAGACACCGATTCCTGCCAAGGCCTGGAAGACGCGGCGCAGGGGGCAGACCTTTTCCTCTGCGAAGCGGCCTTCGAGGAAGGCCGCGATGACGCCATCAAGGACGTCCACCTCACCGGGAAGCGTGCCGCGGAGGCTGCGGTGAACGCCGGAGCCAAGCGGCTGCTGCTGACCCACATCCCCGTCTGGACGTCCCAGACGAAAGTGATGGCTGAGGCCAAGCCGGTGTTCAGCGGCGACGTCGCTGTGGCTGTGGCAGGGGTCCACTACACGGTCTAGCCCAACTGGGCCGCAGCCCTGCATCCTCGATAGGCTGGGGGCATGACTTCAGAAGCAACAGCCGCCCCCGTCATCCGTGCCGATGGCAGGACCCCCGATCAACTCCGCCCCATCAGCATCACCAGGGGATGGTCAAAGCAGGCCGAAGGGTCCGCGCTCATCGAGTTCGGCAACACGCGTGTGCTGTGCACTGCTTCCCT
The DNA here is from genome assembly GCF_026013155.1 of Paenarthrobacter sp. PAE-2. Taxonomy (NCBI): domain Bacteria; kingdom Bacillati; phylum Actinomycetota; class Actinomycetes; order Micrococcales; family Micrococcaceae; genus Paenarthrobacter; species Paenarthrobacter sp. PAE-2. Next base: position 30,688 of record NZ_JAPDNV010000009.1, on the reverse strand, counting down.
CACGGAAGGCGTCCCGCGGTGGCTCAAAGGCGAAGGCCGCGGCTGGGTCACCGCCGAGTACGCGATGCTGCCCCGGGCTACGAACACCCGGTCGGACCGTGAATCCGTCAAGGGCAAGATCGGCGGCCGCACCCATGAGATCTCCCGCCTGATCGGGCGGTCGTTGCGCTCCATCATCGACACCAAGGCCTTGGGCGAGAACACCATTGTCCTTGACTGCGATGTCCTCCAAGCCGACGGCGGAACCCGCACCGCGGCGATCACCGGTGCCTACGTTGCGCTTGCCGAAGCCATCCGCTTCGCCCGGGAGAACAAGCTCATCTCCCGGCACGCAGAACCCCTGGTGGACACTATTGCAGCTGTTTCCGTGGGGATCATCGACGGCGTTCCAATGTTGGACCTTCCCTATGTGGAGGATGTCCGGGCAGAGACGGACATGAACGTGGTGGTCACCGGTTCCGGTAAGTTCGTGGAAGTCCAGGGCACTGCCGAAGGCGCTCCTTTTGACCGTGATGAACTCAATGCCCTTTTGGACCTTGCCTTGATCGGGACGGGCCAGCTGGCAGCCATCCAGCGCGAAACCCTGGCTGAGGCGCCGTGAGCGGCACCAACCCGCAGGACGGTGGCCCGGTGCTGGTTTTGGCCACGCACAACAAGGGCAAACTGAGGGAGCTCAGGGAGTTGCTCCGCGGGCAGGTGCCCGGCGTGGATGTGGACACCCAAGTGGTGGATGCAGCCGCCGTAGGTGCCCCTGACGTTGCCGAGACGGGCGTTACCTTCGCGGAGAACTCACTCCTGAAGGCCCGGGCGGTTGCCGAAGCCACCGGACTGGTTGCCATTGCTGACGATTCCGGCCTTGCCGTGGACGTCCTGGGAGGGGCTCCGGGGATCTTCTCTGCGCGCTGGTCGGGCAAGCACGGTGATGACGCTGCGAACCTGCAATTGCTGCTTGCCCAACTCTCCGATGTTCCTGATGCCTCCAGGGGCGCTGCGTTTGTGTGTGCGGCAGCGTTGGCAGTGCCCGGCCCGGCAGGGATCTCCCGTGAGACGGTTGAGTACGGCCAGCTTGAAGGTACCCTGCTTCGCGAACCACGCGGGGACGGCGGTTTTGGTTACGATCCCATCCTGCAGCCCAAGGGCATGGACCGCAGTTGCGCAGAGCTGGGCTTCGAGGAGAAGAACGCGATCAGCCACAGGGGACAGGCGTTCCGCGCCCTTCTTCCTGCGATCGTTGAGGCCCTCTCCAAACCCCGCGGTTAGTTTCAGGGCATAGACAAGAAAGGCGCCCCTCGGGGCGCCTTTCTTTAGTGCTCGCCGTGCTTTTCGGGTTCGTGTTCTTCGATGAATTCTTCCACCGGGTCCGTGCCCTCGGCTTCTGCCTTGCGCTTTGCGATGAAGCCACGGCCTACTTCGATGAAGACCGGAATCACCGAAATCAGGACGATGACAATGAAGATGATGTCCAGGTTGTCACTGACCCACGGCACGCGGTCGCCGAGGAGGTAGCCCAGGAGCGTCACGCCACCGCCCCAGAGGACGGCGCCAATGACGTTGAAAAGGAAGAACTTCCGCTTGTCCATCTGGGCCACGCCGACGATCACGGGGACGAAGGTCCGGATGATGGGGACGAAACGGGCCAGGATCAGTGCTTTGCCGCCATGCTTTTCGAAGAAGGCATGGGCGCTTTCGACGTTCTCCTTCTTGAAGAGGCGGGAGTCCGGCCGGTTGAAGATTGCCGGGCCCGCTTTGGAGCCTATGAGATAACCGGTCTGGTTGCCGACGATCGCGGCCACGATGATCAGACCGGCCAGTGCCCAGATATTGAACTTGATAGTGTCCGTTGCCACGAGGAGACCCGCCGTGAAGAGCAAGGAGTCCCCGGGCAGGAAAAACCCGACCAGCAGCCCGGTCTCGGCAAAGACGATGCCGCACACCAGCAGCACAACCCACGGGGCAAGTGCGGGGTCGGCAAGGAAGACCTGGGGGTTCAGCCAGTCCGGCAGGAATGACGCCATGGGTGGCCGTACCGGTCCCGCGCCTCCAAAAGTGGATACGGCAAAGTCGCTCATCGCAGTAAAGATCACCCATCAAGCCTACTGGAACTGCGGTGGGCCGTTTTTCGGGAAGACCTTGACGTGTGGTGTCTTGCTTGTATGGTTAGTTACATGAGTAATGAACCAATGATGGTGTGCCGCCGGTGATTGACGACAGCAAACCGATCTTCCTGCAGATTGCGGAACTCATTGAGAACGGGATCGTGGACGGAACCATGCCGGAGGAGTCGCAAGTGCCCTCCACCAACGAGTTCGCGGCCTTCCATCGCATCAACCCGGCCACAGCCGCCAAAGGAGTGAATGTGCTGGTGGACTCCGGGATTCTTTACAAACGCAGGGGGATCGGGATGTTCGTTGCCACAGGGGCCCGCGCGCAACTCATAGCGCGGCGGACCGAAGAGTTCTTTGAGCAGTACGTCAGGCCGCTGACCGTTGAGGCCCGCAAATTGGGGATTTCGGCCGAACAGTTGAACCACATGATTGAACGCGGCGCCAGGCTGGCTCCTGATGCCGGAAACGACAAGGAAAGGAGCGCGGCCCTGTGAACGAGATGATCGTCGAGGCCCGTAACCTGAGCAAGCGCTATAAGGACGTCAACGCGTTGGAGGACGTCAACCTAAGCCTCGCCGCCAACCGGATCTACGGTCTCCTGGGCCGCAACGGCGCTGGGAAGACCACGCTGATGTCCATCCTGACGGCCCAGGCCTTCGCCACTTCCGGGGATGCGCTGGTTTTTGGAAAAGCGGCTTATGAGAACGACGCCGTACTTTCCCGGATCTGCTTCATCCGCGAGTCGCAGAAGTACCCTGATGATTTTCAACCCCGCCATGCGTTCCGTTCCGCTGCCCTGTTCTACAAGAACTGGGACCAAGGCTTTGCGGAACTGCTGGCCGAAGAGTTCCAACTCCCGATGAAGCGCCGGATCAAGAAGCTGTCCCGCGGCCAGCTCTCTGCCGTGGGGGTCATCATAGGCCTGGCATCACGGGCGGAGCTCACGTTCTTCGATGAGCCCTACCTCGGCCTCGATGCTGTTGCGCGCCAGCTGTTCTACGACCGGCTGGTACAGGATTACGCGGAATTTCCCCGCACGATCATCCTCTCCTCGCATCTGATTGACGAGGTGGCAAACCTCTTGGAGCACGTGGTGGTCATCGACCGCGGACGGATCATCATGGATGCCGACGCCGACGACATCCGTGGTTCGGCCGTCACCGTGTCCGGATCCGCGGATAAAGTGGACGCTTTCCTTGCCGGCCGCCCCGTCCTCCACAGGGAAACCTTGGGATCCCTCGCCTCGGTCACCGTGGACCAGGCGCTGGACAGGCAGGCGAGGGCAGAAGCGGAGGAATTGGGGCTCGAGTTGTCCCCGGTTTCGCTGCAGCAACTGGTGGTACGCAAGACCATGGCCCGCACGGGATCAACGGCTTCACAGCCCCAATCCGAATTCGCAGATGGCACGATGGAGGCAACCCGATGAGCCGGTCAATGGCAGTTGCACGAATGCAGCTGATCAACAGATGGACGTTTGTCGGCTGGCCCCTGGTGATCCTCGTCGCCTCGTTCCTGATGTCGTTGGCCATCTTTGCCCTGATTCCCGTCGACGAGGCAAAGTACGGCGGCGGGAGCCAGGCACCACTGTGGTACTTCATGGTCCTTGGAATCCAGAGCATGACGCTGGTGTTCCCCTTCTCCCAGGGCCTCAGCATCAGCCGCAAGGCCTTCTACGCCGGTTCCTTGGGCTTGTTTGCAGTGATCGCCCTGGGCATGTCGGTGCTGTACCTCCTTGGCGGGGTTATCGAGAAGGCAACCAACGGCTGGGGTGTCTCCGGATACTTCTTCAACATCCCGTGGATCACTGACGGACCGTGGTACTCCACCGCCGCGTTCTTCTTCGTCGTGATGATGCTGATGTTCATCGTCGGTTTCTGGTTCGCCACGATCTTCAAGCGCTGGGGGACCGCCGGAGTGCTGATCTCCACCTTGGGGACGGCCATGGTACTCGTGGGCTTCGTGGCACTGGCTACCGTCCAACAATGGTGGGGCTCGGTTGGTGCGTGGTTCGCCCAGCAAAGTCCGTTGAGCATCAGCGGGTGGACGGCCCTGCTGTGTGTAGTCCTGGCCGCCGGTTCCTACTCCACGCTTCGGCGTGCAACGCCCTAAGCCTCCATCGCGCGCTTGATGTAGCGTTCGCCACACTCGCAGGCTGGAAGGGCCGCCCCGCCGGGAAATCGGCGAAAGGGCGGCCCTTCCGGCCTGTACCCTTGTCCAGTGGCATTGGACTTTACGGCGATCGACTTTGAAACGGCCAACGGCTTCAGGGGCTCGCCCTGTTCGGTCGGGCTCAGCAAAGTCCGCAACGGCGTGGTGGTGGAAGAAGCCTCCTGGTTGATGCGGCCGCCGGAGAACCATGACCACTTCGAGTACCACAACACGCGGATCCACGGCATCCGCGCCGAAGACGTAGCCGGCATGCCCAGGTTCGGTGAGTTGTTCCCGGAGATCGGTGCCTTCATCGGCGATGACATCCTTGCAGCGCATAACGCAGCATTTGATCTGGGTGTCATCCGCTCCGGCCTGGAAGTCTCCGGATTGCCCGGACCAGCGTACGAGTACGTCTGCACGGTGATGTTGTCCCGCCGGTGCTACTCGCTGGTTTCCAACTCCCTGCCCTACGCTGCCGAAGAGGCCGGCGTTCCATTGGTCAACCACCACGACGCCACCGAGGATGCCCGCGCGTGCGCTGGAATCCTCGTTGACATTGCCCGGCGCAACAGTGCCAACAGCATCGCCGAACTCTACCTCTCCCTGGGCCTGGCACTCCCGCGGCAACCGGCCTTTGACCCGGCCTTCGGACTGTCCAAAGCCACTGCGTCCGCGCTCGCCGCACGCCTGGTAGGAACCGCGGTGTCAGGGCCGGGCTCGCCAAACCCGCCGGCCAAGCGTGCGTGGTCGCCCTGGCCCGAGGAAGGTCCCAACCCGCTGCCCAACCCCGGTGCTGAACCCGGCCACCCGTTGTTCGGCCAGACAGTGGTCTTCACCGGCGACCTCGCAATGCCCCGCCCCGAGGCGAAGGCGCGTGCCGCGGACCTGGGTGCCAGCCCCGAGAGCAGGGTGACTGCCCGCACTACGGTGTTGGTGGTGGGGGACGGTTTCGTCGCCGGGGACCTTCGTGCCGGCAGGCTCACGGGCAAGGCAAAGCGCGTCCTGGAACTCCACGCAAAAGGGCAGCAGATCGAAGTGGTGTCCGAGGGTGAATTCCTCCAAATGGTGGGCGGCAACTAGGCGGCAGGCCCGGGAGGGCATTCATACTGCGCAACATTGCTTCCGGCCCGGCAACCGGCGCTCGTAGCCTTGGGGCATGACCTCCAAGCTACCCGTTGCCGCACCCGATGCGCCCCGTGCTTCCACAAAGTCCGGGCAGGGCACTGTTCCAAGGCGGCTCTTCGACTTTCCGAATCCGGTGAACGAGTACGCGGCCCGTATCACTGCCGGGCTGGTGGTGGTGCTGGCCGTCGTGACCCTAGTGACCGGATGGGGGTGGGGCCTGGTTGCGTTGGCCGTCGGTTTCTGGCTCCGGGTCCTGTTTGGTCCCCGTGTCTCTCCGCTGGCACTGCTCTCCGTGAAGGTCCTCGCGCCGCGCCTGGGCCGAACCAAGCTGGTGCCGGGTCCGCCCAAGCGCTTCGCCCAAGGCATCGGAGCGGCGTTGACGACTGCCGCCGTCGTGCTTTTCTTCCTCGGCGCGCAACCGGCTGCCTGGGTCCTGCTGGCGTTGCTGATTGTTGCGGCATCGCTGGAAGCCTTTGCGGGATTCTGCCTCGGGTGCGCCATTTTCGGCTTCCTGCAGCGCCGGGGCCTCATCCCCGAGGACGTGTGCGAGGCGTGCAATAACATCGCCCTTCGGCCCGCGGCGGACGCAGTCAGCCGGTAGTAACCGCCAACAGGCGCTCCGCCATGCCCCGGATAACGTCGGGGGCTTCGAGAGCGTGCATCCAATCGGCCGGCAGGCAGCGTTCGCCGTAGAAGGCACCCAGGAGGTTGCCGGCAATGGAGCCGGTGGAGTCGCTGTCGCCGCTGTGGTTGACAGCCACGGCAACTGCCTCGCGGAAGTGCTCTTCCGGATCGCCGCCCGCAGTGGACAGGACCGCATAGAGCCCGACGGCGAGGGCTTCTTCTGCGACCCATCCCTCGCCAAGGGCGGTGGTCAGTTCTTCCGGGCCGAGGCCGGGGGCTTCCGTGGAAAGACGGAGGGCGTCCTGGAGCCTGTCTACGAGCTCGGGCGCCTTGAGCGGCAGGCCTTCCACATGACCCAGGGCGTTGGCGGCGGCGTCACGGAGTTCCTGTCCGGCCACGAGGTTGTGAATCATGAGGCTGAAGGCTGCGGCGCTCAAGCGGGCAGATGGGTGGCCGTGGGTCAGGGATGCCGCGTCCATGCTGAGCTTGGCCACGGCTTCGGGTGCAATGTGGGGTACCAGGCCAAACGGTGCCGAGCGCATGACTGTCCCGCACCCTTTCGATTCCGGGTTGACGGGCCGGGCCGCAGTTCCCATTTCACCGGTGGCAAGGCCGCTCAGGCAGGCATTGCCCGGAGCGCGGCGTTGGTGCAGGACGTCCTGCAGGTCGATCCAGCGCGGCTGGGGGACCGGCGCAGAAGGGGAGGCAGCAACCTCCTGAGTCGCCAGCCAGCGCAAGTAGGCGAGCCACAAGCAGGCGACCTCATCGGCGGCGACTCCGTCATTGGCCCATTCCAAGGCTTCCACGAGGCCGTCGACCGTGTAGAGCGTCATTTGGGTGTCGTCCGAAAAGTGCGTGCCGCCGTCGAGCTGTCCGAAAGTCTTCAGGCCGCCCTCGCCAAAGCGCGCGCGGATTGCTCCTATGGAATCGAATTCCACTGCATAGCCAAGGGAATCGCCCAAGGCTCCCCCCAACAGGGTGGCGTGGACGCGGGACTCGAACGAAGGGCCGGCTGCAACACTCATGCCAGTAACTTACCGTGCCCCGTGGTGGCGCGTTGGTATGGTGGGGAGGCTGTGCAGCCCAAGAAACCCTGGAGTACAACGTGCGTGAACCGGATTGGCGACGAACAGGCAAGACACCTGACTACAGGTTTTCCCTCGCCAATGAACGCACCTTCCTGGCATGGATCCGGACATCCCTGGCCCTCTTGGCGGGTGCGGTGGCTATCGACCAACTGGCGCCCAACATCGCACCGCAACCTGTGCGTTTGGCCCTTTGCGTCCTGCTCGCGCTTATTGGCGCCGGCCTGGCGGTCCTTTCCTACCGCCGCTGGGGCCAGATGGAAGCTGCGATGCGCAACGACCAGGCGCTCCCTTTCTCACGCGTCCTCTTGTTCATGACCATCGTGGTGGCCGTTGCAGCGTTCGGCTTCGCCGTCTTGATCCTGGTAGTGCGCTGAACATGGACGCGGAGGCCGCAGATGTTCGGGACCCCGGACTGCAGCCGGAACGCACGACTCTTGCCTGGCGGCGGACCTTGCTGTCGCTGGTGGTGGTGGATCTCTTCATCTGGCGGAGCTGGCTGACCAGCGAACCGACGTCCGCCCAGCTTATGCCCGGCCTGCCCGGGCTCGACTATCAAGGCGTGTGCGCCTTGATGGCCGCCGCGGCCACCATCATCCTGGCGTGCGTCGTGTGGATCCGCTCACGCCAACTCCACGCGGGAAATGCCGCCGTGTCTGTGTATTTGCTTGCGGTGTGCACCGCAGCGGTGGTGGGCCTCGGCGGTACGGCGATCGCGGCCATTGCCGTAGGCGGCTAAGCTCGGAGGTAGGCCCCGGACGCCCTTTACGCCCAGCAACTCCCCAGACTGCGTTGGCAAGATACAGAGCGTCTTCATTCCCACAGCTTAAGGACCCTTCAGCCATGACCTCTTCCCCGCAAGATACCGCCGAGCACCCGCCGGGATTGATCGCGCGGCTCGGAGCTGAGGCTTTGGGAACGATGTTCCTGGTCCTCGTGGCAGTGGGGGTCAAGATCTTCTCCACGCAGCAAGGCGGACCGGCCACCGCGCTGGCCATCGGCCTTTCGGTGACCGCAGGCATGATCGCCTTCGGTTATGTTTCGGGCGGCCACTTCAATCCGGCCATTACGCTGGGCAACCTCATAGCCGGCCGTATCCGGGCGGCTGCCGCCCTGGCTTACGTTGTGGCCCAGGTTATCGGCGCCGTGGTTGGTGCAGCCCTGATCTACTTCGTGGTCCTTGCCTCGCCGGTGCTGGCCGACGCCCGGGCTGCTCTGGGCACGGCCGCGGCCGGCTACGGGGAGCACTCCGCTGCCCAGACCCAGCTGGCCGGCGTGCTGCTGGCGGAAGTAATCGGCACAGCCATCCTGGTGGGCGTCTTCCTGGGAGCAACTGCGGGACGCCGCGCTATTGCAGCCCTTGCACCCATCGCTGTGGGGCTGGCCACCGCGGTGTTGCTGCAGTTCGGCGAGATCGTGGGCAATCTGCCGTTCAACCCGGCCCGTGCCACAGGCCAGGCCTTCTTCAGTCCGTCCTGGGCCCTGGAGGGGCTGTGGCTGTTCTGGGTGGGGCCGTTGCTGGGCGCAGCCCTGGCCGGTTTTGTCTTCCGTGGTTTCAGTAACTTTCCGGCGGCCGCTCCGGTAGCCGGTGATGTGCCGGAGGCCGGCAACGACGGCGGAGCTGCCGCAGTCGGTGCCGTTCAGGCCCCCGCCGTCCCGGCTACTGCCGAGGCGCCCGTTGACAGGGGCCGCACGGCAGACAAGGAAGACGAAGCCCGCGACTTTTTTGACGGGAAGAAGGGCCAGTAACGTAACGGGAACGACGACGGGCGGCCCACCTGCCCTTTTTTGTCGGTGCCCGCCGTTAGCTTGAAGATATGCGGTTACTCCATACCTCGGATTGGCATCTCGGCCGGTCCTTCCACGGCGTTGGGATGCTCGATGCCCAGCGCAGCTTCATTGACCAACTCGTCTCCTGCGTTGGCTCGGAGGCCGTGGATGTCGTCCTGATCGCAGGCGACGTCTATGACCGCGCCTTGCCCGGACTGGACGTCGTGAAGTTGCTTGACGAGGCCTTGGTCCGCATCACGCAGGCCGGTGCGTCGGTGGTCCTCACCAGCGGCAACCATGACTCCGCCATACGCTTGGGATTTGCCTCGCGGCTCATGGAACAAGGCGGCGTCCATCTCCGGACGCGCATCGAAGACCTCGATGTTCCCCTGCTGCTTCCCGCCGGGACCAGCGAGGGGAGCGGGCACGTCGCCATTTATGGCATTCCCTATCTGGAACCGCGGCTGGTGGCCGAACGGATGGGGGTCGAAACGGCAAGCCATTTTGCCGTGACCAAGGAGGCCACGGACCGGATCCGGCGGGACGTCGAACGTCGCCGTGAATCCGGACCCGTTCATCCGGTGGTCCTCGCCCACACCTTTGCCAGCGGCGGCATCACCTCGGACAGCGAACGGGACCTGAGCATCGGTGGATTGGGCGCCGTTCCGCTGGACCTCTTTGGGGACTTCACCTACACGGCTTTGGGCCACCTGCATGGCCGCCAGGAACTTGCCCCGAACGTCCGGTACTCGGGCTCCCCTTTGGCATATTCCTTCTCTGAAGCCAAGCACCGCAAGGGAGCCTGGCTGGTTGAGCTGGACAACGCCGGCATGTGTGAGGTTCGCGAGGTGCTGTGGGAAGCGCCGAGGTCCTTGGCGGTCCTGCGGGGCACCCTGAGCGAGCTCCTGGAATCCCGGGATCATGCCTGGGCTGAATCGTCGTTCTGCCAGATCACACTGACCGATGCCCAGCGTCCGGCCCAGGCCATGGAGCAGCTACGTACCCGGTTCCCGGACACCCTGGTACTGACCTTTGACCCGCAGGGCGCGGCTGCCCAGGAGAAATCCACCTACAGCAGCCGTCTTGCCGCGGCCGCGGATGATCTTGGCGTGTGCTGCGGGTTCCTCGAGCACGTTCGCGGCCGTGGACCGGAAGGCACCGAGGAAGCTGCCCTCCGGGAGGCCCTCGAAGCTGTCCGGTTGGAGGAGGCGGAACTGTGAGAATCCACCGCTTGGAAATCGAGGCCTTCGGTCCGTTCGCCCAGCCGCAGCACATCGATTTCGACCAACTCGGCGCCCAGGGGCTTTTCCTGCTCAACGGTGCCACGGGGGCAGGCAAAACCAGCGTGTTGGACGCCATCTGTTTTGCCCTCTACGGGTCTGTTCCCGGAGCCCGGCAGGACGGCAAACGGCTGCGCAGCGACCACGCAGCGCCCACAGCCGAGCCCCGGGTGGTCTGTGAGTTCTCCGCCCGCGGCCGCAGGTTCGAAGTCACCCGGTCTCCCGCGTGGGACCGGCCGAGCGCGCGTGGACGCAAGGGCTTCACCACCCAGCAGGCCAAGACGCTCCTCCGGGAACGGGTGGCCGGTGAGTGGGTGGAGAAGTCGTCGCGGAACGACGAAGTCGGCGCCGAGCTTTCAGAGGTCCTGGGAATGGACCGCGAACAGTTCACCCGGGTTGTCATGCTGCCGCAGGGCGACTTTGCGGCCTTCCTGCGTTCCAAAGCGTCAGACCGCTTGGACCTCCTTCAGAAGCTCTTTGGTACCCACCGCTTTGAGTCCGTCGAGCGGCAGATCCAGCTTCAAGCGGCGGAAGCCGGCCGGGCAGTCGAGGACAATGCCGCTGAGCTGAAGATGTTGCTGGACCGCGTGTCCGCCGAGGCCGCGCACCTGGGGCTGGAAAGCACCGGGCCTGCTGCCACGGGATCCACCGGCACGTCAGGATCCACCGGCACGCCAGGATCCATCGGAACCCCTGGATCAAGCGTTGCGGTGCCATTGGAGGAGGCCGGACTGGCGCCCGAGGAGTGGCTCGAGGCAATAGGTGATGCCATTGCCACGGAGTGTCGTCGACGCAGGGAACAAGCTGACGCAGTCGAGGCCCGCTCGGCCAGGCTGGCAGCCGCGTTGCAGGAAGACCAGGACAAAGCGCAGCGCCACGCGCGGTTGGCTGCTGCCACGCAGCGCAGGGTGCTCCTCGAACTGGCAGCCCCGCGCGCACTGGAGGACCGGGACAGGCTCGGCCGGCATCGTCGTGCATCAGTCCTTGGCGGACACCTGGACGCCGTTGAGAATACCGCGCGGAAACACCGGGCCGCGGTCGCGGCCATGGAGTCCCTCCGCGAAAAACTCGCCTCTGCAGGATTTTCCGAAGCCACGCTTGCCGAGGACCTGGAAAAGGTGAAGAAGAACGTGGCCGTGCTGGAAGCCCGGCTTCCGGACGAGCGACGCTTGGAAGATCTTGGAGTCCGGATTCAGGAGAAACTCCGGGAACAGGCTGCCGCAGGGCTGGCCGTGGATTCCTTGGCACGCTCCTTGGAAACCCTTCGCGCCGAAGATGCCTCCCTCCTGGCGGACATGGAGCCGTTGGAGCCCCTCGCCGGCCGGAGGGAGGTTGCTGAGCGTGAAGCGGCAGCCGCGGCGGAGGTAGTGGACCTCGTCGCCCGGTACCAGGCCGCAGCCCGTGACCGGGATGGCTTGGAAGCCCTTCACGCGGACGCGCGAACAAAGACCCAGGATCTCCGCCAGGCATGGCTGGACCTTCGGGAAGAACGGCTCGCCAATGCCGCAGGAGAACTCGCCGCAGCGCTGGCTGACGGTGACCCATGTCCTGTCTGCGGCAGCCAGGACCACCCGCATCCCGCTGAAGCCGCGCGGAGCGCACTCTCCCTTGCCCAGGATGAAGAGACTGCGGCCCTGCACTTCGAAACGAGCGAGAAAGAACTCACCGGCATTTCGGCGAAGCTGACATCCGCCGGGCAATTACTGGCCGGTTTGGCTGCCCAAGGCGGAGCGGTGGACCCTGCGCTCGCGGAGGAAGAAGCGGCGAACGCAGCGATGGAGCTCGCAAAAGCACGGGATGCGGCCGCCCGCCTTGATTCCCTGCGTTACCGGCACGCCGGGCTCACGGCGAGGATGGAGAAGCTGCAGGAAGAACACAATGCTGCTGCGGCAACGGCCGGCGAGGCCGCCACGCTGTCGGGTGCTCTTGGGGAACAGCACGCCGGACTCGAAGCGGACTTGTCCGGTCTTCGGGCCGGTTTCACCAGCCTGAAAGCGCGCCTCGAAGAGTTGACCGGACAGCATGGGCTGCTGCAGACGGCAGCAGCCGCCGCACGTGAGGTGGACGGGACAGAGCGGGCCGCGAAGGAGGCCGTGGCTGCTTTGGAGAGGGCCTTGCCGGAAGCAGGGTTCAGCACCGCTGATGAAGCCCGCCGGGACGTGCTGTCAGCGTCGGATGTGGTGGGACTGGAGAAGAGTCTTTCGGATTACGACACCGAGGCTGCACGGCTGGATGAGTTGTTTGCCGCCGAAGACCTTGTCCTCGCTGCCAAGGAAGCCACTATCGGAGAACTGCCGAAGGACCAGGACCAACTCAAGGACTCGACGGCTGAAGTGCTGGCCGCTGCAAAGTCCGCCAAGGATCTTGCCCTTGCGGCCGGCCTGGCGGATAAAGCTGCGCAAACGGTGACCAGTCTGCGCGAACGTTACCTCAATCTCGCCGCGGACGGCAGGGAACCGCGGGAGCGTGCCAGGTTGCTCAGCGGATTGGCCGATGCCCTCCGCGGCGCCGGTGACAACAACTACCGGATGAGCCTCAACAGTTATGTCCTGGCCGCACGCCTGGAGCAGGTTGCCGCTGCAGCTTCGGAACGGCTCGTTGCCATGAGCGATGGCCGCTACACCCTCCGGCACACTGACGCGAAAGCCGCCCGGGGGGCCAAGTCCGGCTTGGGGCTCGAAGTCGTTGATCAGTGGACGGGCCAGCGACGCGACACCTCCACATTGTCTGGTGGCGAATCGTTCATGGCCTCGTTGTCATTGGCTCTCGGTCTGGCAGATGTGGTTCAACACGAGGCCGGCGGCGTGGACATCGAAACGTTGTTCGTGGACGAAGGCTTTGGAAGCTTGGACGAGCAGGCCCTGGAACAAGTGATGGATGCTCTGGAGGGCCTGCGTGACGGCGGCAGGGTAGTGGGTTTGGTCAGTCACGTTGCCGAGATGAAGCAGCGCATCAGCAGCCAATTGCAGGTGGTGAAGGGCCGAAGTGGCTCCACCGTGCGGGTGGTCGAAGCGATGCCTGCCTGAGGTCCCATCCTATAGAATTGAAAAGTTATACCGGGTCGCGCGCATCGGGAGGAGGGACGATGCGCACACTTAGCGAACCCGGAATAATGAAAGAAACTTTTTTGGCCTCCCAGCCCACGCCTGTCGCGTCGCCCCAATCTAACCCACGGCCCAACCCACGGCGGTCCCGGCTCCCCGGGCGTTTCGCCCGTTTGCCCGAACTGGCAGGCGCCGGATTCCTGCCGATCGGCCTCTTTGCCCGCCTCCCGTTGGCAATGCTCACGGTAGGCACCCTGACCCTGGTCACAGCTGTCAGCCACTCCTACGCCATCGGCGGCATGGCAGCCGGGGCGGTCGGCATCGGATCGGCCCTCGGCGCTCCCGTAGTGGGGTCCCTCGCCGACCGCGCAGGTCAGCGCATCGTCCTGCTGACGGCTGCCGTGGTGAATGCACTCGCGGTGGCAGCGGTGATCGCGGCCGCGTATTGGACCCCCTCTTACACTTCGGGCCTTGACGCCCTGGGCGTGCTGGTTGCCGCCTTCGTCGCAGGAGCCAGCTCACCGCAAGTGGGGCCCATGGCCCGCGTTCGCTGGATGGCCCTCACCACGCACAACCTGCGGGCGGGGCAGGGTGGCAGCCGGAGCGTAGCGGCCAACCGGGCCGATCTGGATACGGCATTGTCTTATGAGGGGACCGCGGACGAGATCACGTTCGTACTGGGCCCGGCCCTGGTGGGTCTGTTGGCCAGCCTCATCACTCCCTGGCTTCCGCTGGCGTTGGCGGCGCTGTTGACCTGCATCCTGGTCCCTGCGTTCGCTGTCCATCCCAGCCACCTCGCTGTGGTCCCTGCGCCGCGGAAGCCTGCAACCGGCGTCGTACGTCCCGAAGACTCCGGAGGCCGGAATCGCTGGGCCGCGGCCGTGGTGGCCGTCCCGGTGGTGGCGATGGTTTGCATGGGGACCTTCTTCGGCGCCACCCAAAATGCCCTGAGTGCCTTCTCGGCTGACTACGCCACCGCCGAGCTGGCCGGTCTGCTGTATGCGGTGATGGGCCTCAGTTCCGCGGTGGCGGCGTTGTCCGTTGCTTTCTGGCCGCAGAGGTTTGGTCTGGCGGCCCGCTGGGTGGTGGCAGCCTTTGCCATGTCGGCGTTGTCGCTGTTGCTGGTGGTTCCGGCCGGCATTTGGCCCATGGTGGCTGTCCTTCTGATCCTGGGCATTCCGGTGGGACCGGTGATGGTGACAGTGTTCAGCATCGGAGGCGTGGTGGCTCCCGCAGGACGCATGGCTACTGTCATGACGGCCTTGGCCAGCGGGATCGTTGCCGGTACGGCCTTGGGCGCGTACCTCGCCGGCCAGCTGGCTCAAACCCAAGGGGCGGCAGCTGCCTTCACCGTGGCGATGGGGGCAGCCGCCGGCCTGCTCGTTCTCGGACTGGTGACGTGGCTCGTCATGCGCGGACGGCAGCAGGGCTAGCAGGCCACATCGGGGAAGGTCTCAGGCCAGCTGGCTTTCGATCCGTGCGGCGCTTGCTGCCAGCGCCTGGCCTACCTGGTCTGCGTCCTGGTCCATCCGGATGTAAACCACGGCGATGGCTGCGGGCCTGCCCCCGGGGATGTGGATGGGTGCAGCAAGGGACGACACTCCGGCGATGACTTCGTCATGGCTTGCGGCGTAACCCAGTCGCCTGGCTTCCAGCGCTTCAGGACGGTAGGGGACCCCCGGGCCCAGTTGCTGCCAGCGTTCCTCCGTCATGGCGGACTGGATGGCTATCCCGGGTGCTCCCGAAGTGATGGGATGCCGGGTGCCGGGATGCTGGGCTACCGCGGGTCCTGAGTGCCGTGGTTCCACCGTCAGGAGGGTGACGCATTCCTGGTGGTCCCATACGGCGATGAAGGCCGTCATGTGCAGGGTGTTGGCCAGTTGAGTGAGTTCAGGCAAGGCGGCACCCTGCAGGTTCCGGGAGACTCCCCGCGCCAGGACGGCCAGTCCCGCGCCCGGTTGGACCCTGCCCGATTCGTCACGGACCACCAGCGAATGGTCTTCCAGGGTCCTAAGGATCCGGTAGGCGATGGAGCGGTGCACGCCCAGCGCCTCGGCCAGTTCGGCAATGCTCAGGGGGCGATCGGCAGCCGCCAGAATCTCCAGTGCGCGGATGCCCCGGGACAGAGTTTGCGACGGCGGGGCCTGGGTGGGTGCCTCCAAAGGGCCTTTGACACCGCTGCTGGAATTCATGGCTCCAATCCTATGTCCACGGGGGGGCTGTGCTTTTGATCACAGCGTGTAGTACGCTTTCCTAACTGACCGTTCTGTCGGTAAAGGATGCCGCGCCGAACAGACACCCGCACCTTTGGAGTTTCAATGACCGCAACTTCCTCTGTCGATTCCCTGTCCGGGCCCAGCAGCAAGCGCGAAGAGCGCCGGGTACTGGCGGGAACCCTGGTGGGCACCACCATCGAGTGGTACGACTTCTTCATCTTCGCCCAGCTGACGGCGACGCTGTTGTCGCCGTTGTTCCTGACGCCGCTCGAACAGTCAAACCCCGGCGTTGCGCAGATCCTCTCCTTCGCCACCATTGGCATCAGCTTCCTGTTCCGCCCCTTGGGAGCCACCATTGCCGGCCACCTGGGCGACCGCGTTGGCCGTAAGGCAGTCCTGGTGATGACCTTGGTGATGATGGGAGCCGCTACGGCCCTGATCGGTCTCCTGCCGACCTACGAAACCATCGGATTGTGGGCTCCGATCCTCCTGATCACCCTCCGCGTGGTGCAGGGCTTCTCGGCCGGTGGCGAATGGGGCGGTGCGGCGTTGATGGCTGTTGAGCACGCTCCCATCAACAAGCGCGGCCTCTTTGGCGCCTACCCGCAGATCGGTGTGCCGATCGGCATGATCCTGGCAACCGGCCTGCTGTTCTTCCTGCAGTCGGGAATGTCCAAGCAAGACTTCGCGGCGTGGGGCTGGCGTGTACCTTTCCTGCTCTCCGTCGTCCTGATCGTTGTGGGCTACCTGATCCGTCGGGCTGTCGGCGAAAGCCCCGTCTTCAAGGAAATCGCCCAGCGCAAGGCCGAAAGCAAGGCTCCCCTTGGTGAGCTGTTCCGCCACAACACCAAGGAAGTTGTCTTCGCCGCACTGATCTTCATTGCCAACAACGCTGCAGGCTACCTGCTGATCGCCTTCTTCATCTCTTACGCAACCAAGGCACTGAAGATGCCTGCGCCGCAGATCCTGCTCGCAACCACCGTCGCGTCCTTTGGCTGGCTGATTTTCACCATGGTCGGCGGATGGCTTTCGGACAAGATCGGCCGCGTGAAGACATTCCTGTTTGGCTATGCCCTGGTCTTCGTATGGATGATCCCGCTGTTCGCGCTCATCGATTCCAAGGACATCATTCTCTACGGCGTGGCCCTGTTCGTCCTGACCATCGGCCTTGGCCTGTCCTACGGCCCGATGTCGGCCATGTACGCCGAGATGTTCCCTCCGCAGGTGCGCTACTCCGGTATCTCCATCGGCTACGCACTGGGCGCCATCCTCGGTGGAGCTTTCGCCCCCACCATTGCGCAGGCCTTGCTGGACCAGACCAAGTGGTCCGGTTCCGTGGGCATCTACATTATGGTGCTGTGCGTCATCTCCGCCGTGGGCGTCATCCTCGCCAAGGAAACCAAGGGACGTCCGCTCGGTTTCAGCACCCACCACTAAAGAACTCACGCGCACGCCCGGCGGCGCACTGCAGAAGGCTTACGGGTCCGGGGTCCAACCCCGGGCCCGTGGGTCTTTAAGCCCGTGGGTCTTTAAGCAGGTCCATGACGTCGGCGTCCGTCAATTGATCGAAGTGCTCGTAGAAGGCCCCGACGGCGTGGAACTTGCCCGGTATGTGCAGGCAGAAGACCCAATCACAAACACGGCCCAGCGATGTTGAGGCCTCAAGCGAGGCCACTGGAGCGGCGGCGATGACGGTGGTGGCGCCTGCGGCCCGTACACTCTCGACGGCGGCACGCATGGTTGCGCCGGTGGCCCAGCCGTCGTCCACCAGGATGACGGTCTTGCCCCGCAGATCGTGGTCGACCCCCGGGTATTCCATGGCCCGCCTGCGCAGTTCGGCCCTTTCCGCAGCCTCCACGTCATCCATGGCAGCCGCACTGATGCCGCGGGACAGAAGAAGCTCCCTCAGGGGCTTGTTGAGGATCCGGACTACCTCGCCCCGGCACCACGCGAGTGCGCCGAAAGCGGTTTCGGCCCGGCCCGGGATGCCCAGTTTGCGGACAAGCACGGCACCGAACGGCACGTAGAGAACAGCTGCAGCTGCGGCGGCCAAGGGGACTCCGCCACGGGCCAGTCCAAGGATGATGGTGTCAGGCCGTTCCCTGAACTGGGGAAGGCCCTCGGCCAGGCGTCGCCCGGCTTCCTCCCTGTCCTTGAAACGCATGCCCATCCGACCCCGTTCCTCCTCATTCCGGCGCTGGTTCCAACCCTACAGTTCAAAGCTTGCCCGGTGGTGCCTCCGCTGCAAGCATTGCCTTGTGAGCAAACCGATCGGGTACTGGGTCAAACGCCTGGATGCAGCACTGGAAGCGCAGTTTGACCACACCCTGGCCAGGGTCCGCTTGAGCCGCCGGCAGTGGCAGGCGCTTAACACGCTTGCGGGAGATCCCCTGCTGCCCGCTGAACTCGAAGAAGCCCTGCTGCCCTTGTGGGGCGGGGATGTACGGCTGCGGGAGCGCGAACTGGCGGCCTTGGTGGGGCACGGGATGATCACCATGGTCGATGACCGGCTCACGCTCAGCGGCAAGGGCAGGGAGACCTACCACCAAGCGCTCCGTTTGGTGGAAGAGACCCGCATTGACCTTTCCATGGGCATCGGCCTGGATGAATACGCCATGGCCGTCAGCGTCCTGGAGCGCATGAGCCGCAACGCGGAGCGCCTGTCCAGGTAGCCGTGCCTATCCGGGTAGCCGATTACACCGCGAGGAACTCGACGGCGGCTTCCTTGAACGCCCGGCTGGTGACCACGTTCGTGTGCGTGCGCCCGGGAACAACCAGGGTCTCCACCATTGCACCGCGTTTGCCCGCGATCTCCGCCAGCGCCGGCATGGTGCCCGCGCGTTCGTCCTTCTCTCCTGCCACCAGGAGCAGCGGCATGTGGGGCGCGGCCTCGGCGGGGTCGAAGGGCTCGCCCTTGATGGCCTCGATGAGGGACAGCATGGCGAAGAGGTTGTTGCTCGGGATGAGTTGCGCCATTTTCAGCAGCCCGGCCGTCGACTCGTCCTGGATCGGAGTGCCGTCGGCAAGGTATCGCTGCGCGGCAGCAAGATCGAAGGTTGCCAGCGGGTCGGCAGCACTGGGTCCGCCGAGCACTACGCGGTGCACCAGGTCCGGCTGCGTGGCGGCGAACTCCCAGGCCAGCCGCGAACCCAGTGAATACCCGATGATGTCCAGGCCGGAGGCCGGGTTGCCGTCCTGCAGGGGCCGCGCACCGGCGTCGTAGACCATCTGCAGGAGGTCGGCGCGGATCCTGCTGGGCGTGTAGGAATCAAGGTCCTCGGGGGCGTGGCTCCGGCCATGGCCGGGGAGGTCAACGGTGATGACCCGGCGGCCGGCGCCCTGCAGCGTGGCAATCCAGCCGCTGTCCACCCAGTTCAGCTTGCTGGAGGAGGAAAAGCCGTGGATCAGGAGGACCGGACGCAGTCCGGCGTCATTGGCAGGCTCATGGACTTCCACGAACAATCCGGGATCGGTGCCTTCCACGGTGTGTCTCTGCTGTTCCACGGTGTGCCTGCCGGTCATCATGTCAGTCCTCATCGAGTACGGCGCTCAGGCGGACCCGGCGCTTGGGTGCTTCGTCTTTTGGAACAGTGCCCACGATCCCGGCGGTTTCATCCGGTACCTCGAACACGATCAGCGGTTCGCCGACGTTGATGGTCCCGCCCGGCTCGCCGTGAATACGCACCACTCTACCCGCCTGCGGGCTGGGCAATTCGAGGGAAGACTTCGTCGTTTCGAGCTCCACCAAGGGCTGGTTCCGTTCCACTTGCTGCCCCGGTTCCACCAGCCACTCCAGCACGGTTGCCTCGATGAGGCCTTCGCCCAGATCGGGGAGGGGGAAGGAAATTTCAGCCACGGCGGTACTCCAGTACTCGTTGGATCCCATAGAGGATGCGATCAATGTTGGGAATGTATTCGTCCTCCAGGTCTCCGGAGGGGTAGGGCACGTCAAAGCCGGTGACGCGTTCCACGGGCGCTTTCAACGTGTCGAAGCACTGCTGCGTGATGAGTTGCGCGACTTCGGCGCCCAGGCCTGAGGTCAGCGGCGCTTCATGGACGACGACGGCGCGACGCGTCTTGGCAACCGAGGCCGCCAACGCCCCGGCGTCGATGGGCTTGAGCCACCGCAGGTCCAGGACTTCGACGTCGATCCCGTCTTCGGCGGCGAGCTCGGCTACCTGCAGGCACCGGGCAACCATGGCGCCCCACGCGGCGAGGGTCAGGTGCCTGCCTTCGCGGGCCACCCGCGCTCCGGTGAGGCTGCCGCCGTCGTCGTCAGTTCCTTGTGCCGGGACCGCGGTGGTGACGTCCACCGGGCCTTTTTGCCAGTAGCGCGCCTTCGGCTCCATGAAGATGACCGGGTCCGGACGGGAGGCCGCGTATGTGAGGAGGTGGTAGGCCTCGTGGGGCGTGGAGGGGGACACCACTTTGAGCCCGGGCACGTGGGCGAACAGGGCCTCAAGGCTTTCCCCGTGATGCTCGGGAGCCCGGATCCCGCCGAAGCTGGGAACCCGCAGGGTGATCGGCATGGGCAGCGTTCCGCGGCTGCGGTAGTTCATCCGGCCGATCTGGCAGACGATCTGGTTGATGGCGGGGTAGGCGAAACCGTCGAACTGGACCTCGGGAATCGGGTGGAAACCGGCCATTGCCAACCCCACGGACATGCCGAGGATGCCGGACTCGGCCAGCGGGGTATCGAAGACGCGGTCTTCGCCATGACGGGCTTGCAGCCCGTCGGTGACCCGGAATACTCCGCCCAGCCGGCCGCAGTCTTCGCCGAAGACAACGGCTTTGGGGTTTTCCGCCAGGATACGGTCCAATGCCCGGTTGAGGGCTTGCTGCATGGACAGGTGCTCCACGGTGGTTGCCGTTTCGGGGCTTGTTTCCATCAGCGTCTCAGACATGGTCGGACTCCTTGCGCCAGGCGGCAGCTTGGGATTGAAGGGCGGGGGTGGGCTCCTGGAACACGTAGCTGAACATCTCCGCACCGGGACGCGGCCCCAACGCTTCGATGCCGGCCCGGATGGTTTCCCCTTCCCGTTCAGCGTTACGCTGCGCCTCGGTAAAGAAGGGTTCATCGGCCGTGCCGTCAGCCAGCAGGCGCATGCGGAACCGGACCAGGGGATCCTCCCCGGCGTCGGTGCGTTCCTCGTCCAGGGTGCGGTAGCGGCCGGGATCGTCGGCCGTGGAATGCGGTCCGCGGCGGTAGGTCATGGCTTCGATGAGGACCGGGCCGTTTCCTGCGCGGCAGTGGGCAAGTGCCCACTGCGTGGCATGCAACACGGCCTCGACGTCGTTGCCGTCCACCTGGCGGGACGCCATGCCGTAGCCGGCGGCCCGCGCAGCTACTGAACCTCCGGCTACCTGCCGCTCCGTGGGAACGGAGATGGCCCAGCCGTTGTTCTGCACGAAGAACACCACCGGCGCTTTCATGACGGCGGCGAAATTCATGGCTTCATGGACATCACCTTGCGACGATGCGCCATCCCCGAAGTAGGTAAGCGCTACGCCGCTCTCGCCGGACAGGGTTTGCCCATGCGCCCAGCCGACCGCGTGCAGCACGGAGCCGGCCACCACGGCCTGGATGGGGGCGAACCGCGATTCCATGGGGTTGTACATTCCGCCGTGCCACGTGGCCTTATGGGTGGCCATGTAGTCCACCATGTCCAGGCCCATGGTGCGGGCCACTCCTATTTCGCGGTACGTGGGGAAGACGAAGTCCCGGCTGCGGTCAACGGCGTAGGCGCTGCCGACCTGTGCTGCTTCCTGGCCGAGCTGAGGGGCATAGCCAGGGATGATGCCTTGCCTCTGCCAGGCTATGGCGGCGGTATCAAGGTGGCGGACGGCGGCCATGAGTGTGTACAGCTCGCGCAGCTGCTCAGGCGTGGTTGGGCCTGCGTCAGCGTCGGCGGGGAGAACCGAAATGGATGTCATGGCTGTGACACTAATCACCAGCGCTGCCCATGCGCAATCAGCAACGTCCCAGCCAAACACTTTGTACAAATTGGCAAGAAAAAGAGGCTCCTTGCAATACAAACTGCAAGGAGCCTCCCTGATGTGCTGAGCAAGCAGCTACACGGCCCTGTCGGCTACACCGCCGGTCGGGTTACACGGCGCCGTCAGTTTCTTTGGCCCGGGCTTTTCCCGCCTTGGAGCGGGCATTGAGGTAACAGCCCAGCGCAATGACCAGGATCAGCGCGGCAGTGCCGAAGAGCTGGCCCGCGCTCTCCGGGTTGGCAAAGCCGACGGCGAAGATGATGCCCAGGAGTACCAGGCCCACGATGGTCAGGACCGGGAAGCCCTTCATGCGCAAAGGCAGCTCAGTTCCCTCACGGTCCGCCCTGCGGCGCAGGATCAGTTGCGAGACGAGGGCAATGCCCCAGACCACCAGGCAGGTGGAACCAACCAGGTTCAGCAACGCGGGCAGGACCAGGTCGGGGAAGAGCAACTCCAGGACGGTGGCAATGAAGCCGAAAGCGACGGAAACTCCGACGGCGGCCACCGGCACCTTGGCCGGGCTAAGCCGGGACAGGAAGCGCGGAGCCTCGCCTCGCCTGGACAGTGAGAACACCATCCGGGACGCGCCGTAGAGGTTGGCGTTCAATGCTGAGAGCAGCGCGACGACTGCCACCAGGGTGATGGCTGCACCTGCCCCGGGAATGCCGGCCAGGTCCAGTACGCCGGCGAACGGGGACTTCAGGCCCTCGGAGCCAACGGGCAGGATGGCGGCGATGACGAACACGGAGCCGATGTAGAACACCAGGATCCGCCAGACCACCGTGCGGATGGCCTTGCCTACGCTGTGGGCCGGATCTTCGGTTTCTGCTGCAGCCACACTGACGATTTCCGTGCCGCCAAAAGCGAAGATCACCACGAACAATGCCGCCGCAATGCCGCCGATGCCGTTCGGAGCGAAGTCACCGAATGCTGACAGTCCGGGGGAGGGGGCGCTTGGGAGCAAACCGAGCAGGAGTGCTGCGCCAATGAGCAGGAAGATCACGATCGCGGCCACCTTGAGGATGGCGAACCAGAATTCGAACTCGCCAAAGTTGCGTACGCCCACAAGGTTGATGCCGGTAAAGACCACCATGAAGATCAGGGCCAAGGCCCAGACCGGCACCACCGGCCATACGGAGAACAGCAGCCCCGCGGCGCCGAGCGCCTCGGCTGCGATCACCACTACAAGCTGCAGCCACCAGAGCCAGCCGATGGTGCCGCCGGCGGTCTTGCCGAGGGCTTTCTCCGCATACACCGAGAACGCGCCGCTGTTGGGATTCGCGGCCGCCATCTCGCCCAGGGCCCACATGACCAGGATGATCAGTGTTCCGGCAACAAGGTAGGAGATCAGGACGGCCGGACCTGCCGCTTGGACGCCCGCTCCCGAGCCGAGGAAGAGGCCTGCGCCGATCGCGCTGCCCAGGCCCATCATGGTGAGCTGGCGGGGCTTGAGTGAATGGCCGAGGCCGGAAGTTGGAGCAGGAGCCGTCATGGACTTCATTGTCATACGTGTCTACCTTCTATGGGTTTCATCAGGTTTGGCGTGCTTTCCTCTTGGGATGGCACGCAGGCGTCGACGACGCGGCAAGAGCCGTGGAATAATTCTCGCAGTTTGTAAGATACATCACTTTTTGCCGTAGCGAAGTGATGGGTAATGATTCCCCGGGGAAAGGAACTTTGATGCTGGTCGATGATCTTGATGCAAAAATTGTACGTTTCTTCACTGACTCGCCGCGATCTTCCGTGCTGGAAGCGTCAAGGGTTCTGAAGGTGGCGAGGGCCACCGTACAGTCCCGGATCGACCGGATGATCGAGAACGGCGTCATTGGTTCCTGGGTGCCGCAGCCCGATCCGGCCAACTTCGGCTTCCCCGTGGTGGCCTTTTGTTCAGTGACCATCACCCAGGAAATCGGCCATGACGCGATCATCGAGAGCCTCAGTGCCATTCCGGAGATCATCGAGGTCCATACCGTGACCGGAAACTCGGACCTCATGGTGCGCATAGCGGCCCGTTCCAACCCGGACATGCAGCGGGTGCTCGATGCCATGATCGCCACCAAGTCGGTGGTCCGCTGCTCCTCGGTCATCGTGCTGAACAGCCACATCCAAGGCCGGACCCTGCCGCTGATGGAGGCTGCGGCGAAAGCTATGTGACGCAAGGCATTTTGAGCCTGGGCCGGCGAGTCGTACCATTAGTTCTAGTCATTCTGACTTTAACTAATCGGGAGCCCGGCTCCGTACGGCGATGAAGCGAGGTGAACGCCGTGAACGTCAACTCCGCGAACGTCGCCGAACGGCGCCTCGCACCGCCGTCGTTGGCTATTTCAACGGTGATTTTTGCGCTGCGGCCCAGCGAAAAGTCCGGGCGGCCCACCCTCTGGCTGCCCCTGGTGCGCCGGATCCGCGAACCGTACAAAGGCCAGTGGGCGCTCCCCGGCGGACCCCTCGCCCACGACGAATCCCTCCAGGATGCAGCCTCGCGGAACCTGCGCGAGACCACAGGTCTGGTCCCGCAATACCTGGAACAGTTGTACGCGTTCGGGGGGCTGCACCGGTCTCCGAGCCAACGCGTCGTCTCAATCGTCTACTGGGCGCTGGTCCGCCCGACCGAAGCTGCGCTCGCCGACGAATCGGAAAACGTGCGGTGGTTCCGGGCGGACAGGCTCGGGGAACTGGCCTTCGACCACAACGCGATCGTGGACTACGCCCTGTGGCGCCTTCGCAACAAAATGGCCTACGGCTCCATCGCCTACCACCTTCTGGGCGAGTTCTTCACGCTTGCACAAGTCCGCGAGGTCTACGAGGCCGTCCTGGACCGCCAACTTGATCCGGCCAACTTCCGCCGGCAAATCAAAAGCACACCGGACATTGAAGAGACCGGTGAATACCTGCAGGGCGGGAAACACCGCCCACCCCGCCTCTACCGCTTCACCGGAACGCCCGGCCTTGGGCCAGATAACAGGAGTACACCATGAGCAGCGTCAACACTGCCGTCCAGCTGATCACGCGCGAGGAAGCCGAAAAGGGCTCATCGGGCGCAGGAGCCACTTGCAGCCCGGCGTTGGCGAAGGGTCCCTGGGAGTACGACCTCGCCGAATCCCTGGCCGGTGTCCCCGCCTACGGCCCGGGCGCCTCCAGTGCCGACGTCGCCCCCTTGGCAACCCCGCGCCAGGGACAGCTGCCCGAAGAGTACAAGCTGGCCTCCGAGGCCGAACTGGACCGGCGGATCCGTGCCGCCAAGGAAGCGCTGGGGGACAGGGCAGTGATCCTGGGCCACTTCTACCAGCGCGACGAAGTGGTTCAGTACGCCGACTTCGTGGGCGACTCCTTCCAGCTGGCCAACGCGGCACTCACCAAGCCGGATGCAGAAGCCATCATCTTCTGTGGCGTCCACTTCATGGCCGAGACCGCGGACATCCTCTCCACGCCTGAACAGGCCGTCATCCTGCCCAATCTCGCCGCCGGTTGCTCAATGGCGGACATGGCGGACGAAGATTCCGTGGAGGAATGCTGGGAACAGCTGGAGGAAATCTTCGGCACCGACACCGACGAACACGGCCGGGTCCCGGTCATCCCTGTGACCTACATGAATTCCTCGGCTGCGCTTAAAGCCTTCTGCGGCCGCAACGGGGGCATCGTCTGCACGTCCTCCAACGCCAAAATCGTGCTGGAGTGGGCCTTCGAGCGGGGCCAGCGTGTCCTGTTCTTCCCGGACCAGCACCTGGGCAGGAACACAGCGAAGGCCCTGGGCGTGCCGCTGGAACAGATGCCCATGTGGAACCCCCGCAAGGAGCTGGGCGGTAACGACGCACAGGCGCTCCTGGACTCCCGGGTGATCCTCTGGCACGGTTTCTGCTCCGTGCACAAGCGCTTCAATGTGGCCCAGATCGAGAAGGCGCGCCAGGACTTTCCGGGCGTCAACGTGATCGTCCACCCGGAGTGCCCCATGGAAGTGGTCGACGCCGCCGATTCGGCAGGTTCCACCGACTTCATCAAGAAGGCCATCGCTGCCGCGACCGAACCCACCACCTTCGCGATCGGTACCGAGATCAACATGGTGAACCGGCTCGCAGCGGAAAACCCCCAGCACACCATTTTCTGCCTCGACCCCGTTATCTGCCCGTGCTCCACCATGTACCGCATCCACCCCGGCTACCTCGCCTGGGTACTTGAGGAACTCGTGGCCGGGCGGATCGTCAACCGCATCACGGTGGACGACGCTGTGCAGGACAACGCCAAGATCGCGCTTGAGCGCATGCTGGCAGCCAAGCCGGCCTGACCAGGTGCAGACCACCGGATTCCCGGACTAGCCGAATCGAGACCCGCATGACTTCGAACCCCATCGCCGCCGCGCATCCCGCGGACGCCCGGACGTTGATCGTCCTCGGCAGCGGCATCGCCGGACTCTACGCAGCCCTCCTCGGAGCCGAGGCCGGAGCCCAGGTGACGCTGCTGACCAAAGGCGAGCTGGAGGAAAGCAATACCTGGTTTGCCCAGGGCGGCATCTCAGCCGTCCTGGAGGAGCCTGCCCCCGGAGATACCGTGGCAGCCCATATCGAGGACACCCTCAAGGCCGGTGCCGGGCACTGCGACCCCGAAGCGGTCCGGGTGTTGTGCACCGAGGCGCGGGAAGATATTGCCGGTTTGGTCCGGTTCGGCGTGCGCTTCGACTGCGGCGACGACGGCGACCCCGCCTTGGGGCTCGAAGCCGCCCACTCCGCGCCGCGCATCCTGCATGCCGGTGGCGATGCGACAGGCGCCCGGGTGGCGGCTGCGCTGATTGGCAGCGTGCTCGAATCCCGGACTGCCGGGCGGATCCGTGTAGTGAGCCGTGCCCACGCCACCTCCCTGCTCCAAACTGATGGCCGGATCTCCGGTGTGGCTTACGTGCAGGACGGTCAGCCGTTCACTGTCCAAGCCGATGCCGTCCTGCTTGCTACCGGGGGAGCCGGGCAAATGTTCGCCCAGACCACGAATCCGTCCGTGGCTACTGCCGACGGACTTGCGTTGGCGTGGCGGGCCGGAGCAGCCGTGTCCGACCTGGAATTCTTCCAGTTCCACCCCACCTGCCTGGTCCGTCCAGCCGGAGCACCGGGTGGGACGGAGCCGTTGCTGATCTCGGAAGCCGTGCGGGGCGAGGGGGCGCCCCTGCTGGACGCCTTCGGTCAGCGGTTCATGCCCGACTACCACCCCGACGCCGAACTTGCTCCCCGTGACGTTGTCTCCCGCAGCATCGCCCTGCACCTTGCCGCCCTGGGGGACCCCAACGGGCACGTGTTCCTTGACGCCACAGTCATCGAGGCGAAACGCGGCAGCGGCTTCCTCGAGCAGCGCTTCCCCACCATCTCCCAACGCACCCGTGAAGCGGGCTTCGATTGGACCAGGGAACCCGTTCCCGTGGCGCCCGCGGCCCACTACTGGATGGGCGGCGTGGTGACGGACCTGCACGGGCAGACCTCTGTTCCCGGTTTGTACGCCGCCGGTGAAGTTGCCTGTACCGGTGTGCAGGGGGCCAACCGTTTGGCCAGCAATTCCTTGCTTGAGGGGTTGGTGTTCGCGCGTCGGGCTGTTCGGGCTTTTGTGGGCACGGTTGGCGCCGTTCCTCTGCGTGCTGGCTCGGCCGCTGGCGGGGCTCGGCCGCCGTCGGAATATGCGGGGACCGGGCCGTTTTCCCGGGGCGCCCTGCAGCGGCTCATGACGGCCAAGGCCGGGGTTCTTCGCAGTGGGGTCCTGCTGGCCGAGGCGGAGGCCGCCCTGGATGCCTGGGCCGACGGCCTGCTTCCCACAGCCGGTGCCGCTTCGACCGATGTCCGCGCGCACGAGGATGCCAACCTCCTGTTGGCCGCCCAACTGCTGGTGCGGGCGGCGCGGGCACGGCGGCGATCCTTGGGCGCGCACTACCGAAGCGACACAGCGGCCGCAGCGGCCGTCGTCGACGATCCTGACAAGCCACACTCCATGAGCCCGAAAGCGAGCCTCGTCCATGACTAACCTCACCCTCCCCGCGGCGGCCGTCCGGGACATCCTGGAGCGTGCCTTCGCCGAGGACGCGCCCAACGGAGACATCACCTCACAGCTGTTGATCCCCGCGGACGCCCGCGCAACCGCAGTCCTCAACGCCCGTGTCCCCGGAGTCTTGAGCGGTGGAACCGTCTTCCGCGACGCGATGAAACTCATCGACCCGGACACTGACATTCAGCTCCTGCTCGGGGACGGTGAGACGTTCGACGCCGGCACCCACCTGGCGCGGGTCAGCGGCAGCGCCCGTTCGGTCCTGATGGCCGAACGGGTGGGACTCAACCTGGTCCAGCGCATGAGCGCAATTGCCACGAAAACCGCCGAATTCGTCCGTCTTGTGGAGGGAACCCGGGCGCGGATCACCGATACCCGCAAGACCACCCCCGGACTTCGTGTCCTGGAACGGTACGCCGTCCGCTGCGGCGGGGGAGCGAACCACCGTTACAGCCTCTCCGATGCCGTCCTGGCCAAGGACAACCACCTCGCCGTCATGACGGGCGGGGATCCGGAGAAGCTCACCGCACTGCTATCGGCAGCGAAAGCACAGCTGGGCCACACCACCCACTTCGAAGTGGAGGTGGACCGGGCAGACCAGATCGAGCCGGTCCTGGCAGCGGGTGTGGACACCATCATGCTGGACAACTTCACTCCCGAGGAACTTCGTGCCGGGGTGAAGCAAGTGGACGGACGGGCGATCGTCGAAGCAAGCGGCAACGTCAACCTCCACACCGTCGCGGAAATCGCAGCGACGGGAGTTGACGTCATCTCTGTCGGTGGACTCACGCACAGCGTGGCCGCGCTGGACCTGGGGCTGGATGTCGAGCTGGACATCGCGCCGGGAACCGACCCCGTCCGGCCATGATCTTCCTGGACGCAGCCTCCACCACTCCGGTCCGCCGTGAAGTGTTGGAAGCCATGTGGCCCTATCTCAGCGGCGAATTCGGCAACCCATCCAGCCACCACAGCCTGGGTGAAGCCGCTGCCTCCGCGCTCGCAGACGCCAGGTCCGCCGTTGCGAAGGTCCTTGACTGCCGCGCCGGTGAAATCACCTTCACGTCCGGCGGCACTGAAGCGGACAACCTTGCCGTCAAAGGCATCGCTCTGGCACGGCAGGCAGCAGACCCGTCCCTGAACCGCGTGGTCATCAGCGCCGTCGAACATCCGGCAGTGGAGGAATCGGCGCGCTACTTGGAACGCGTCCACGGTTTCACCGTTGACGTGGTCCCGGTGGACGGCGACGGGCTGGTGACCGTGGAAGCCCTCGGAGCGGTCCTCCGCCGGGAGACGGCTTTGGTCAGCATCATGTACGCCAACAACGAGGTGGGCACTGTCCAACCCGTGGCGGACCTTGCCCGGGCGGCTCGCGCGTTACATATCCCGTTCCACACGGACGCCGTCCAGGCCGCGGGCTGGTTGCCCCTCGATGTGAAAGCCCTCGGTGTGGATGCCCTCAGCCTGTCCGGACATAAGCTCGGTGCGCCCAAGGGGTCGGGCGTCCTTTTCACCAAGGGGCGCTTGCGCCTGGAACCGTTGATCCACGGGGGAGGGCAGGAACGGGGCCGGCGTTCGGGGACCGAGAACGTTGCCGGTGCCGTTGCGGTCGCGACGGCACTGAACCTGAGCCACGCCGAAGCCGCTGCCGCATCTGCGGACGTGGCTGCCCTGCGCGACAACTTCATCGCCGCGGTACGGGAAGCAGTGCCCGGAGCCGTCCTCACCGGCCATCCGTCCCGGCGCCTGCCCTCGGTTGCGTCGTTCTGCTTCCCGGGAACCAGCGGGGAGTCCGTGCTCCTGGAGCTTGACCGGCTCGGGGTGGTGTGCTCCAGCGGCTCGGCCTGCGCGGCTGGTTCCGACGCTCCGTCACCGGTGTTGCTGGCACTGGGCATCAGCCCTGAAACGGCACAAACTGCCGTGCGCTTCAGTTTTACCTCTGCCGTCACCGCTGCCGAACTGGAGCAGGCAGCCGCAGCGGTGGCTGCCGCCGTCGGGCGTGTCCGCAACCTGGTAAACCACCCCAAGTAGGTCGCAATTGTGCACGTTTTGACCCGGCGGTTTCTAGCGGTTATCGCAACAGGAAGGTTCTGATCATCTCATTTGGGGTGCAGAAGTCGAATCGTTGGCGGGGTCTGTCGTTGAGTTCGTGGGCGACGTAATCGAGGTCTGTTTGGCTGTAGATGCTTAGGTCTGTGCCTTTGGGAAAGTATTGGCGCAGGAGCCCGTTGATGTTCTCGTTCGAGCCGCGTTGCCAGGGTGAGTGGGGATCGCAGAAGTAAATGTCGATATCGGCTGCGATCTTCACTTCCTTGTGCCTGCTCATTTCGATCCCTTGGTCCCAGGTCAGTGAGCGCCTCAGCTCGTCGGGTAGGGCGCCCATTTTGCTGATCAGCCCGTCCCGGACGGCCTCGGCGCGGTTCTGATCTGCAGGTACATGGACGAGCATCAGGAACCCGGTGGTGCGTTCCACAACGGTGCCGATGGCCGTTTTGCCATCCTTACCGACGATGAGGTCACCTTCCCAATGCCCTGGTACCGCACGGTCCTCGACTTCAGCGGGGCGGTCAGCGATCATGACCATTCCCTGGATCCTGCCACGGCGTTCGTCAGGGCGGCGCTGGGGTTTGCGCAAAGTCCGGCCGGTGCGCAGGTTCTTCACCAATTCCCGCTTCAGCCCGCCCCGGGACTCAAGATAAAGGGACTGGTAGATGGTCTCGTGTGACACCCACATCTCCGGGTTGTTCGGGTGGTTCTTGCGGAGCCGGCCGGCGATCTGGACCGGTGAGTCTTTCTTACCCAGTCGCTTTTCGACTTCCTTGCGCAACGCTTCGTTGCTTTTGAGCTTAGCGGTCTTGGGCCGGGCCGCCCTCGCATGTGCCCGGGCATGGGCAGTGGTGGCCCGGTAGTAGTAGACCTCATCGGCGTTCCGACGCAATTCCCGAGAGATCGTCGAGGGCGCCCTGCCCAACCGCCTGGCGATCTCGCGGACGGATTCCTTACCCCTGAGCAAAGCGATTTGTTCGCGTTCATCAAAGGACAGCGAACGCCCGGTAAGGGTCCGACCCCTGCGGGGCCGGACCCCTCCCGAGGATCTCAGCTCACGCCGAACGGTCGTAACGGACCATCCGACAGACTCTCCCGCTTCTTCAAAACGGGAACCGTCCGCTACCTGCTGCCAGAACGACTGAACAACCCCAGCAACCAAACGACTCGAGAACTTCACCACGGCAATCGACACCCTTCAATAATCAGGTGTTGCGATCACCGCATGATTCGAAG
>NZ_JAPDNV010000008.1:0-177048 GCF_026013155.1 Paenarthrobacter sp. PAE-2 | reverse complement strand
TTTCGAGGACTAGCACCTCAAGCTAGCGCGTCTGCCATTCCGCCACCCGCGCAGGTGGTATTTCAGAGGGAGTTTCCGCGTTTGACGCTTCTCTCTGCTCCGAAGCAGCGAGAAAAACTCTAACACGGTTTCAAGGAACTAAAAAATCCGGGGGAAGGCTAAAACCGCCGGGCGTTCCTTTGCTACCCGGACGGACTTTTCCGGTCCCGGTTCACGGCTCCGGTGAGTAGGCTGAGGTAGGGGACGCAGCAGCAGCGGAACCCGCACTGCCTGTCAGCCTCACCTGCAAGCCCAGCCACGCAAGGAGAATATCCATGTCTCTCATCCGCCCCGAAGACGAAGTTGTCCGGATTTGCCAGGAGCTCATTCGCATCGATTCGTCCAACTTCGGAGATGGCAGTGGTCCGGGTGAACGGGCCGCCGCCGAATACACGGCAGCGCTCATCAGCGACGTCGGACTGGATGTTGAAATCTTCGAGTCCGCTCCGGGCCGCGCCAACGTAGTGACCCGCATGGCCGGCGAAGATCCCTCAGCTGACGCCCTGGTAGTCCACGGTCACCTGGACGTGGTGCCGGCGATGAAAGAGCAGTGGACCGTGGATCCATTCAGCGGCGAACTGAAGGACGGCCTCATCTGGGGCCGCGGCGCGGTGGACATGAAGGATATGGATGCCATGATCCTCTCGGTGCTGCGTGATTTCGCCCGGACCGGCCGCAAACCGAAGCGTGACATCATCTTCGCTTTCTTCGCCGACGAGGAGGCCGGCGGCACCTATGGCGCGCGCTACGCCGTCGAACACCGACGCGAACTCTTCGACGGCGCCACGGAAGCTATTTCCGAAGTCGGCGGTTTCTCCGCGACCATCGGGGGACAGCGAACCTATCTCCTGCAGACCGCGGAAAAGGGACTTTCCTGGTTGCGTTTGGTCGCCCACGGGCGGGCAGGCCACGGCTCACAGATCAATACCGACAACGCTGTCACCCGGCTGGCGGCTGCCGTCACCCGGATTGGCGAGTACCAGTGGCCCATCGAGTTGACACCCACCACCAGGCAGTTCCTGGACGGCGTCACCGAACTGACCGGCGTCGAGTTCGACCCGGACAACCCCGACATCCTCCTCAAGGAACTCGGAACCGTTGCGCGTTTTGTCGGGGCCACGTTGCAGAACACCTCGAACCCCACACTGCTGCGGTCCGGCTACAAGCACAACGTCATCCCCGAGTCAGCTGAGGCCTTCATTGATTGCCGGACACTGCCGGGCCAGCAGGAAAAGGTTTTCGACATCATCAAGGAGCTCGCCGGCGACGGGATCGAGATCAGCTACGACAACAAGGACATCTCCCTTGAAGTTCCGTTCGCGGGCAACCTGGTGGATTCGATGATCGACGCCCTCCATTCCGAAGATCCCGGAGCGAAGGTCCTGCCCTACACCCTCTCGGGCGGGACGGATAACAAGTCGCTCAGCAAGATCGGGATCACGGGGTACGGCTTTGCGCCCCTGATGCTCCCCGTCGAGCTGGACTTCACGGGTATGTTCCATGGCGTGGATGAACGCGTTCCCGCGGATTCCCTCAAGTTCGGTGCACGGGTCCTCAACCGTCTCCTCACCAACTACTAGGCACTGTGATTAGCAGGCACCGTGAAGCACGCGCAGACAGGGGAGACAGGCATGGCACCGGAAGACATCCTTCCTGATGAACTGCTGGAGCGGCTGAGGAGCCGCGCGGCCGGCTACGACCAGGAGAACCGTTTCTTCCACGAAGACCTCCAGGACCTCGCCGACGCCGGCTACCTGAAAGTCTTTGTTCCCGAGGCCGACGGCGGCAGGGGACTGGGCCTCGAAGCGGTGGCGGAGCTTCAGCGCCGGCTCGCAACGGCGGCCCCGGCCACGGCGCTGGCGGTGAACATGCACTTGGCGTGGACCGGCGTCGCGCATGCCATGTCCGCACGCGGCGACGATTCGCTGGACTTCGTCCTGAAGGAGGCCGGGCGGGGCGAGATCTTTGCCTTCGGGATTTCGGAGGCCGGCAACGACTCCATGCTTTTCGACTCCGGTACCGTGGCGAGGCCGTTGCCTGATGGCAGCTACACCTTCACGGGGCGGAAGACCTTCACCAGCCTGTCACGTGGCTGGACCCGGCTGGGAACATTCGGCAAGGATGCGGACGCACGCAACGGGGAGGGCGAGCTGGTCTTCGGTTTCCTCCGCCGCGACGAGCCCGGGCATGAAACCTTGGACGACTGGAACACCCTGGGCATGCGTGCCAGCGCGTCCAACACGACGTTGCTCACTGACGCGGTGATCCCGGCAGAGAGGATCTTCCGCAAGCTTCCCGTCGGGCCCAATAAAGACCTGCTGATCTTCGCCATCTTTGCGTGCTTCGAAACGCTGCTGGCTGCCGTCTACACCGGACTGGCCGAGCGCGCCTTCGCCCTGGCCGTTGACAACGTGAAGCGCCGTGTCTCGGCGAAGTACGGTGGACGCAGCTTCGCTCAGGACCCGGATATCCGGTGGAAGATTGCCGACGCTGCCATGGCGATGGACGGGATGCTGCCCCAGTTGTCCGCCATCGCGCGGGACGTGGACCGGATGGTGGACCACGGTCCGCAATGGTTTGCCAAGCTTGTTGGCCTGAAGTCCCGGGCCACGGAAAACGCCCGCTACGTGGTGGACCTGGCCATCAGGGTCTCGGGTGGTTCAAGCTACTTCCGCGGCTCCGAACTTGAACGGCTTTACCGCGACGTCCTGGCCGGGATCTTCCACCCATCCAATGACGAGTCGGCGCATAACACGGTGGCCAGCGCGTGGCTGGGCCCCTTGGAGGCCTGAGCCGGGCAGCTACACCGTCCGTTGAACGGAGTAAACCTTGCGGCGCAGCCAGAAGCGCCTGCTTCCGCCCATGTAGAGGCGGCTGCGTTCCAATTCCCACTTGCCGTACTCAGAGTGTTCTGCGAGCCGGCGGCGGGCCTCGGGCAAGGAATCCTCAGGACCTATCGTCAGTACGAGGTATTCGTACTGACGTGCATAGTCACGTTGGCGCTCTACGGAGACGCCCCTAAATTGTTCCTTCATCCCTCTCCATTTTGGTCCTTTTCCGGCTAACGTGAAGTCATGACCATCGATCCGCGTGTCGCATTGCAGTCATTGACCGCCGCCCTTGAGGAACATCTGGCGGCGGCTTCCGCCCGTCGCGGGGAAGGTGATCCCACCGTGGAGGCCGCATTCTTCGCCGTCGCCGACGCCTTCGAAGTTTACGAGGATGCGCTGTACGAGGCCTATTCCGAGGTTACTCCCCTCCAGGTCTTCGACGATGATGAAGAGGACGACGACGAAGTCCTCGACGAAGACCTGGAGAGTCTGGAAGAGTAACTCACTTTCCACAACGGCCACCCCAAGGGTGGCCGTTTTTTGTGCTGCCCATCAGCCGCTTTGTATCGGCGTTGGCCTGAAAACGGGGGCAAATTCCGGACGGTCACCAAGTGTTCCACCGAACCGTACTGAGTACCGCAGGGGTGTACCCGCGAGTAGGGCCTGCGGGAAAACTGAGCAAAGTTGAGTACTGACTACTGGTGCGCCCCAAACGCCGGGTGGCTTCACTGGGTGGTAGGCAATGGGCAGAGTTTGCGAAGAAGGCTGACATGGTACGAGTTCCAGTCTTGCGTCAAAGCAAGGGCGCGTTACACCGCACCGTGGATGCCCGCCACGCTGGAACAGCTCTCCGCGAACAGTCTGTTGCCGACCACGTCAATCCGCCGGCGTCTCCCTGGATTGGCGGGTCCGTTGCTGCACAGCGGACCGAAAAGGCGGGGCTGGCGGCGCCAAGCACGGATGTCACCCCGGACTTCGCGCCGCCAGTCACCCACCGGATGACCGTGGGGGAAGCTCCGCCCCGGGACCGTCGTTCCTGGACCCGGATGTTGGTCAACACCCTCCGCCTCGCAGACACCGCGCTGGTGTCCGCAGCGGTCTTCGCCGGTAACGTCATCAACACCGAGCGCCTGGCTCCTGCTGCCGGAATCCAGGGAAGCACCCGGCAAACTGTCCTGGCCTTCGTGATCGCACTGGCGTGGATAGGGGCGCTTGAGGTCTACCGCACCCGCGATCCCAAAGTCCTGGGCATCGGCGCCGAAGAATACAAGCGCGTCCTCTCCGCGAGCCTCAGGGTGTTCGGTTTCCTGGCCGTCGCGGCGCTGGTCCTCAGAATCGAATCCGCGAGCACGTTCGTGCTCGTTTCCTTGCCTTTGGGGGTCACCATACTGGCCCTGAACCGATGGGTGTTCCGGCGATGGCTGGGACGGCAGAAGGCGAGGGGCCTTTGCTTGTCCCGTGCCGTCGTCGTCGGCGAACCGGAGGACGTGCGGTACGTCATTAAGCAGATCAACCGCAGGTCCTGCGCGCCCTACGACATCGTTGGCGCCTGCCTCCCGGGAGCCCGTCGCGGGGCCTCCCTGGTAGTGGACGCAGTGCGTGTACCGGTCCTTTCCTCGATCTATGGCGTCGCTCGCACGGTGCACCAGACCGGTGCCAATGCGGTCATCGTGGCAGGACCAGTGCCGGGCGGAAACCAGTTCATCCGGGAACTCGGATGGCGGCTCGAAGAAGATGCCGCCGAACTGGTCCTCGCGGCCACTTTGACCAACGTGGCCGGCCCAAGGATCCACTGGCGCCCGGTGGAAGGCCTCCCGCTGATGCACGTTGATATCCCGCACTATTCAGGGGGCAAGCACACCCTGAAGCGGCTCATGGATATTTGCATCGCCTCAATGGCCCTCCTGGTGCTGGCACCGTTGCTTCTGGTGCTGTCGATAATCGTCAAGGCGGACAGCGCAGGCCCGGTACTGTTCCGGCAGGAGCGGATCGGTAAGCGGGGCACCACCTTCAAGATGCTCAAGTTCCGTTCCATGGTGGTCAATGCCGAGGAACGGCTGGCTGAACTCACCGCGCAGGACGAAGGTGCCGGGGTGCTGTTCAAAGTCCGGAACGACCCCCGCATCACCAAGTGCGGGCGGTGGATGCGCAAATATTCCTTGGACGAATTGCCCCAGTTCTGGAACGTCCTCACCGGCTCCATGAGCCTCGTAGGCCCGCGTCCACCCCTGTTCCGCGAGGTGGACGGCTACGAACAACACACCCACCGCAGGCTGCTGATCAAACCGGGCATCACAGGCTTGTGGCAAATCAACGGCAGGTCCGACCTCCCCTGGGAAGAGGCGGTCCGGCTTGACCTCTACTACGTGGAGAACTGGTCCATCGCGGGCGACCTGATCATCATGTGGCGGACCTTCCGGGCGATGATGCGACCGTCCGGGGCTTACTGAGCCACCTCCCTATCCAAGTCAACATCACAAGAATCCGAGTGGAAAATGAGCATAGGAACCATTCCCTCAGGCCACCTGAACGGCCGCGCGCTGCTGCCCAAACTACGGATCGCCGTCGTCGGAGCGGGCTATTGGGGACCCAACCTGGCCCGAAACCTCAAGGCGAGCCCGGACTGGGAACTCGTGGCGATCTGCGACCTGGACGTTGACCGGGGCCTGCGGCTGGCCGAGACGGTAGGCGGTGTGGCCGTCGTCGAATCCTTGGACGAACTGCTGGACACCTACAACCTCGACGCGGTCGCCGTGGCGACACCGGCGCACACCCATCACGGCGTAGTGATGACGGCGCTGCGCGCGGGCAAACATGTCCTGGTGGAGAAGCCGCTCGCGGACAGCCGCAGCAAGGGCCTGGAAATGGTGGAAGAAGCCAGATCCCGCGGACTGGTGCTCATGGCGGACCACACTTATTGCTTCACCCCTGCGGTATTGAAGATCCAGGAGCTCGTCTCCAGCGGGGCCTTGGGGGACATCCTCTACGTGGACTCCGTACGGATCAATTTGGGCCTGGTGCAACCTGATGTGAACGTATTTTGGGACCTGGCCCCGCATGATCTCTCCATCCTGGACTTTGTCCTGCCCGGCGGACTGCACCCCACGGAAATATCGGCCCACGGCGCAGACCCCCTCGGAACCGGAAGGGACTGCGTGGGGCACCTGACCTTCGGCCTTCCCAATGATGCGATGGTGCACATCCACGTGAACTGGCTCAGCCCCACCAAGATCCGGCAAATGATCATCGGCGGCTCCAAAAGGACACTGGTGTGGGATGACCTGAACCCGCAGCAGCGGATCAGTGTCTACGATCGCGGAGTCAGCCTGGAGCACCAGCCCCGCTCCACCGCGGACAAGAAGGCGAGCGCCATCTCCTACCGGCTGGGGGACACATGGTCCCCGGCGCTGCAGGAACGTGAACCGCTCACCCAAGTGGTGGCTGAACTTGCTGCGTCCATCCGCAACCGGACAACACCGCGCACCAGCGGCGAATCGGGGCTCAGGGTGCTGTCCGTGCTGGAAGCCGTGACCCGGAGCCTCGGCACCGACGGACAGTCCGCCGTCGTAGCAGGTAACGATGCTTCCTTGCAGGTTTCGCCATGAATGCGCTGCTCGGCGCGACGGCGCTGGTGACGGGGGGAGCCGGGACCATCGGTTCTACCTTGGTGGACCAGTTGCTCGACGCCGGTGCGGCGCACGTGGACGTCCTCGACAATCTGGTTCGCGGGCGCCGGGCAAACCTTGACGACGCACTCGCCTCGGGCCGGGTCAGGCTGGTCGAGGGGGACTTGCGTGACCGGGATCTGGTGCACGATCTGGCCAAGGATAAGGACGTGGTCTTCCATCAGGCCGCCATCCGCATCACCCAGTGCGCAGAGGAACCCAGGCTTGCGCTTGAAGTTCTGGTGGACGGCAGCTTCAACGTCTTCGAAGCCGCTGCCGAGCACAATGTGGGAAAGCTCATCGCCGCCTCAAGCGCCTCCGTGTACGGGATGGCCGAGGAATTTCCCACCCCCGAAAGGCACCACCACCACAACAACGACACCTTTTACGGAGCGGCGAAGTCCTTCAACGAAGGGATGGCACGCAGCTTCCGGGCGATGTCCGGCCTGGATTACGTGCTGTTGCGCTACTTCAACGTCTACGGGCCCAGGATGGACGTCCACGGCCTGTACACCGAGGTGCTGGTCCGTTGGATGGAACGGATTGTGGATGGTATGCCGCCGCTCATCTTCGGCAGCGGTCAACAGACTATGGATTTCATCCACACGGCCGACGTAGCGCGGGCAAACGTCCTGGCAGCGGCGAGTGACGTCACCGAAGGGGTCTACAACGTGGCCAGCGGGACGGAGACGAGCCTGGCCGAACTGGCCCGGACGTTGCTGCGGGTCATGGAGTCGCCCCTTCATGTGGAGCACGGCCCCGAACGGGCGGTCAACGGAGTGGTCCGTCGACTGGCAGATGTCACGAATGCGCGCCGGGACCTCGGTTTCGAAGCCGCAGTGGGGTTGGAAGACGGATTGCGTTCCCTCGTCCAATGGTGGCGGCCCCTGCGGGAAGAGATAGCCGCAGCCCGGTTGACTGCCCGCCCTGACGCCGCACAGGCGGTGGCCCCATGACCACTTCCGGTGTTGAGGCGGCGGTGGCACGCATCGATGTGATGAAACCGTGGCTCGGCGAAGAAGAAACCCGGGCCGTCGCGGAAGTCATCGCCTCCGGATGGGTGGCACAGGGCCCCAAGGTGCAGGAGTTCGAAGAAGCGTTCGCCGGGGAACAGCATGTTGCGTGTGCGGTTGCCGTCTCAAGCTGCACTTCGGCGCTGCATCTTGCGCTCGCCGTAGCCGGGGTGGGACCGGGCCAGGACGTGGTGGTTCCCTCCTTCTCCTTCATCGCCACGGCCAACGCGCCGACGTACGTGGGCGCGCGTCCGGTGTTCGCCGACGTCGACCGCGTGACCGGTTGCGTGACGGCCGGGACAGTTGCCGCCGTCCTGACCCCTGAGACCAGGGCGGTCATCGCCGTGGACCAAGGCGGTGTCCCGGTGGACCTGGACCCCATCCGGGCGTTGTGCGACCCGCTGGGTATCACGGTCATCGAGGATGCGGCCTGCGCCATAGGTTCCCATTATCGCGGGAGGCCGGTGGGGGCCGCAGCGGAGCTCGCTGCGTGGTCATTCCATCCGCGCAAGATCCTCACCACGGGGGAAGGGGGCATGCTCTCCACCCCGAACGAAGGCCTCGCCGGCCATGCGCGGCGGCTGCGCGAACACGCAATGAGCGTCTCCGCGGCTGAACGGCACGCGAGCCTGCTGGCACCTGCGGAGGAATACCTCGAAATTGGCTACAACTACCGCATGACCGACCTTCAGGCCGCCGTCGGGCTGGTCCAGCTGGGGCGCCTGCACGCTGCGGTAGCCCGCCGTCGTCATCTTGCGGCGAACTACGCCGACGCATTTGCCGACGTCGAGGGACTGAGGCTGGTGGGCGATCCCGCTTACGGGACCGGCAACTACCAGTCATGCTGGCTGGAAATCGGTGAAGCCTTCCCGGTGGGCCGCGATGACCTGATGACGCACCTGGCAGGTGACGGGATCTCTGCCCGGCGCGGCATCATGGCCGCCCACCGGCAGCCCGCCTACTCTGCCCGGGACACCGGCAGCGCCACCCTGGACGCCACGGAATGGTTGACCGACCACACACTGATCCTCCCGCTCTACCACCAGTTGACTCTTGGCGATCAGTTGCGGGTTATCGATTCGATCCTCAGGGCAGCGGGGCGGGGACGATGAGCGAGCTCCTCCTCATCGCCGCCAGCGGCCTGGCCCGCGAAGTGCTGGCGATGGTGCGCAGCAGCGGCCCGTTCGACATTATCGGCATCCTCGACGACGACGAGGACAAGCTCGGGCGCGTGGTGGACGGCGCCCATGTGCTGGGACCGATCCGTGACGCTTTGAAGTTCCCGCACGCCAAACTCCTCGTCTGCATAGGCTCCGGAACCGGCCGCGAAAGCGTGGTGATGCGCCTGCGCGCCCTCGGATTGGCCGAAGACCGGTACGCCACGGCGATCGATACCTCGGTCCACGTTCCTGAAGGCTGCAAAATCGGGCACGGAAGCATCATCCTGGCCCACGTCACCATGACAGCGTCGGTGACCCTGGGAAACCATGTCGTGGCAATGCCCGGAGTGACTTTCACGCACGACGACGTGGTGGGCGACTTCGCCACCTTTGCCGCGGGCGTGTCACTTGGCGGAAATGTCCGCATAGGACGCGGAGCGTACATCGGGATGAACGCCAGTGTCCGCGAGCGCCGGTCCGTCGGTGCGGGGGCGACCATCGGCATGGGCGCCGCCGTTCTCAGTGATGTTCCCGACGAGGAGACCTGGGCCGGCGTGCCGGCAAGGGTGATCCGGAGGGGCAACTTTCCGGCGCTGGAGG
The DNA here is from genome assembly GCF_026013155.1 of Paenarthrobacter sp. PAE-2. Classification (NCBI taxonomy): domain Bacteria; kingdom Bacillati; phylum Actinomycetota; class Actinomycetes; order Micrococcales; family Micrococcaceae; genus Paenarthrobacter; species Paenarthrobacter sp. PAE-2. The sequence goes on along the minus strand of NZ_JAPDNV010000008.1, from coordinate 167,740 downwards.
GGATCTTGTGACACTTTCCAAGCAGTCCACGACGCGGGGCCGGCCCACGCCATCAAAGGCATTCGGGCTTGGTGTCATCAACGCGTTCGTGACCCGCTTGGGAACCATCGGCATTGGCATCGCCCTCGCCCGCTTGCTGGGACCCGAAGAGTTCGGCACGTACGCGGTGGCGTTCGTGGCACTTATTGCCGTGTTGAGCTTCAACGAACTGGGCGTCAGCCTTGCCATAGTCCGCTGGCCCGGGGATCCGAAGTCCATCGCTGCAACGGTCACCACCATTTCCACGGGATGCAGTGTCATCCTTTTTGCCGCTACTTACTTTGCTGCACCGTACTTTGCCTCAGCGATGGGGAACCCCGCCGCCACTGACGTTGTGCGCGTCATGGCCGCCTGCATCGTCCTCAACGGTCTGGTAGCCACCCCTGCTGCCTTGCTGCAACGGTATTTCCGGCAAGGCCAACGCATGGCCGTTGACCAGGTCAACGTGTGGCTGGGGGCAGGAGTATCCCTTGCACTGGTCATTGCCGGGATGGGTGCAATGAGCCTCGCCGTGGGGCGCGTGGCGGCTAGCGTCGTGTCGGGGATCCTGTTCGTGGCCCTCTCACCCCTGCCTTTCCGTTTCGGGTTTTCCGCGAAATCAGCCAAGGAACTCCTCCTGTTCGGGCTGCCCCTGGCAGGTGCCAGCCTGGTGGCTTTCGGGGTGGGCTACGTGGACCAGTTCGTTGCCGGCAACATGCTCGGTTCGGTGACCCTGGGCCTGTACGTCATGGCGTTCAACATGGCGGGCTGGCCCGCGGCCCTCCTGTCACAGCCCCTGCGCAGTGTCGCACCGGCCACGTTCGCCAGGCTGCAGGACAGGCCCGGAGACATGCGCGCGGCGTTGCTGTCACTGCTGGGCGTCCTTTCTGCCGTGCTGCTTCCGGTCTGCGCGGTCATGATGGGATGCTCAGTGGCCCTGGTGACCTTCGTGTACGGGGATGCCTGGGCACCGGCGGGACTGGCCCTGGTGTGGTTGGCTCCGCTGGCCGCGCTGCGGATCATCCATGAACTGCTCTATGACTACTTGGTGGTCCTTGGCCTTTCGATGTCCATCTTCAACGTGCAGGCGGCAGCCCTGGTGGCCCTGATTCCAGCTCTCATCGCGGGCGCTGCATGGGGCGGAATGCCCGGGCTTGCCGCTGCACCCTTCGCGGTTGCCGTGGCGGTAACCACCCCGATGTACCTGCGCACCCTGCGGCGGGCAGGGGTGCGAACCAAGGACATGGCCGGACGCCTGGCACTTCCGGTGGGGGCCGCCGTCGTGACCGGAGCGGGGTCCTTCCTTGCTGCGCAGGAACTGCGCTCGCCGGTTGTGGCGGTCCTCGCCGGATCCGGAATCGGCTTGGTTGCGATCGTCGCCACCCTGGCCTTCAAGCGCGCCGAGCTGCGGGACGTGCGCCGTTGGGGCAGGGGACGTGAGGAGGCAATGGCATGAGGATCCTCATCTACCCCCACGACCTTGGGCTGGGCGGCAGCCAGCTTAACGCGATCGAACTTGGTGCCGCCGTTCAGGCTTTGGGACACGGCGTGGTGCTGTTTGGCCAGCCGGGGGCTTTGGTGCGGCACGCGACGGAACTGGGCCTGGACTATGTGGAGGCGCCCCTGCCGGGCAAGCGTCCTTCTCCCCGTGTTGTCCGCGCCCTGGCAAAGACCGTCCGCGAGCGCAGGATCGAGGTGCTCCACGGTTACGAGTGGCCGCCCGCTTTGGAATGCCTGGCCGCCGCCAGGCTCGTCCCGGGCACGACGGCCGTGTGCACGGTCATGTCCATGGCGGTGGCGCCGTTCATTCCGTACACAATGCCCTTGGTGGTCGGCACGGAACAGATCCGCCAGGTGGAGACCGACGCCGGACGCCGCCGTGTGGCGCTCATGGAACCGCCGGTTGACACCTCCGTCAACAGTGTGGCAGCTGTCAGTGCGGCAACTGTCAGTGCGGCAGCTGTCAGCGGCGGCACTTTCCGCAGCCACTGGGGATTGGGCGATGACGCTTTGGCCGTCGTGTGCGTTACGCGCCTGGCTCAGGAGCTGAAGCTGGAAGGAATACTGGCAGCGATGGAGTCCGTACGGGCTCTTTCCCGGGAGTGGCCCGTGCGGCTCATTATTGCGGGCTCGGGGCCGGCTGCCGAGGTAGTGCATCACCATGCCCGCCGCATCAACGACGAAGCGGGCCGACGGCTTGTGATCCTCACCGGTGAACTGGCCGATCCCCGCCCCGCCTACGCCGCAGCCGATGTGGTGTTGGGCATGGGGGGTTCGGCGCTGCGGGGGCTGGCGTTTGGAAAGCCACTGGTAGTGCAGGGGGAGCAGGGCTTCTGGGAGCTCCTCACCCCGGAGACGTTGCCGACGTTCCTCTGGCAAGGCTGGTATGGCTCGGGTCCGGGCACCACCGGGGAAGGCATTCCGGCCCTTACGGCTATCCTGGCCCGCCTGTTCGACGACCCGGGCCTCCGACGGGCGTTGGGGTCGCTTGGGCGGAATGTGGTTGAGGACAGGTTCTCCTTAAGCCGCGCTGCCGAACGCCAAGTGGAGTTGTACGGGCAGTTCACCGTCTCCCGCCCCGGGGCAGCCGAGGCAGCACGTGCGGAGGCGGTCGCTTTTGCACGATACTGCTCCTACGTCGCCGGCAGGCGCTGGCAACGATTGACGGGCCGGGCCGCCACGGACGACTTCAATGCCCGGCCCGTCGCTGCTGCGCACATACCCGTTCCGGCGGTGTCCAGGCCATGACCGGGGCCATCATGTACATCTCCGGCGGCCGCTGGGACGGCATCCCGGGAACTGACCGGCTGCTGGCAGAGGCGCTGGCTGAAGCCTCGCCCGTCCTGTGGGTGGACCAGCCTGTCTCGATAGCGCGGCATGCCGATGTCCGCCGCAGCATCCTGGCGAGCATCCGTGGCCGCACCGAATTGGTTAAGCCAGGAGTCCGACGCCTGCGCTTACCCGCTTTGCCCGGTTTCAGCCGCCCCTTCATACGACGCAGCACCGAAGCAATCAGCCGTTGCTCCCTGCGGGCTCTGGCCGGGGACCACAACGGCCGCATCAAAGGAGTCATCAACGCATCGCCCCTGGTCCTGTTTCCCCGCGAAGTCCACGCACCACGGGTCCTTCACGTAACGGACGACTGGTTGGGGTCCGCCCCACTCCTCGGACTTGCGCCAGCGCATGTGGAACGCGTCCTGAGGGAGAACCTCGCCTTAGCCGACATCGTCACCGCCGTCTCTCCAGGTTTGGCGCACAAAATTCAGGCATTTTCCGGCCGGCAGGTGAATTTGCTTCCCAACGGCTGCAGGACACCCAAGGCACTGAAACACAGGGGAACGATGCCCGTCGCGGCTCTGGTAGGCCAGCTGAATGAGCGGTTGGACGCCCGTATACTCGAAGAACTCGGCGAATCGGGTCTTCCGCTGGTTGTATTAGGTCCCCGTACCGAAAAAGAAGCAGCGACCCGTCGCGCCCTGGACCGCTTCCTCTCCCGGCCAACCATCCAATGGCGCGGCCCGGTCGGTCCTGACGAAGTCAGCCATCTGCTCTCAACAGCCTGCGTTGGACTGACGCCTTATGCCGAATCCGAATTCAACGTCTCCAGCTTCCCCCTGAAGACCCTTGAATACTTGTCGTTCGGACTTCCCGTCGTCGCGACAGACCTGCCGGCCGCAAGGTGGCTAGGTAATCCGTACGTTTGCATCGCAGGTTCGCCAACAGAATTCGTCAACGGTGTCAGGGATGCCCTGCAGACTCTGCCTGCCCACCAGCAGCGGCTGCGCATCCAGTCAACAGCCCGATCCCACACCTGGTGTGTCCGGGCCGAACAGATGCTTGCCCTCATCGAGGGCCGGCAAACCACGGAACCGGGCACTTCGAGCGGTCCACATCAAGTTGGGAGCAGATGATGCAATTTCGTACCGTTCTAGCGAGCGTCGCGCGGCGGTGGTATGTCGTGGTTGCAGGCCTGCTGGTGACCGCCATGCTCTGCGTTGCCGTGCAAATGAACGCCCCGGACAAATTCAAAGCCCAAGCCAGCCTGGTGCTTATGCCTTCCAGCCAAAGCATCGGGGAAGCCGGAAACCCATACCTCTACCTTGGCGGCATGAGCGAAGCCCTGGACATCCTTATTCGGAAGCTATCCTCCCAGCCGGTCAAGGAGCGTGTCACGGAGAACTTCGGAACCGCCACCTACACCGTGGAACCAGACCGAGGTACCAACGGAGCCATCCTTGTCATCACCGCCAACGCAGACACGCCGGAAGTCACCATGTCCTTTTTGAAAGCAGTCATGGACGAGGCCCCGCGCTCTCTCAACGAGATGCAAGAAGCACTCAACGTAGCTGCGCCCGCAAGGATCACCACCATGAGCCTCCTCGTGGACCGGCAAGCCACACCAGAGGTGAAAGCCCGCACGCAGTTGGTCCTGATATCCGGCGCAGGAGGCGCAGCACTGACACTCCTCGTAGCAGTCCTCCTTGACGGACTGCTCCTCACCAGGAAACGCCGCAAGCAGGAGATCCCAACAGACGAATCCACGCAGCCCAACGGTGCGGTGATTATGGAGGCAATCAACATCGACGGTGTCCTCAAAGGGACCACCGTCAGCACCACCGCCAAACAGCCAGCCGACGATGCCCGTAAGACCGGCGGGGTCATGCCACTGCCCTCCGGACCAAGCTAGCCATGACAGCGGCAACATTTCTGGGGATCCTCCTACGCCGTTGGTATCTGGTCGCCTTGGGCCTCGTCCTCGGAATAGCAGCACTAGGAGCCATCCGATCGTCCGAACCGGTCTTCTGGACCGAAGCTGACGTCACATTCCTTGCCCCGGAGCGGGAACCGGCCTACTGGATCTCAGGCGGCAGCGCCATGACCCTGGTGGAGTTCGCGGACATGGTCAAACGACGCGTTAACCAGGACCAACAGGCCGTGGACCTTTCCCTGACAAATGGCACCCTCTACGGGGCCGGCGTCCAAAATGGCTTCTCCGTGACGCTGCCCAACAACGGAGGGCAATGGAATAAGACGTTTACACAGCCGGTCCTGAAGGTCCAGGTAGTGGACTCCAGCGCCGAAGCAGTCAACAACGTACTGAACAACCTCCTGGATCGGATCACCAACGCCACCAAGGATCTCCAAGCCGAACAATCGGTAAAGGGAGACCTCATCACAACACAAACAACACCGTCGAAGTCCGAGGTCGTCTTCGGCGGCGGCACACCGGTCACCCGGCTCAAGGGGGCAGTGGTGTTGGAGGGCTTGTGCCTGGCCGTAACCAGCGTCGCTACCGTCTACGTGGACAGGCTGCTGCTGCGCCGCCGGGCGAGCCGGCACGCCAAGCATTCCGCCGGCCCCACGACTAAGAGCCGCCAGGAGATGTCCCATGACCTATCGCGCGCCTGAGACGATGACCCTCCCGGCCGCTCTCCCGGAACGAACGGAACGGCGCGACGTTTCCAGGTTCGTCATCGCTTACCTGCTGCTCACCTGCGCCTTCCCTTCGAACCTGACCATTTCCGCGTTGGGGTCGGTCGGCAAGCCCTCCACACTCTGTGGACTCCTGGCGCTCGCATGGTGGCTGCTTTACCAACTTCAGCGAACCAACCCCACCCGGGCCGGACGACAAATGGTCCGCACCGCCATGGCCGTCTTCCTCGGAGTGGCGCTCGCAAGCTATGCACTGGCTATGTTGCATGGTGTGCCGGCGCCGGAGACCAGTCCCGCTGACAGTGGCTTAATTCGCCTGGCTGGCTGGGCAGGCATCTTCCTCCTCGTCAATGACGGCATCGCCAGTCAGCAGACCCTGACAAAAGTACTGCGTGCTCTGGTCTGGGTGGGCAGCGGAACAGCCCTCCTCGGCCTTCTGCAGTTCGCCACAGGGTCATCGCTGGTGGACTGGATCAGCCTCCCGGGATTCAGCGCAGCCACGGAATTGACCGGAGTGCAGTCCAGGGGCGGATTCATCCGCGCCGCAGGCCTGGCCAGCCACCCGCTTGAGTACGGGGTAGTCCTCGTGGCCACTCTTCCGGTCGCCATCTCACTCGCGGTCACTGACCGTGCCCGAAGCTGGTTTTTACGCTGGCTCCCTCCGGCAGTCATCTCCTTCGCCGCAGTCATGTCGGTGTCCCGGTCGGCACTGGCTGCGTTTGCCGTAGCGGTCGCGGCACTGATCCCCGCCTGGCCCAAGAAGCTCCGCCGCGGTGCCATGCTCCTGGCCGTGGTCCTTGCCGCGGCCATGTACGTCCTTACCCCCGGGATGCTCGGAACCCTGCGCGGCTTGTTCACCGTGGGGACTGCAGACCCCAGCATCAGCTCCCGGACCAGTGCCTACACCACAGCATTTGGCATGTTGGCCAACAACCCTGTGATCGGACGGGGCTTCGGCACCTTCCTTCCGGATTACGTGATCGTGGACAACCAGTACCTCGGCATCCTCGTGGAGCTGGGATTCCTCGGTTTCTTATCCTTCCTTGCCCTGCTCGCTTGCGCACTCATCGCCGCTTGGCGGGCCCGGAAGCTGGCCGCCACTCCTGGTCCGCAGCAAACCGCCCAGGCGGTGCTGGCCTCCATAGCAGCCATCGCCGTAACGTACGCCTTCTTTGATGCGTTGTCCTTCACGATGTCGGCCAACCTGTTGTTTGTCATGCTGGGCATAGCCGGGGCTCAGTGGCGGCTGGCGCGAATGCCGCAAAGCATCCCGCCAACCACAAACCACACCGCCGACCGGGCATGAAGAAGAATGCAGCGGCAGCCCTCGGCGCTCTGGCGTTGCTGGGATTCCTGGGCGCAGTTGCTGTGAGCGATGCCGTGCCCATCTCTTTCCATGGCAACCAGTCCGGCGAAACAGCCCAGCCACTGTTCACACCCAGCCACCCCGCAGGAACAACATTGCGCACCATTGACGGCGGAGCAGCGTTCTACGCCCAGTTCGCCAATCCGCTCCCCGTCAGTGAGGACTACTTCCCTGTGGGTGTTTGGTTCGAAAGCGCCCTCGAGAAGGATTACGTCGCAAAGGACGCCGCCGCTGGCCTGAACGTCTACGTGGTTCTCACACCCGATTCGGATCTGGAACTTGTCCGAAACTCTCATATGTACGCCATACCGACCTTCCCGGCCGCCCGTGCATCAGGTTTCGCCCTGGGGGATGAGGTGGACATGTGGGCCGGAGGAGGAGATGCCATATGGACCGGAAAGTACCCGGGCGAGGGGCCTATCTGCGAACCCGAACAGGCCAAGTGCGGCCACACCGTTCAACGTCGCCTCAATGCCGAAGCTCCTCCCGGAGTCATGAAGTATGCCAACTACGGCAAGGGCGTCACCTTTTGGCTGAGTGACGACCAAGCACGCAGCTTCGTCAACGACTACCAAGACGTCGCATCAGCAGACAACTACTGGTTCACCGACCCCAACATCTGTGCGAAATCAGAAGGCGGAGCCCTCAACGGCCACCTCCGGGACCTCACCGACGAAGAATGCCGCCTGGCCGCAAACTACGGATGGACGGTTGAACGTGTTCGCGAGCTGGCCGGCAAGGACTCACCAGTGTGGGCTTTCGTCGAAGTTGGACACCCATTTGAAGACGCCCCCTCGGCCGGAACCATCACAGGACCGCAAATACGTGCAGCCGTCTGGAGCAGCCTCATCCACGGCGCACGCGGCATCTTGTACTTCAACCACAGCTTTGGCGGCACGTGCGTCACCCAACACGTTCTGCGCGACTGCCCGGGTGACGCCCGCCCGGCGGTGACCGCCGTGAACAAACAAATCAAGGAACTCGCGCCCGTGCTCAATGCCCCCTTCCTTGATGGAGCGGTTACCAGCACCGGTCCCGTTGACCATGCCACCAAGCTCCACGACGGCAAACTGTATATCCTCAGCGCCGCCAACAAGCACACCGGCGGACAGGCCGAATTCCACACCTCCTGCGGCGGCAGCTCCGCCGTCGTTATCGATGAAAACCGGACGCTCTCCGTCACTGACGGCAAATTCACCGACGCCTTCGCCGACGGCAACGCCGTCCACCTCTACCGCATCGAAGGCGGCGGAAGCTGCGGCTTCTAGCTAACGGCTGGTTTCGTCCCGCTCCCACGCCACGGGCGGGCGGCCGGAGAAGAAAGCACGACGCCGGCCAGCACCGGCAAACGCCGCGTACACCGCAGCATCAAGAACGCTGACAGGCCCCCGCACCGAGGCCGCCAACTGCCGCACCCTCCGGCGCATGGAAGCACCTCCGTCGCGTGCGTCCTGCTCGGCATTGCCCCGGTAAGTGCGCCGCAAAACCGCCATCAATCCATCCACGGAGCGCGGCGTCCTCACCACCACAGGGTCTGTCCCAACCACAGCCTTCTCTTCAGGTGAAAATATCCGGTCAACGTAGTAGTCGTCACCGGTCAATGGGGGAAACTTTCCCAGACGCGCGTGCCCCGCCTCACTAAGCGCATACGCCCCCGCGCCCCACAACGCCTCCGAGTTTCCCCGGATCCTGAGCCGGGCCCGGTAGTAGGCCCGGACGGGCACGGAGGCTCCCGCGGTGTCATATCGAAACGCAGGACGGGCAGCCAACAACCCCTCCCCGCCCAAAGCCGCGAAAACGGCAGCCACAGCCCCCGCACTTACCTCGATATCTGCATCCAGGTACAACCGGGGCCAACCCTGCACGACTTCATCGGCAGCATTCAAAGCCGCCGTTTTCGATGCCTGGCCAACGCGCAGCACCCGGACACCGGCAAATCCGGCCGCGATCTCCTCGGTCCCATCAGTACAGCCGTTGCAGGCGACAACAACCTCCACAGTGCCCCACATCAAAACCCCGCGAAGAGACTCCAACGTACGCCCAATCACAGCGGCCTCGTTATGGGCCGGGATGACCACCGCACCGGCGGCGGGCACGTGTTGAACACTGTCACCGGTGGTCGCATGGGGCAGGGAGGACCAACGACGCCGGTTCAACAGCGCCAGCAACGCCTCGCGGTGACCAGGGAAACCCAGACGCGCCACTTCGCCGGCCACAACAGCGGCACGGAACAGCCCCGCTTTCCCGGCACCCACATGCTTCTGCACATAACGAACCCGGTTGACCGCCATCAACGCCGCCAACTGCGCGGACGTACCCGACCCACCTCGTTCATGCCACATCCGGGCAGCGGGTTCGAACCAGATCGAAAAGCCGGCCCCACGCACGCGATGGCAATAGTCCGTCTCCTCCGAATACAGGAAGAACTGTTCATCCCAAGCACCCACAACCCGAGCCGCACCCGCGTCGATCAGCAACGCAGCACCGGTAGCCCACTCAACGCAGTGTGCATACTTGTAGCTCTCCGGTTCATAGTCCATTTCCGACAACCAGCCCGGCCGGCCGGCAAAATGGCTGCCGCAGACAGCGTCGCCCAGAGCCCGCAGGAGGGCGGGCTCGCGCCTGAGGGAGGGGTACACGCTGCCGTCATCATCCAACAGGACTGGCACCACCACGCCGGCACCGCATGCTTCCATGCGGCGGCGCAGTGCCTGGACAGATCCCCGCTCCACCCGCAGGTCCGGGTTCAACACAAGGTAGGAATCCGCCGGTCCGGCTTCCCGCAGGGCTGCATTGATACCTCCGGCGTAGCCCAGGTTTCCACCTGTCCCGTGGGCGATCACGTCCGGGAACGCGGCCAATGCTGCCATCGTCCTGCCGTCCGGGGAATTGTCCGCTACGACCACTTTCATCGACTGATCGGCGGTCTCGGCCCTGAGGCTGGCGATCAGTGGACCGACGTCGTCCGCGTTGTTGTAGGACACCACGATGACGGCGACGTCCGCGAATTCGCGCGCAGGCACGAATGAGCCCGCAGCATGACTGAAGGCGGCACTCTCATGCGGCGCACCGTTGAGCCGTCGGTGGGCCAACGCATCTGTTGTGCCGCTGTCCCGCCGAAGCCTCCAGTAAGCTTCGGGACCGTCAACAAGGTAGCGGCGGGCGAGCCTGCGGGGTTCCAACATCAGCCGCCACGCCCACTCCATGCCGTGGCCACTGACCCACGCAGGGGCGCGCTTGATGTGACCGGCAAGGAAGTCCACCACTGCTCCAAACGCGAGCAGGACTTTGGCCCCCGTCAGTTCACCGTACTGATGGATCCATAATTCCTGGCGTGGTTTGCCCAGCCCGACCACCAGTATGTCGACTGAACTGCCGGCAATATCCGCCGCAAGTCGGCGGGATGCGTCGTCGTCCGTGACAACCTCCCTGTCCGGAGCCCACCATCCGGCCACCGTCAGCCCGGGCCGCTCCACCGCGAACCGCTCCTTGATCATGCGGTGTGCTTGCTCCGAACCGCCCAGGAACCCGACCCGCAACCTCCGACGTTCCGCTTCTTCAAGAATCGGTTCCACGAGGTCGCTGCCGGCCAATCGTGGCCACGGGATTCCGGTGAGGCGGAGGGCTTCACTCGCCAGGGGAGAACCATCGATGAGGGTCAGCCACTCCACGCCAGGCGATTCCAGTGTGCCGGACCACCTGCCGCCGACACCAAAATGGCGGATGTGATCAAGGTTTGCTGAGCAGACTCCCAATACAGGTGCACCGGCCGATGCTGCCCTCGCGGCTATGGCTTCCAAGGCCGAGGCAGCATCCAAGAGGTCGACGCGAACGCCGCCGAGGTTCACCGCGTTACGGAACCCGTCCGTGGCAGGCGCGGGGGAGTGGTCCGGGCTCTTGGACGGGGCGGTGGCCGCCTTGCCCGACCGGACCCGGGGGCCCGGGACAGACCTGCGGTGCCGTGACACCAACACATGGAACAGGGCTGCGATGGAATAGATGCGCGGCAGCAGCATTATCGGCTCTCCAGACTCCGGGTTCGCGCAAGCGCGCCAACTCAAGGCACAAACAATGACCGGCGATCCCGGGCTGCTGCACCGCCTTGGATCGCCGTGGGCGGCCGATGCCACCCTGACCAACTTGTTTATTTGAGTTGTCTCCCGGCCCCGTCTGTTCGAGGTTGCCGTAGGGATACTTTAGGCCCAATAGGCCCCGGCCGCTAGGGCACGCGGGACTCCTTGAGGCTGGATACGTAGCCGGCAAGCCGTGATTCCACGGGCGCCGGAACAAATCCGGAAGCCTCGATCTTAGACAGCGCCAGGGTGCTGTTGCGCGGGCGGGGCGCCGTACCTGGTTTGGAATACTGCTCAGTGCTCACAGGCACCACCATGTCCGGGTCCGAACCGCACAGCCGGTACACCTCACGGGCAATCCCAGCCCACGATTTTGGTTCCCCTCCACCGCTGAGGTTGTACGTGCCGTAGGGGGCGCCCGAGGCCAGCAGATGCTTGATGCCGGCAGCAATATCGGCCGCGAATGTCAGCCGTCCTCGCTGGTCGTCCACCACGGAGGGCCGCACGCCCCGTTCAGCCAGTTGTGCCATAGTCCGCACGAAGTTCGGCCCGTCGCCAACCACCCAGCTGCTTCGCACAATGTAGTGCTTCGGAATGGCTGCCACGGCTGTGTCACCGGCAGCCTTGCTCTGCCCGTACACGCCCAGCGGACTCAGTGGCTCATCCTCGGTATGGACCTCCGCCGAGCCGTCAAAAACGTAGTCGCTGGAGACGTGGACCAAAGTCAGGGAATGTTCGACGGCGGTCCTCGCCAGGCGGGATACGGCGCCTGCGTTGACACTCCACGCAGCGATCCGTCCCGCCGCTGTCTCCGCCGCATCGACGCCAGTGAAGGCCGTGGCGTTGATGACGGTGGAGTACTTGCGCCAGGGAATGCTCCGGTAGGCGTCTTCGTCAGTTACGTCGAATTCATCCCGGGTGGCGAAGTCGACGTAATCGACGTCCGCGAAAGCCTCCCGGAGTGCCCTGCCCAACTGCCCGTTGGCCCCTGGAACCAGGATTCGGCGGGGTTTCACGGGGACCACGGATTCAAGGCGGGGATGATTTTTGTCCTGCTCGGACAGGGTGGCTTGGTTCAATGGCAGGGGCCACGGTACAGCGGCGTGGGGGTCCGCCAGATTCAGGAAGGTGTATTCATCCTGGGCGCCGGCGCTCCAATGGTCGTTGACAAGGTAGGTGTACGCAGTGTTGTCCTCGAGGGTCTGGAACGCATTTCCGACGCCCCTGGGCACGAACACCGCGTCTCCGGGTGTCATCTCGCAGTGGAACACTGCCCCGAAGGAAGGCCCCTCCCGCAGGTCCACCCATGCCCCGAATATCTCTCCGGACGCCAGGGAGATGAACTTGTCCCACGGCTCGGCATGGATTCCCCGCGTGGTTCCGCGGCGGGCGTTGAAAGAAATGTTGTTCTGGACGGGACCGAAATCCGGGAGGCCGAGGGCGCCCATGCTGCTCCGGTTCCAGTTCTCCTTGAACCACCCCCGCTGATCGCCGTGCACGGGCAGCCCGAAGACCAGCAGGCCCGGGATTGGTGTGGTCCGGGAGGTTACTGCTGCTGCCGCTGCCATGGCCTCAGTGGCCCTGTCCTGCGTACTTGAGTTCCGTTTCGGCCTTTTTGGGCCGCCACCATGCCTCGTTCTCCCGGTACCAGCGCAAGGTGGCAGCCAGCCCGGCGTCGAAGTCACCGTAGCGCGGTGTCCACCCCAATTCCCTTCGCAGCTTGCCCGAGTCGATGGCATAACGGAGGTCATGGCCGGGGCGGTCCGTTACCAGGTCGTAGGCATCGGGGGACTGGCCCACCTGAACCAGCAGCTTCTCCACGACGGTACGGTTGGACAGTTCACCGTCCGCTCCGATCAGGTACGTCTCACCGATCCTGCCCCGTTCGAGGATGGCCGCCACTGCCGAGGAATGGTCCTCCACATGGATCCAGTCCCGCACATTCCGGCCTTCCCCGTACAGCCGGGGCCGGATGCCGTCCAGGAGGTTGGTGATTTGGCGCGGAATGAACTTCTCCACGTGCTGGTACGGTCCGTAATTGTTTGAGCAGTTGCTGATGGTCGCCCGCAACCCGAACGACCTGACCCAGGCCCTGACCAGCAGGTCCGATCCCGCCTTGGTGGCCGAGTACGGACTCGTGGGCCGGTACACGGACTCCTCCGTGAACCGGGCGGGATCATCCAGGGCGAGGTCGCCATAGACCTCGTCGGTGGAAATGTGGTGAAACCGCGTTCCGTATTTGCGGGCCGCCTCGATAAGGGTGAAAGTGCCCACGAGGTTCGTGTCCACGAACGGCCGCGGCTCCTCCAGTGAATTGTCGTTGTGCGATTCGGCCGCGAAGTGCACAACGGCATCCACTTGCCCGGTCAGCTTTTCCACCAGGGCCGCATCGCAGATATCGCCTTTGACAAACTCGAACCTCTCCGGCGGTAAACCCGCCAGCGACGCGCGGTTGCCTGCATAGGTCAATTTGTCCAGGACGGTGACATGAAGGCTGCTGTGGCCCATGATGTAGTGAACAAAGTTGCATCCGATGAACCCGGCCCCGCCGGTGACAAGGATTCTCTGCATGGCGATAGCGTAGCCGCGCACGCCGCGCCACGGCAGGGGAGAGGACAACAATGATGCGAGGAATTATCCTGGCCGGTGGAACAGGTTCACGGCTTCACCCCATAACGCTCGGAATCAGCAAACAATTGGTTCCCGTCTTTGATAAGCCGATGATTTATTACCCTTTATGCACCCTCATGTTGGCCGGCATCCGGGACATTCTGGTGATCACCACTCCCACGGACGCCGACCAATTCCAGAAGCTGCTGGGCGACGGTTCCCAGTTCGGCATCTCGCTCAGCTACGCGCAGCAGCCGACGCCTGATGGCCTGGCCCAGGCTTTCGTCCTTGGCGAAGATCACATTGCCGGAGGCAAAGTGGCGCTGGTCCTCGGCGACAACATCTTCAACGGCCCCGGCATGGGCGCCCAACTGCGCCACTACAGCGACGTCGACGGCGGAGCAGTCTTTGGTTATTGGGTCAAGGACCCCAGCGCCTACGGCGTTGTGGAGTTCGACGACGACGGCCTCGCCATTTCCATCGAGGAGAAACCAGCCGAGCCTAAGAGCAATTACGCAGTTCCGGGCCTGTACTTTTACGACAACGACGTCGTTGCCATGGCAAAAGAGCTGCAACCGTCCGCGCGGGGTGAATTGGAAATTACCGATATCAACCGCCAATACATGAAGCTGGGAAAACTACATGTGCAGAAATTCCCCCGCGGCACGGCATGGCTGGATACAGGAACCTTCAGTGACCTAAACGACGCGTCGAACTACGTCCGCACCACCGAGAACAGGCAGGGCCTGAAGATCGGCGCACCCGAGGAAGTGGCGTGGAGGATGGGCTACCTCGACGACGACGGTCTTCGCCAGCAAGCAGCGAAGCTCGCCAAAAGCGGCTACGGGAGCTACCTGCTGGACATCCTGGACCGTCGCTAGGAAACGTCTTCCAAAGCCCGGGATATCTCGGCAGGCAGGACGGCGAGCTGAGCGTCCAGAAGCTCCTTGAGGTGGACCGCGTTCCGGGGTCCAACAATTGCCGTGGAGACCCCCGGACGGGAGAGCAGCCAACTCAATGACACATCCAGGGGTGAGCGCCCCAGTCCGCGGGCTGCCATGGCAACAGCTTCCACCACCCGTGATCCCCGCGGCTCCAGGTACGGTTCAACGTAGGCTGTGAGGCGCCCTTGCGCGGCCCGGGAATCGGCTGGAATCTGGCCGCGGTACTTTCCGCTGAGGACGCCGCGACCCAGCGGTGCCCAGGCCATGAGCCCCAGGCCGGCGTCCTCGATCGCGGGAATCAGCTCTTCTTCGGGCTTGCGCTGCAGGAGGGAGTACTCGGACTGGTTGGCCACCAGCGTGAAGCCGGCCACCGCTGCGGCCTTTGCGGTCTGCCACCCGTTGTAATTGGAGATTCCTACGTAACGGGCACGGCCCGTCCGTTGCGCCAGTTCCAACGCGGACAGCGTTTCGTCGAGCGGCACGTTCGGATCCCACTCGTGCGCAAACCAGATGTCGATGTAATCGGTACCGAGCCTGGCAAGGCTCGCGTCGAGGGCAGCCAGCATGGCCCCCCGGGAGGCATTGATGCTGCGCCTGGAGTCGGACAGGGATACCCCTGCCTTGGTGGAAATCACCACCTCGGAGCGCGCAACAACTACGCCGAGCATGGAACCAAGCAACGCTTCGGCCTGCCCTTGCGCATAGGAAGCAGCCGTGTCGATCGTCGTGCCGCCGGCATCCACAAAAGCATGAAGCAGTTCGGAGGCATCCTGCTCATCAGTTTCCTGTGCCCAGGACATCGTTCCGAGGGACAATGACGACACCCGGAACCCGCTGTTTCCGACATAACGCTGCTGCATGCTGATAGCTTACGGGGAGTTCCCATACTTCATGACGTAGGGTCTATTCACGTGAACTGGATAGAAGCAGCCTTGCTGGGCCTGGTGCAGGGCCTCACCGAATTCCTCCCGATCTCCTCGAGCGCCCACCTGCGCATTGTCGGCTCGTTCCTGCCGAATGCCGCCGACCCCGGCGCTGCCTTTACGGCCATCACGCAGCTGGGCACGGAGACAGCGGTGATCGTGTACTTCTGGCGGGACATCGTCAGGATCATCGGAGCCTGGTTCGGCTCACTGACCGGGAAAGTAGCCAGGAACAATCCCGATGCCCGCATGGGCTGGCTGGTCATTCTCGGCAGCCTTCCCATCATTGTTCTCGGCCTCCTCTTCCAGGACCAGATCGAGTCGGTGTTCCGCAGCATGTGGATTGTGGCCACCATGCTGATCGTCTTTGGCATGATCCTCGCCGTGGCCGACGCGATCGGCCGCCAGGAACGCGACCTCACCCAACTGACGTACAAGCACGGCATCCTGTACGGATTTGCCCAGGCCATGGCCCTGATCCCGGGGGTATCCCGCTCCGGCGGCACCATTACGGCCGGCCTGCTCATGGGCTACACCCGCGAGGCAGCCGCCCGCTATTCCTTCCTGCTGGCCATTCCGGCCGTCTTCGGCAGCGGGCTCTACCAGCTGTACAAGACCGTTTCCAACGACGGCATCGCCGGGCCCTACGGACTTGCCGAGACTGCCTTGGCCACCGTCATCGCGTTCGTGGTGGGTTATGTCATCATCGGATGGTTCCTCAAGTTCGTTTCCACGCGAAGCTACCGGCTGTTCGTCTGGTACCGGATCCTGCTGGGCCTGGCCCTGTATGTCCTGCTCGGTTTCGGTGTGATCAGCGCCTAGCACTAAGGTTGAGTCGTGAAATCGTGGATCTCCCGCCCTGTTCCCGGGCTGCCCGGCAGCCTTCCGCACCTGCGCCTGTTCGACACCGCGTTGGGCCGCGTCGTTGACATTGCTTCTCAACCGGAACAGTCCATGTATGTGTGCGGCATTACGCCGTACGACGCCACGCACATGGGGCACGCTGCAAGCTACGTAGCTTTTGATCTCCTCAACCGGGCTTGGCGGGATGCCGGATCCAAGGTTTCCTACGTCCAGAACGTGACGGACATCGACGATCCCCTTCTGGAGCGGGCCAACGCCACCAACGTGGACTGGCGTGAACTGGCAGCCAGCCAGATCGAGCTGTTTCACACGGACATGGATGCGCTCAATGTCCTGGCTCCGGATCACTACATCGGCGCCGTCGAAGCCATCCCGGACATCGTTCCCGCCATCGAGAAACTCATTGCCGACGGAGTCGCCTACCGCGTCCACGGAACCGACGGGGAGCCCGACGGTGATGTCTACTATGACGTCGAGGCGGCAGGAAAGCACTCCTCGGCGACGGACGCCTGGACGCTGGGGGCTGTTTCCGGCCTCGGCGAGGCCGAGATGATGGAACTCTTCGCCGAACGCGGCGGGGATCCCGCCCGGCCCGGTAAGAGGCAGGCCCTGGACCCTCTCCTGTGGCGTGTTGCCAGGGAGGGTGAACCGAGCTGGCCCGGAGCAAGCCTGGGCGACGGGCGCCCCGGGTGGCACATCGAATGTACCGTGATCGCACAGAAGTATTTGCCTGCCCCGTTCACGGTTCAGGGCGGTGGCTCTGACCTCGTCTTCCCCCACCACGAGATGGGGGCGGGACATGCTTACTCACTGGCCGGAGTTCCTTTGGCCCACCACTACGCCCATGCCGGCATGGTGGGGCTTGACGGCGAGAAGATGAGCAAATCCAAGGGCAACCTGGTGCTGGTCTCAAAGCTGCGGGCCGCGGGGGAGGAGCCGGCTGCCATCAGGCTGGCCATCCTGGCCCACCACTACCGCTCCGACTGGTCCTGGACCGATGACGGGTTCGCGGCGGCGAAGGACCGGCTGGCCACGTGGCGCAAAGCTGTAACCCGGGCGGCTGCCGGTTCGGCCGCGCCGCTCATCGCCGCCATGCGCACCGAGCTGGCGGAGGACCTCAACGCCCCCGGCGCCCTCGCCGCCGTCGACCGTTGGGCGGCAGAATCGCTCCGCACCGAAAGCGGCAGTGCCGCATCTTCGGCCGATGGCGCCTTGGTGAGTGATGCCGTTAACGCCTTGCTCGGCGTCGAACTCTAGGCCCCTGCTGAAACGAACGGCCCCGGCGTCCGCCAGACGCCGGGGCCGTTCGTTCGTGCAGCTACGGCGTCAGGGCCGGTCCTTGCCCCGCCGCTTGAGGTAGCGCTCAAATTCCCTGGCAATCGACTCACCGGAGGCTTCCGGGAGGTCTGCTGTGTCCTTTGCTTCCTCAAGCTGCCGGACATAGGCCGCGATTTCCGGATCTTCGGTTGCGAGTTCGTCTACGCCCCGTTCCCAGGCCTCCGATTCCTCGGCCAGCGCCTGGCTGTCCACCGGAACCTGGAGCAGGTCCTCGATCTTGTGAAGGATGGCCAGCTGCGCCTTAGGGGACGGCGGCTGGGCGACGTAGTGCGGAACTGCTGCCCACAAAGAAACGGTCGGCAGCCCGGCGAGCATGGCAAACTCCGCCAGGACTCCAACGATCCCTACCGGGCCTTCATACTGCGATGCCTCCAGATTCAGGCGTTCGCGCAGTGAGTCGTCCTCGGTCGTAGTGCTCACGGGGATGGGCCGGCTGTGGGGCACATCGGCCAGGAGGGCGCCCACCAGGATTACTGCATCCACCTTGAGGGCTTCGGCGTGGACCAGCAGCTCGGTGGTGTAGGCCCGCCAACGGTAGGACGGTTCCGTGCCGAGGACAAAAACCACGTCCACGTTGCTGTCCGGGACCGCCGCCTTATAGATACGGGTGGACGGCCATTTCACCTTCCGCGCACCCGATGATGTGCGGCGAACGGTGGGGCGGGTGAACTGGAAATCGTAGTACTCCTCGGCATCTACGGTTCCAACCTTCTTGCCGTCCCACAATTTGTTCAGGTAGTGCAAAGCATCACTGGCAGCTTCTCCGGCGTCATTCCAGCCTTCGAACGCAGCGATCATTACAGTGACGCGCTGGCCCTCCGCAGGTTCCTTGAGGAAGCGCTCAACCTCAGCAGCACCATCGTGTCCATCCGGGTTCCCGTCCACACTGTTCATCCACTCACCCTACGTCCAAGACCCTCGCCGATGCATGGCATTTACGCGGGCGCGTGTCCCGGATTCGCGGACAGCAAAATGACCCGGCAAGGGCGGGCCCAGGTTCCACGTAGACTTGAACCCATGCATTCTTCACCCAGCCAGCCCTCCCTGAAAGCCGTGCTCTGGGATATGGATGGCACGCTCGTGGATACGGAGCCCTACTGGATTTCCGCGGAACGGGCGCTGGTTGAAGCGCATGGCGGAACCTGGTCCCACCAGCAGGCCATGCAGCTCGTGGGCCAATCCCTCCTCCATTCCGCAGGGATCCTGCAGGCGGCAGGCGTGCGCATGGAAGCCCGCCACATCATCGATACCCTGAGCAGTGAGGTCATCGCCCAGGTCCGGAACCAAGTGCCGTGGCGTCCCGGCGCCCGGGAGTTACTGGATGACCTGCACGGGGCCGGAGTCCGGTGCGCTCTCGTCACCATGTCTGAAGGCCCCTTGGCGTCAGTAGTGGTTGAGAGCCTGGCCAAGCCCTACTTCGAGTTCCTGATCACGGGAGACACCGTCACTAACGGCAAACCCCATCCGGAGGCCTACCTCACGGCCGTCGATCGACTCCGGCTCGACGATCCTTCCCTGGGGATCGAGCACTGCGTGGCGTTGGAAGACTCTGTTCCCGGCGCCACCGCGGCCATGGCTTCGGGCGTCATCACCGTGGGAGTTCCGCACCAGGTCCCGTTGCCTGATGATGCCCGCATGATTCTGTGGGAAACGCTGAGCGGACGGACGTCAGCCGACCTGGCGCAATTGGTGACCGACCGTCATCTTCAGTCCGCTCCGACGCCCACCGGAAACACGCTCGAAGGGGCATATAAGTGAGCAGTCCCTCTGCGCCCCATCACCACGCTGCCCCCAAGAAGGACGGCATCCCCCTGGGGAAAATTGCCGGGATCCCCGTTTACCTTGCCTACTCCTGGTTCCTGATCGCGGCTTTCACGGTGATCGTCTACGGACCGGCCGTCCTGATCCAGTTTCCGGGCTTGGGCATCGGCGCGTACTTCGTGGCGTTCGGGTACGCCCTGCTACTGGCCGTTTCGGTACTGGTCCATGAGCTTGCCCACGCACTGAGCGCAAAAGCCTTCAAGTGGCCCACCGACAGGATCGTGCTCAACCTCTGGGGCGGGCACACACAGTTCCAGAACTTCACCTCATCGCCCGGCCGTGCCGTGGTGGTGGCCATGGCGGGCCCGGCCTCGAACTTCATCCTGGCCGGGGCACTGGCCCCCTTCGTCTTTGGCGGGGTTTTTGAGGGCGTCATCGAGATGCTGGCAAACATCCTCATGTGGGCCAACTTCCTGATAGGCATCTTCAACGTCCTTCCCGGCACCCCCCTGGACGGCGGCCGGCTGGTGGAGTCCGCCGTCTGGAAGGCCACCGGAAGCCAGGAGAAGGGCGCAATCGCCGCAGGATGGTCCGGTCGCGCCATTGCCGTGGCACTGTTCATCTGGTTCATCGCCCTGCCGTTCCTCAGCGGTTCGCGGCTGGATCTGAACCTGACGCTGATCACGGTCCTCGTTTGCGGCTTCCTCTG
Organism: Paenarthrobacter sp. PAE-2; assembly: GCF_026013155.1. Taxonomy (NCBI): domain Bacteria; kingdom Bacillati; phylum Actinomycetota; class Actinomycetes; order Micrococcales; family Micrococcaceae; genus Paenarthrobacter; species Paenarthrobacter sp. PAE-2. The sequence continues at coordinate 147,701 of NZ_JAPDNV010000008.1, read as the reverse complement.
GGTAGGCGCTTCCAGCTCCATCCAGCACGGTAAACTCCGCAGCCGCCTCTACCTCGTCAGCGCCGCCGGCCTGGCCGATCCCGCCGTCGGAATTCCGAACACCGCCACGGTCGCCGACGCCTTGGCCTTGGCCCCCGCCGGAACTCCCGCCGTCGTCATTTGCGGCCCGGACGGCAAGCCCCAGGGCGTCCTCAATCCCGGAGCCGCAGCCGCGGTGCCACCCCAGGTCCATTCGACGACGCCGGTCACCGCCGTTGCGCACCCGCTGGCCGCCGGTGCGTACGTCCCTGAATGGTCCAAGGGCCAGGAGCTCATCCAGTACCTGGCCAAGCTCGACGGCGGTGAGTACGCGGTGGTGGACCACAACGGATACGTCACCGGCCTGCTCCGGCAAGAAGCAGTAGTGACGGCTATAACAGGTAAAGAAGCCCGCCGGAGCGGGCGCGCCTGACACTCTTGCCGGTAGAGTTACCTGCCGGCCCGCAATAAGAACAAACAGATTTTTAGCGTCCATGGGCAGCAAGCCATTGCAGTCCAGCCGCACAGGAGCGAGGAAAACCAGATGAGCAGCGAAACCGCCGCCACGGAGACAAGCGCAGCCACGGGCGCTGCCCAGCCAACCGGGGCAGCCCGCCGTCGGGGACCTTTCCGGGTGGGGGAACGCGTCCAGCTCACTGATGAGCGTGGACGCATGAACACCATCACCTTGGAAGTCGGCGGCGCCTTCCACACCCACCGCGGGTTCCTGAACCACGACGAGATCATCGGCAAAGTTGATGGTTCCGTTGTCAGCAACAACATCGGCCAGCAGTACCAGACCCTGCGTCCGCTGCTTTCGGACTTCGTGCTGTCCATGCCTCGCGGCGCTGCGGTGGTCTACCCGAAAGACGCCGGCCAGATCGTCACCATGGCCGATATCTTCCCCGGCGCCCGGGTAGTGGAAGCCGGTGTCGGCTCCGGCGCGCTGTCCATTTCGCTGCTTCGGGCAATCGGCGACGGCGGTTACCTCCACTCGTTCGAACGGCGCGAGGAATTCGCGGACATCGCCCGCGGAAACGTGGAAACCATCTTCGGCGGACCGCACCCTGCCTGGCAGATCTCCCTCGGGGATTTCCAGGAGGAAGTGGTCAAGGCCGAGGCACCCGGTTCCGTCGACCGCGTGGTACTGGACATGCTCGCGCCCTGGGAATGCCTCGACGCGGTCGCCACGGTCCTTGCTCCGGGCGGGGTGTGGATCAACTACGTTGCCACCGTTACCCAGCTTTCGCGCACTGCCGAAGCCATCAGGGCCGATGGCCGTTTCACTGAACCGGATGCGTGGGAATCCATGGTCCGCGGCTGGCACCTTGAAGGCCTGGCTGTCCGACCGGACCACCGCATGGTTGCCCACACGGGGTTCCTTCTGGTGACCCGCCGCCTGGCCGACGGCGTGACCGGAATTTCGGTCAAGCGCCGCCCGTCCAAGACTGAATTCAGCGAAGAGGACCTCAACGCCTGGACACCGGGTGCCGTGGGAGAGCGCTTGGTCTCCGACAAGAAGCTTCGCCGGGCCGCAAGGGACGCCATTGCCGGAACCAACGTCCAGGATGATCCCCCGGTCACAAACTGACAAAGGTCACAATAGGGTCCGCATTCCGGATGTCACACAGCCCCCTGAGCTTTTCGGGACTATGGTCTTGTTAAGCGCAGGAAGGGGCTGATGAATCGTGGATACGTCGAACAACGACATTGGACGGCCGACGCCGGAAGAAGCGAATGCCGCAGCGGAAGAGGCTGCCCGCCAAAGGCGGGGCACCATCCAACCGCCGGACCCTTCCAGTGAATTGACTGTGGCTGAGCGGCAGATCAACATCCTGAGGGACAAACTTCGCCACATCGACCGCCAGCTCGCAGCCGCCACCCAGAACAACAGCAAACTGGTCAACATGCTGGAAACAGCCAAGGCTGAGATCCTCCGGCTCAAGGGTGCCCTCGAGCAGGAAGGCCAACCGCCGTACAGCTTCGGCACCGTTGTCCAGATCAATCCCCGCCGCCAGCCGACGGCAGGAAATTCCGGGCAGGCAGCCACTGAAGAGTCAGTGGACATCTTCAACGCCGGCCGGAAGATGCGGGTTGGCATCAGCCCGTTGGTTAACGTCAACCAGCTCGCAGTCGGGCAGGAAGTCCTCCTCAACGAGGCACTCCTGGTTGTTGCGGCGCTCGGCTATGAACGCGCCGGCGAACTGGTAACGCTCAAGGAGCTTCTGGGCAAGGACCGTGCCCTGGTGGTCGGCCGCGCTGACGAGGAACGCGTTGTCCGGCTCTCGGGTGCCCTCCAAAACGTCCACCTGAAGGTGGGAGACGCACTGTCCCTGGATTCGCGGACGGGCTACGCCTTGGAAAAGGTGCCCCGCGCCGAGGTTGAAAACCTCGTGCTGGAGGAAGTCCCTGACATCACCTACCAGGACATCGGCGGCCTCGGTCCGCAGATCGAACAGATCCGCGACGCCGTTGAACTGCCGTTCCTGCACCCCGACCTCTACCGGGAGCACGGCCTCAAGGCACCCAAGGGAATCCTCCTTTACGGTCCTCCGGGGTGCGGCAAGACGCTCATCGCCAAGGCAGTGGCCAATTCCCTGGCTGCCCGGGCTGCCGAGCGCGCAGGCAACACCGACCTCAAGAGCTACTTCCTGAACATCAAGGGGCCGGAGCTCCTGGACAAGTACGTCGGCGAGACCGAGCGGCACATCCGCCTGATCTTCGCCCGGGCCCGCGAGAAGGCTTCGGACGGCAGCCCCGTCGTGGTGTTCTTCGACGAGATGGATTCGCTGTTCCGCACCCGCGGCACCGGTGTCTCTTCCGACGTCGAGACCACCATCGTCCCGCAGCTGCTCAGCGAGATCGACGGCGTGGAACGGCTCGACAACGTCATCGTGATCGGTGCCTCAAACCGCGAGGACATGATCGACCCCGCCATCCTGCGGCCGGGCCGCCTGGACGTGAAGGTAAAAATCCAGCGGCCCGACGCTGAGGCAGCAGCTGACATCTTCGGCAAGTACATCACCACCGACCTGCCGTTCCATGCCCAGGACCTCGCCGAATACGGCGGAGATGTCCAGGCCACGGTGGATGCGATGATCCAGCGGACCGTGGAGGCGATGTACTCCACGGAGAAGTCGAACGAATACCTCGAGGTCACCTATGCCAACGGTGATACCGAGATGCTGTATTTCAAGGACTTCAACTCCGGGGCAGTCGTGCAAAACGTGGTTGACCGCGCCAAGAAGTACGCCATCAAGGACCTCCTCACCAACCACCAGAAGGGCCTGCGCATCGATCACCTGCTCAAGGCGGTAGTGGATGAGTTCCGCGAGCACGAGGACATGCCCAACACCACCAATCCGGACGACTGGGCCCGGATCTCGGGCAAGAAGGGTGAACGCATCACGTACATCCGCACCATCGTCCAGGGCAAGGCCGGCCAGGAACCCGGCAAGTCGATTGAAACTACGGCGAATACGGGCCAATACCTGTGACCTCACGAGACGACAACCTGCCCCAGGAGAAACTGCCTGCAGGCGGGGCAATGCGCGTCATGGGTTCGGAGACGGAGTATGGGATCCATGCTCCGTCTGCGCCCGGCGCCAATGCCACCATGATGTCTGCCAGGATTATCCAGGCGTACGCGACCGTCACGCGGCAGCGAGCTGCCGGGGGAGCGGAGACGCGCTGGGATTACACCGACGAGGAACCACTCCACGACGCCCGGGGCTGGACCTTGGAACGTTCGGCCGCGGATCCGAGCCAGCTCACCGACCAGCCGCCGGTGCTCGACGCCGAGGCCGTCGCCTTGGCGTACGGGCGCCAGGAACTGGAGCTTGACGGCGCGGACGAATCCGGCTCCCTCCTGATGAACATGGTGCTCGGCAACGGCGCCAGGCTGTACGTAGACCATGCCCACCCCGAGTACTCCAGCCCCGAAGTCACCAACCCGCGCGATGCCGTGACCTGGGACGCAGCAGGGGACCTGGTTGCCTTGGCCACGGTGCGCAAGGTTGCCGCAGATACCAACCTGCCGCCGATTAACCTCTACAAGAACAACACGGACAACAAGGCCGTGTCCTACGGCTCGCACGAGAACTACCTCATGCCGCGATCGGTTCCGTTTGGGGACATCATCCGCGGGCTGACTCCGTTCTTCATCTCGCGGCAAGTGGTCTGCGGGGCGGGCCGCGTGGGCCTGGGGCAGGATAGCTCCACCCCCGGCTATCAGATCAGCCAAAGGGCGGACTTCTTCGAGGCTGAGGTGGGCCTTGAGACGACCATCCGCAGGCCGATTATCAACACCCGGGACGAACCGCACGCCACGGCGGACAAGTACCGCCGCCTGCACGTCATCATCGGCGACGCCAACCTCAGCCAGCTGTCGAACTTCCTTAAGTTCGGCACCACTGCCATGGTGCTGAGCCTCATCGAGGCCGGCCAGGCGCCCAGGATCGAAGTCCACGAGCCGGTTCACGCCCTGCAGGCGGTCAGCCACGACACCAGCCTCACCGCCACCGTACGGCTCACGGACGGCCGTCGCGTGACAGCCTCGGACCTGCAGTGGATGTACTTCGAGGCGGCGGCGAAGCTCGCCCAGGAAACCGGCGTCGCGGATGCCATCAGCGGTGACGGCCACACCCATGAGGTGCTGGAGCGCTGGGAGTCCACGCTGACGGCGCTGGGCACGGACCCGGCCTCGGCAACGTCCGTGGAATGGGTGGCCAAGAAGTCGCTCCTGGAGGGCTACCGCAGCCGCGACGGGTTGGAGTGGGATGACGCCCGGCTGGGCCTCGTGGACCTGCAGTGGTCAGATATCCGGCCGGAGAAAGGCCTCTACTATCGGATGCTTTCCAGGAACCGCATGCTGCGGATAGTCGACGACGCCGATGTCACCAGGGCGGTAAGCGAACCACCGGTGGACACCCGGGCCTACTTCCGCGGTAAATGCGTTTCCACTTTTGGCAAGGACGTCGTGGGAGCCAGCTGGGACTCGGTTATTTTCGATGTCCCGGGACTGGGGAAACTGCAGCGCGTACCCACCAGGGAGCCATTGCGCGGTACGCAGGCGCTCACGGAACCACTGTTCCGGAAGCACCAGGAAGCAGGCCCGTTCCTTGCCGAGTTGCTTGGCCGGAAACCTGCGGCGCCCAGAGACTGACCAACAGCAGTCACCTGCGGAAACAGCCCGGCCGAAGCCGGGCGGAGCAGCCCATCGCGTGGCAATATGGCAGTAGGAAGTCCGCATCCCGCGGACGGACAGTAGGGAGAAAGAAATGGCAGGTCAGGAGCAGCAGCAACCCCAGGCGCGGGAAACTGAGACTGAAGTCGACGTCCCGGAGGCACCTCCCGCCGCTCCTGAGGCCCAGGCCTCGGAAGCTACACAAGGCGTGGACGATCTCCTTGACGAAATCGATGGCGTCCTGGAATCCAACGCCGAGGAATTCGTGAGGGCTTTCGTCCAAAAGGGCGGCCAGTAACGAACCACCACAGGATGTACTGCCCGGCCGGCGCGAGGCCGCCGGGCATCGGAATGCGAGTCGAAGGAGTGCAGCAATGCAGGACCCATCAATCGGCCCCCTGGCCAACCAGGCAACGTCTTCATTCACAGAGCATCTCCAACGCTCGCGTCCCGAACTCCTTCCGTTCAACCAAACACTTCCCGCCGGCGCAGCTCCGGCCGCACCGCACGCCACCACCATTGTGGCCATGACCTATGCCGGCGGCGTGCTGATGGCCGGCGACCGGCGGGCCACCATGGGCAATGTCATCGCGAGCCGGCACATTGAGAAGGTCTTTCCCGCAGACCAGTACTCCGTGCTGGGCATAGCCGGCACCGCAGGCCTTGCGATCGATATCACCCGGCTGTTCCAAGTGGAGCTGGAGCATTACGAGAAGATCGAAGGCACGCTCCTCAGCCTTGTGGGCAAAGCCAACCGCTTGGGGGCCATGATCAGGGGTAACCTGCCCATGGCGATGCAGGGGATGGCTGTCATACCGCTCTTTGCCGGATTCGACCACGGATCCGCCACCGGCAGGCTCTTCTCCTACGACCTGACGGGTGGCCGGTACGAGGAGTACGAGCACCACTCGGTCGGCTCGGGTTCCGTCTTCGCCCGGGGTGCCCTGAAAAAGCTGTGGCGGCCGAACCTTAGCGAGGACGAAGCCGTGGCTATAGCCGTCGAATCCCTCTACGACGCCGCCGACGACGACTCCGCGACCGGGGGACCGGACCCCGTCAGGCAGCTGTGGCCGGTGGTGTACGCCGTGAACCGCGCCGGGCACAGGAGGATTCCGGAACGTGAGCTCGCTGCGATTTCGGCGGCCATTGTCGAATCACGCGCTATCGCCGGACGGGAGGCCTGAGATGACGCAGCAGTTCTATGTCTCACCAGAGCAGCTAATGAAGGACCGCGCAGACTTTGCGCGGAAGGGCATCGCCCGCGGCCGCTCGGTCATCGTCATCAGCTGCGCGGACGGGATCGCCTTGGTGGCTGAGAACCCCTCTCCTTCGCTGCATAAGATCGGCGAGATTTACGACAAAATAGCGTTTGCTGCCGTTGGGAAGTACAACGAATTTGAGAGCCTGCGGCAGGCAGGAGTCCGCTACGCCGACGTGCGCGGCTACTCCTACGACCGCGAGGACGTCACCGCCCGGGGCCTGGCCAGCGTCTACGCCCAGAGTCTCGGCGCCGTCTTCACCGCCGAACAGAAGCCCTTCGAGGTGGAACTGGCCGTGGCAGAGGTTGGCCCCCGGCAGGAGCTGGACCACTTGTACAGGCTCACCTTCGACGGCTCGATTGCCGACGAAAACGGCTTTGTGGTGATGGGCGGTGTCGCGGACCAGATTTCGGACGTCGTCAAGGACACCTGGGACGCCGGCCTGGACTTTCCAGGCGCGCTGCGGCTGGCCCTGCGGGCCCTCGCCGCGGACAAGGACGTGGATGCCCTTCCACCGACGGCCGTCGAAGCCGCCGTCCTGGAGCGCGCATCCGAAAGCAACCGCGGAACACGGCGGGCTTTCCGTCGCCTGCTCCCCGAGGATCTTGCCCAGTTGCTCGTTGAGGAGGCCTGAAATGGACAAGCGGATATTCGGCATCGAAACAGAGTTCGGGATCTCTTATTCGAGCCCCGATTCCAGGCCTTTGGCGCCGGAAGAAGTAGCAAGGTACCTCTTCCGCAAAGTAGTCAGCTGGGGCAGGTCTTCCAACGTCTTCCTGACCAACGGTTCAAGGCTGTACCTTGACGTCGGCTCGCATCCCGAATACGCCACAGCCGAGTGCGACGATCTTGCTCAGTTGATTGCCCACGACCGCGCCGGGGAACTCATCCTGGACGACCTCGTGGATGAGGCCCAGGCGCGCCTGGCCGCCGAGGGTTTCAACGGAACGGTGTACCTGTTCAAGAACAACACGGACTCGGCAGGAAACTCCTACGGCAGCCACGAGAACTACCTCATACCGCGGCGCGGTGAGTTCTCCCGGTTGGCCGAGATTCTGATCCCTTTCCTGGTGACGCGGCAACTGATCGCCGGCGCGGGCAAAGTGCTTAAGACCCCGCACGGGGCCACATTCGCCTTCTCGCAGCGGGCGGACCACATTTGGGAAGGCGTTTCCTCGGCCACCACAAGGTCCCGCCCCATCATCAATACCCGTGATGAGCCTCACGCGGACGCCGAGTTCTACCGCCGTCTGCACGTCATCGTCGGCGATTCGAACATGTCGGAGACGTCCGCCCTGCTCAAAGTGGGCACGGTAGACCTGATCCTCCGCATGATCGAGGCGGGCGTCATCATGCGCGACATGCGCATGGAAAACCCCATCCGGAGCATCCGCGAAATTTCCCATGACCTCAGCGGCCGGGCGCTGGTCCGGCTGGCCAACGGCAGGCAGCTCTCAGCACTGGATATCCAGAGGGAGTACCTGGCCAAGGTCACAGAGTTTGTTGCAGCCAACGGGGCCCACAATCCACACGTGCCGTTGATCATCGATCTTTGGACCAGGACGCTCGACGCGATCGAGAGCGGGAACAGCAGCAGCATCGACACCGAAGTTGACTGGGCCATCAAGAAGAAACTCATGGAAGGCTATATGAAGCGCCATGACATTGGCCTGGATTCGCCGAGGATTGCCCAACTCGACCTCACCTACCACGACATCTCGCGGCAGCGGGGCCTGTTCTTCCTCCTCCAGTCAAGGGGAGCGGCACGGCGCTTGGTCACGGAGACCGAGGTCAAGGATGCCGTGGACGCTCCGCCGCAGTCGACGCGGGCCAAGTTGCGGGGAGACTTTGTCCGGCGGGCGCAGGAACTGGGCCGCGACTACACCGTGGACTGGGTCCATCTCAAGCTCAATGACCGGGCGCACCAGACCATTCTCTGCAAGGATCCGTTCCGCAGCGTGGATGAGAGGGTCGACGCCCTCCTTGACTCTATGAGCTGACTCCCAGCTTCGGCGGTTACTCTGGATGTTGGTCTCTTTCCAAGAGGCACCTGATTGGATGCGGCACGGCAATGTCCGTTGCTCGAATATCCGTCCGCTGCTCCAATATCCATTGTCCCGACGAAAGTGTCTTTTTGTGCGACGACTCCTAGCCATACTCCTTCCTGTCCTGCTGCTGTTGACCGCGTGCGGAGGCGGGGATGCCCCCGAATCAGAGCCCACGAGCAAGTCCACGGGAGACATCTCCAAGCTGTCCTCCCTGAAGGTAACCGACAACGGTGACGACAAGGCCCCGGGGCTTGATTTCACCAAGCCCCTGGCTGTCTCCGAACCCACCGTCAAGGTTGTGGACGAAGGCGACGGGGAAACGATCAAGGCCGGCCAGACCGCCGAACTGGCGTATATCGCCGTCGACGGTACAGATGGCAAGACCATTGAGGATACTTACCCTTCCGGCCCCCAGCCGATCGAGCTGGGCGAGGACCTGAAGGCAGGCAACGAGGCCATCTACAACGCTATTGTCGGCGCCAAGGTCGGCTCGCACGTTGCTTTCGCGGCCCCCGGCAACGCCTCCGCCAGCGGACAAACGGGCACCCAGATCGTCGTGTTCAAACTGCTTGGTGCCAAGGAGACCCCCAAGGCCCTTGAGAAGCCTGAAGGCGAAACCGTGACCCCGCCCGCAGGTCTGCCCACGGTCAAGGAGAACGAGCAGGGCATTCCGGAAATCTCCGTGGCGGGCGTCGCCGCTCCCAAGGAACTCGTCTCGCAGGACCTGATCAAGGGCAATGGCCCCGTGGTGAAGGAAAGCGACACCCTGACCGTCAACTACGTGGGTGTCACCTTGAAGGACGGCACCAAGTTCGATTCCAGCTATGATCGCGGCAAGCCCACTAGCTTCCCGTTGACGGGCGTCATCAAGGGCTGGACGCAGGGCCTCGCCGGCAAGACCGTAGGCTCCCGGGTCCTCCTTGTCATCCCGCAGGATCTGGCGTACGGCGCCGAAGGCCAAGGCGAGGCCAAGGGCGACCTCGTGTTCGTCGTCGACATCCTGGGCGTCAAGTAACAGCCACCGAAGAGCTTGCCGGGCAGTTGACCGGACACCTGGCTTAGGCTTGAACCTGACACCCCACACATTCAGAGGAGCAACCATGTCATTTGGACAGCGCGATTACGACCGCACCAAGCCGGAGATTGAGTTCCCGGAAGGCGATGTACCCACCGAACTGCGCATCACCGACCTCATTGAGGGCACCGGCGCCGAGGCGAAGGCCGGCGACACCGTGTCAACGCACTACGTAGGCGTTGCTTGGTCGACCGGCGAAGAATTCGACGCTTCCTGGGGCCGCGGCGCTCCGCTGGACTTCCGCGTTGGCGTGGGCCAGGTTATCCAGGGCTGGGACCAGGGCCTGCTCGGCATGAAGGTCGGCGGCCGCCGCCGTTTGGAGATTCCCTCCGAGCTGGCTTACGGCTCCCGCGGCGCCGGTGGAGCCATCAAGCCCAACGAGGCCCTCATCTTTGTTGTTGACCTCGTAGCAGTCCGCTAGGCGCTGCTTCTTCCAAGGGCGCGTCACCTCCGGCACAACCGGCGGTGACGCGCCCTTGCGGTTTTAAGCCGCGACTTTAGTAACGTAGCAACCGTGTCCGCATCCCGTACTGAACGCCTCCTGAACCTGCTCCTGGCCCTGCTCAATACCAAGGTGGGGTTGAGCCGCGCCGTCCTGAGGGAGAAGGTGTACCGGGGCGCCGCAGACAATGACGCAGCCTTCGGCCGCATGTTTGAACGCGACAAGGTGGACCTCAAGCAGTTCGGTTTCGAGATCGAGACCCTGATGGACACCGGATTCGGCAATGACGATCCTGCCTCCACCCGGTACCGGATCGGCAAGGACTCCAACAGGCTCCCCGACGTGCACCTGACACCTGCGGAGGGAACAGTCCTCCTCCTCGCGGCCCAGCTCTGGGAGAGGGCGGCACTGGGCAAGGCGGCCGCAGATGCCGTACGGAAGCTCCAGGCGGCAGGAGGCTTTAGCGAAGCAGAACTCCCTGCGGGCGTACAGCCGCGGATCAAACCGGCGGGACAGGCCTTCGACGACGTCGTTGCCGCCATGCATGGCAGGCACCCCATCCGCTTCGGCTACCTGGCAGGAAGCACGAACAAGGAAGAAACCCGCGACGTCGAACCGTGGGGACTCGGCAGCCGGTTCGGCCAGTGGTACCTCGTGGGGTTCGACCTGGGCCGCGGAGCCAAGCGGTTTTACCGGCTCTCCAGGATGACCACGGCGGTCACCGTCCTCACCAACCGCTCCTTTGACCCGCCGGCTGACTTTGATGCACGGGCCGAATTGGATTCGCTGCGCGAACTTCCCCTGCGGACGGCCACGCTCGACGTCGCGCCCGGCCGGGTCCTTGCCCTCCGACTTCGCGCCACGGCCGCCACTGGCGGCGCAGGCACCGGACGGGACCTATTGTCGGTGCCCTTCCGCGACCCGGAACAATTCGCCGAGGAGCTTGCCTCCTACGGCCCCCACGTTGCGGTGAGGGAGCCTGCAGACCTGCGCACCGCCGTCGTGCGTCGGCTGGAAGCAGCAGCAGCCTTCAACGCCGCCCCGCCGGTTCCGGTGTCCTTCCCGGACGCTGCGCCCGCTACACGGGCCCGCAAGCGGACATCCGAGGACCAATTGGCCAGGATGCTGCAGCTCGTTCCTTTCCTGGTCCACCATCAGGGACTGCATATCCAGGAGGTGGCGGACCATTTCGGGATCACGCGGAAGGCCCTCATCGACGACCTGAAGATCCTCATCTGTTCGGGACTTCCTGAGGGGTACCCCGACGATTTGTTGGACATCCAATGGGAGAACGACCATGTCTACATCACCGAACACCTGGACTTGAGCCGCCCGGTCCGGTTCAGCGAGGAAGAAGCAGCAGCGCTGCTGACCGGCCTGGCCATGTTGGGCGACCTCCCTGCGCTGGCGGGGCTGCCGGAAGGTGACGCCGGAAGCGCCCTGGAATCGGTGACCATCAAGCTTGCCGGCGCAGCCGGGGACGCAGCGAGGCTGGCCGGTTCGGTAGCCGGGGCGTCCGTGGCCCCGCAGCAATCCCAGGCATTTGCCGCCATCTCGCAGGCCTTGCGGGACGGAAGCCAACTGCGCTTGAGGTATCTGTCCCCGCAACGCGACGAAGTCAGCGAACGCGACGTGGACCCGCTGAGGCTCTTTTCCATGGACAACACGTGGTATTTCGAGGCGTATTGCCACAGCAAGTCCGGGATCCGGAACTTCCGGCTGGATCGGATTGAATCGCTCGAGCCCAACGGCCGGCCTGTTTCAATGGCAAGCACACCGGAGACCGACGTCCCGGCCAGGCTTTTTACTCCGGGCGACGATGACGCGGTGGTGGTGCTCCAGCTGACCCGCCAAGGAGCCGGGCTGGCCGATGACTACTACGCCGAACGCACGGCACCACTGCCCGACGGCGGTTTGCTCGCCGAGGTCAGGTTCGGCAGCACGGACTGGTTGCCCATGTTCGTGGCCCAGCATGGGGGATCGGCACGGATCATCGATCCCCTGCAGCTCAGGGACGACGCCCAGGCCTGGCTTCTGGCGGCCCTGAGGCAATACAGCGGTCCTTCGTCGGTGCAATCCCAGGAAGCTGGCTAGAATACTCAGATGCCTTGGTGGTTTTGGATCCTTTTGTGGATTGCTCTGATAGCACTGTCCCTGCTTCTTCATCTGACGTTGGGGTACCGCTTGTTCCGGAAGTTCATGGCCACCGTCCGCGAATTGGGGGAGGCCGGAAGGCGCTTCGGTACGCTGGGGAAAACAACGGAAAGCAACACTTTGGTGTCGGCAGCGGAAGCGACCGGGGAACGGCCTGCACCTGGGTCCGCGGTTTTTGCCTCCCCGGAACAGATGCGTCATGATTACGTGACGGCCAAGGCCGCCCGGCGGGAAATTCGCCGCCTCAAGCGCGTCCAGCGCAAAGCCGATCGTGGGCAACCCCAGTCCTTGCACGACATAGAATTCAGATAGACGTAGGATGTATCCAAAAGGAAAGGACCTCCACACATGAGGCTTGAAGGCTGGCATCTCATCATCATCATCGTCTTGGCCCTGGTGCTTTTTGCCGCGCCCAAGCTGCCCTCCATGGCACGCAGCATCGGACAGTCGATGCGCATTTTCAAGTCCGAGGTCCGGGAGATGAAGAAGGACGGTGCATCCGAAACAAAGGACACCCAGGCTTCTTCCGACGCCGTCGAAGGCAGGGTTGTGGACCACCCGGACGCAAAGGCTAAGAACAACGGCGAAACGGACGTTCCGCCCTCCAACCGCGTCTAAAGAGAAGTGGTACAGACGAAGGGGCGCAAAGCCAATCCCGAAGCCAGGATGGCGCTGCTTGACCATTTGAAGGAGCTTAAGAACCGGCTCTTCAAGGCAGCCATTGGCGTCATTCTGGGCACTGTGGTGGGCTTCATCATCTACCAGCCCCTCCTCGAGGCCCTGATCAAGCCCATCAAGGACCTTAACGAGAAAGAGGGCCGCGCGGCCACCCTCAACTTCGACGGCGTGGCAAGCTCCTTTGACCTCATGGTCCAGGTGTCGGTGTTCCTCGGCGTGCTCGTTTCGAGCCCGGTCTGGATCTATCAACTATGGGCATTCATCGTTCCGGGCTTGCACAAGAAGGAACGGAACCTGGCGTTGTCCTTCGTGGCAGCGGCCGTTCCGCTGTTCATTGGCGGCGTGTTGCTGGCATGGCTGGTATTGCCGAATGCGGTACGCGTCCTCACAGATTTCACCCCGTCCGGTGCCTCGAACTTCATCAGCGCCGAAATCTATTTGGCCTTCGTCCTGCGGCTGCTGCTCGCCTTCGGAATCGCTTTCCTTGTCCCGGTGGTCCTGGTCGGCCTGAACCTTGCGGGAATCGTCAAAGGCAAGCAACTGGTCAAGAGCTGGCGAATCACGATCTTCCTGGTGTGCCTGTTCGCAGCCATGGCCGCGCCCGGAGCCGACGCCATGAGCATGTTCTACCTCGCCGCTCCCATGCTTCTTCTCTTCTTTGCGGCCATCGGGGTCTGCCTCTGGAACGACCGCCGGCGTGAACGCCGGGCCATTAAGCGTGCTGCTGAGACGGAAGCCACGGCAGATATCGCCACCCCGGCGACCGATCTGGAGAATCTGTAGACACCGGGCTACTAGGCTTGAGGCATGTCCTCGATTTCCGGCCCACCATCGCCATCGGACCGCTACCGTGCGGCCGCCAACCGGACAGCGGAAGCCAAGACCTACCTGGGCTCCTTCGCACGCACCCTCGACTTTGAACTGGATGACTTCCAGCGTGAGGCGTGCCGTTCCCTCCAGGAAGGGCGGGGAGTCCTGGTTGCGGCTCCCACCGGTGCGGGTAAAACGATCGTCGGCGAGTTTGCCATCTACTTGGCGCTCCAGCGTGGGCTCAAAGCGTTCTACACCACGCCCATCAAGGCACTGAGCAACCAGAAGTTCACCGAACTCAGCGCCAAGTATGGCGCACCCAACGTCGGTTTGCTCACGGGCGATACCACCATCAACGGTGATGCTCCCGTGGTGGTCATGACCACCGAAGTCCTGCGGAACATGCTGTACGCCGATTCCGAAACCCTGGGCGACTTGGGCTTCGTGGTCATGGACGAGGTCCACTACTTGGCTGACCGTTTCCGCGGAGCCGTGTGGGAAGAAGTAATCATCCACCTTCCAAGCGAGGTCCAAGTGGCTTCCTTGAGCGCCACGGTCTCCAATGCCGAAGAGTTCGGGGCCTGGCTGGACACAGTGCGCGGCGACACCGACGTCATCGTGTCCGAGCACCGTCCCGTGCCGTTGTGGCAGCACGTGATGGTGGGACGCGAAATTGTGGACCTTTTCGCGGGGGACACCACCTTCGACGAGATTGCTCCGGCCCTTCCGGATACGGAAGTTCCCGATCTTGGCGAAGCGGAGGAAACCCCGGCGTCGGAATCGATGGCCGTCTCCGGGAAGTCGGCCAAGCGTGCTGTGGAAGCCACCGTCCGCCACGCCGTGACCGGGCCTGAGTTCGAGGTCAATCCGGACCTCCTTGCCATGGCCCGTTCCGAGAGCCGGATGAATGTGAACGCCCGCTACTCGCACGGCGGGAGGAGCCGCCGTCGCCAGGACCGGCAGCGTGAGGAGCGGCAGACCGCGCAGCGCAGCCCTGTCCGCAGGGCCAGCCGTCCGCAGGTGATTGACAGCCTGAACCGCCAGGGTCTCCTGCCCGCCATCACTTTCATTTTTTCGCGGGCCGGCTGTGACGCCGCCGTGGCCCAGTGTGCGGCCTCCGGGCTCTGGCTGACCACTGAACGTGAGCAGCAGATCATTGCCCAGCGCGTTGACGAAGCCAGCCACGAAATCCCCGCCGACGACCTTGATGTCCTGGGCTTCTGGGGTTGGCGGGACGGCCTCATCCGGGGTTTCGCCGCACATCACGCCGGCATGCTGCCCACCTTCAAGGAAGTGGTGGAAAAGCTCTTCGCGGACGGCCTTGTCAAAGCTGTCTTCGCGACGGAGACCCTGGCGCTGGGGGTTAACATGCCCGCGCGCTGTGTTGTGTTGGAGAAGCTTGAGAAGTTCAACGGCGAAGCACACGTCAACATCACGGCGGGGGAGTACACCCAGCTCACAGGCCGCGCCGGACGCCGCGGGATCGACGTGGAGGGCCACGCGGTGGTCCTGTGGCAACCAGGCACTGATCCCGCAGCGGTGGCCGGGCTCGCGTCGCGGCGTACCTATCCGCTGAACTCCAGCTTCCGGCCCACCTACAACATGAGCATCAACCTCATCGCCCAGTTCGGCCGGGCCCGGGCGCGCGAAATTCTTGAATCGTCCTTCGCGCAGTTCCAGGCCGATCGCTCGGTGGTGGGGCTGGCCCGCCAGGTCCGCGGGCGGGAAGAGTCCCTGGCCGGCTACGCGAAGGCCATGGAGTGCCATCTGGGCGACTTCAGCGAATACTCGAAGCTTCGCCGCGAGCTGAGCGATGCCGAGCAGCACGCGGCCCGCGACCACCAGCGCGCGCGACGTTCCAGGGTGTCCGATTCCCTGACGCGTCTCATTCCGGGGGACGTCATCAGCGTCTCCGGTGGCAGGCTGGCGGGTTACGCCGTCGTCCTGGAAGTAGACCCCAACGCCCGCGAACCGCGTCCGTCGGTCCTGACCGCGGACAATCAATTGCGCCGGCTCGGCGTCCATGACATCGACGCGCCGGTGTCTGCCGTGACGCGCATCCGGATCCCCAAGTCGTTCAACGCCAAAGTTCCCAAGTCGCGCCGCGACCTGGCCGCCTCCATGCGGAACGCGGTCAACGGCGACTCTTCGCGGCAGCGGCGCAACAGCCGGCACGAAGACTTTGGCCTGGGTTCGCGTGCACAGGACCAGGAACGGAAGATCGCGGAAATCCGGCGAGCCCTCAGGGCGCACCCGTGCCACGGATGCAGCGACCGTGAGGACCATGCCAGGTGGTCCGAGCGCTGGTGGAAACTCCGGAAGGAAACCGACGGACTGGTACGGCAGATCCAAGGCAGGACCAACACCATCGCCAAGACTTTCGACCGCGTGTGCGACGTCCTGTCGACCTACGGTTACCTGGACACCCACGACGACGGCCGGGTCACCATCAGTGCCGACGGCCAACGCCTCCGCCGGATCTACGGCGAGAAGGACCTGCTTATTTCGCAATCGATCCGGCAGGGTGCCATCAACGACCTCGATGCCGCCGAGCTCGCATCCCTGGCCAGTACCCTTGTCTACCAAGCCAAGCGCGAAGACCGCGGCCTGCGGCCCAGGATGCCGTCCGTTTCCCTGGAAACAGCAGTAGACATCGTCATCCGTGAATGGTCCAGGCTCGAAGACACGGAGGAACAGAACCGGCTGCCATTGACCGCTGAGCCCGAGCTGGGCCTCATGTGGCCGATGTACAAGTGGGCCAAGGGGCGCCACCTCCAGGAGGTCCTCAGCGGGACTGACCTCGCAGCCGGTGACTTTGTCCGGTGGGCGAAGCAGGTGGTGGACCTGCTGGACCAGCTGGCAAAGATTCCGCAGCTAGACCCCCGGCTCGCACGCATTTGCCGCGAGTCCATAGACCTGGTCCGCCGCGGGGTAGTGGCGTACTCGACTGTTGCGTGAGACAACCCGAAGCGCCTGCCATCACGGAACACACCCTGCAGTGCCAGAAAACTCTGCAATGCCAGAACAGCAAGGAGCTTAGCGAATGAACCAGCTTGGCGTGCCCGCCGGCAACACACCCGACCGCAAGGTCACCCTATACCGCAACGGTTCCATCTACACGGCGGCCGACCCCTTTGCCACCGCCATGGTGGTGGATGGAGACACGGTTGCCTGGGTTGGTTCAGAGCAGGCCGCGACGTCCATCGCCGATGCAAGCATGGAGATCATAGACCTCCACGGAGCGCTGCTCGCCCCGGGATTCGTGGACTCGCACGTGCACTTGACCGAGACGGGAATTGCGCTCGAGGGGCTCGCGCTCGATTCGGTGCGCTCAGCGCGGGAACTCCTGGATGCGGTCGCTGCGGCCCCCGGGACCGGCCCGGTCCTGGGACATGGCTGGGATGAGTCAACCTGGGGTGAACGAAGCCTGCCCACCCTCGAGGAACTGGACAGGGCATCGGGTGGCAGGTCCGTCTACTTGTCCCGGATCGATGTGCACTCAGCATTGGTGTCCTCTTCCCTCGCAGAGGCGGCAGGACTGCGCGGACTCGACGGTTTCCAGGGCACTGCACACGTCCTGCGGACGGCCCACGCAGCTGCAAGGATCCACGCGCGGACATTCGATGACGCCACCCGCCGGACCTACCAGGAAAAGGCCCTGGCAGAGGCCGCGAAGAACGGCTACGTCGCGCTGGCGGAGATGGCCGCACCCCACATCTGCGGCCCGGAAGACCTTAGGCTTGCAGCGTCATGGAACGCCTCCGGCGTACATCCCCTTGTTCTGCCGTACTGGGGTGAGCTGGCCACCTCAGCTGAAGAGGGGCGGCAGATCCTGGACAGCCTGGGCACCGAGGTGCTTGGCCTCGCCGGGGACTTGAACATGGACGGCTCCCTTGGTTCGCGGACCGCGGCTTTGAGCGCTGACTACTCCGACGCCGAAGGCAACAGCGGAAACCTCTACCTTTCCGTGGAAGAAGCCGCCCAACACCTTGCCGCTTGCTCATTGTTGGGAATCCAAGGCGGATTCCATGTCATTGGTGATGCCGGACTGGCCGCCGTGCTGGATGCCTTGGATGCAGCCGCGTCAGAGGTCGGCGAGCAGCGCGTCAGGGCAGCCGGCCACCGCCTGGAACACGTGGAACTCGCAGATGCGGCCGCCATTGAACGCCTCGCCAAGCACTCCGTTACCGTCAGCGTTCAGCCTGGCTTCGATGCCGCCTGGGGCAAGCAAGGCGGGCTGTACGAACAGCGGCTGGGTGGACGCAGCCGGGCAATGAACCCCTTCGCCTCCTTCTATGCCAACGGGGTACCCATCGCCTTCGGCAGCGACAGCCCGGTAACCCCGCTCCGCCCGTGGTCAAGCATCCGCGCCTGCCTGGAACACAGCAACCCGGAACAGCGGATCTCGGCCAGGGCAGCCTTCCTGGGGCATACCCGCGCGGGCTGGCGTGCCGCCAAGCACCGGAATCCGCTCATGGGGCAACTGCTCCCGGGCGCCCCCGCGAGCTTCGCGGTATGGGAGGTGGAGGAGCTCATGGTTCAGGTAGCGGACACCCGCGTGCAGTCATGGAGCACCGATCCGAGGGCACGTACTCCCTTGCTTCCCGCACTGGATACGGGCACCGATCCTGTGTGTCTCCAGACGGTGCGGGAGGGCCTGGAACTCTTTGCCCACGAGTCCCTTCGTGCCTGACTCTCCCTGTGCCGTGATGTGCGCGGCGCCACAAAGACAGGGAGCTTCAGAACCGTCACCCTATAATGGAGAGTTGCGCCAGAACGCCAGCACCTACGCTGGTCCGGCACACCGACCGCTCCATCAAGGAAAGGCCTCTTCTTGCGTGTCCTGACGATCATCCCTACCTACAACGAGCTGGAATCGCTCCCGAAGACACTGGGCCGCCTGCGTGCAGCAGTTCCGGAATCCGACGTCCTCGTGGTGGACGACAACAGCCCGGACGGAACGGGGCAACTCGCGGACGGCATCGCCGCCGAGGACAGCCAGGTCCATGTCCTGCACCGCAAGGGCAAGGAAGGCCTGGGCGCTGCCTACATCGCCGGTTTCAAGTGGGGCCTCGCGGCTGGTTATGACGTCTTGGTGGAAATGGATGCCGACGGTTCCCATAAGCCTGAGCAGTTGCCGTTGCTGTTGGATGCTGTCAAGGACGGCGCCGACCTCGCCATGGGTTCACGGTGGGTTCCCGGCGGCAGCGTCGTCAACTGGCCGCTGTACAGGCAGGCGATTTCGCGGATCGGCAGCACCTACGCCCGACTCATGCTCGGAGTGAAGATCAAGGACGTGACCGGGGGCTACCGGGCCTTCCGCCGGACCACCTTGGAGGCACTGAAGCTGGATGAAGTCGAGTCGGTCGGCTATGGCTTCCAGGTTGACCTTGCGTGGCGTGTGGCCAAGCTGGGCCTGCGCATTGAGGAGCGCCCCATTACGTTCGTTGAGCGTGAATTGGGCGCCTCGAAGATGAGCGGAAACATCGTGGTGGAAGCCATGATCAACGTCACCAAGTGGGGCCTCGCTGCCCGCTGGGCGAAACTCACCGGAAAGAAAGCCGGCGTCACCAAGTAGGCGGAAGTCTCCGATACCAAAAAGTCCGGGTCCGGTTCCGAAAGGAACCAGACCCGGACTTTTCGCTGTGGGCTTCGGTTACGCCGAACGACGCTCGCCGCGGCGTTCGCGGAGGATGTTCAAACGATCCTCGAGAATCTGCTCCAGCTCAGGAAGGCTGCGGCGTTCCAGCAACATGTCCCAGTGGGTACGCACGGCTTTCTCGTTCGCATCGACAGGACGTTCGCCGTCCACCAGCAACGCTTCCTTGCCGGTCTTGGAAACCCAAACAGGGGGAATCTCGGCCTCGGCGGAGAAAGTCACGAAGACCTGCTCGCCATCCTCGCAACGGTACTCGACCCGCTGGCGCGGTGCCGGTTCTACACCGGATTCGGTTTCCATGCTTTGGGCGCCAAGACGCATGCCCCGCAAGCTGCGATCGCTCATGATTACTCCCTCTGTCTGTTCGCAGGGCCATCAACCCCGCGCTAGCCGCAGGTCGGCACATCGTTCGCCTGCGGACTACTTCTGCACACCTTGCATCACATATTGCAACGCCTGGCCAAGCTTTTATGTTCCATCCGCGCTGAACAGCCGGACAAAGATCTCATTATACGCCGCGCTGGGAGGCTGCCCGAACACAGGGCCGAAAAGAACACAGCGCAGAAACGAACAGAGCGCAGAAAAAAGGGAGCAGCCGGCGCGATGACCGGCTGCCCCCTTTCTTCAGCTGCTACTCGGCAGGCCGTCCCTGCTCAGCAGTTTCCGGCTGGCTGGAAACTGCACCCGAACCGCCGAAGAGCCCCTGGACGGGGGAGTCTCCGTTGGCCCCACCCAGTGCGCCTCCGATGCCCTTGAGGGCCTCGCCCACTTCGCTGGGAATGATCCACAGTTTGTTGGACGTACCCTCTGCCAGCTTCGGGAGGGTCTGCAGGTACTGGTAGGCCAGGAGTTTCTGGTCCGGGTTTCCCTTGTGAATGGCGTCAAAGACCTTCTGGATGGCTTGGGCTTCACCGTCGGCGCGCAGGATGGCCGCTTTGGCGTCACCTTCGGCCGCAAGGATTGCTGCCTGCCGTTGACCCTCGGCTGTCAGGATCTGGGACTGCTTGGTGCCTTCCGCAGTGAGGATCGCGGCGCGACGGTCACGTTCGGCCCGCATCTGCTTCTCCATCGAATCCTGGATGGAGTGGGGCGGATCGATGGCCTTCAGCTCAACCCGTGAGACCCGGATGCCCCAGCGGCCCGTCGCTTCGTCCAGTACTCCGCGGAGTTGACCGTTGATCTGGTCACGGGAAGTCAGGGCTTCTTCAAGGTTCAGCCCGCCCACGACGTTACGGAGCGTTGTGGTGGTGAGCTGTTCCACGGCCTGGATGTAATTGGCGATCTCGTACGTGGCAGCCCGAGGGTCCGTCACCTGGAAATAGACCACGGTGTCGATGGAGACCACGAGGTTGTCTTCGGTGATGACCGGCTGCGGCGGGAAGGAGACCACTTGTTCGCGGAGGTCGAGCAACGGCAGGAGCCGGTCGACAAAAGGAATCAGGATGGTGAGTCCCGGGTTGAGCGTCCGCTGGTACTTGCCGAGTCTTTCAACGACGCCGGCGCGGGCTTGCGGGATGATCCTGACCGAACGGACCAACACGATGATGACAAAAATAACGAGAACAATCAGCACAATTGCTGCCGCTGTTCCTCCTAGGCCGTCCATACATCTCCTTCATTCCCCAATTGAGTGGTTTGGTGCGGCGACGAGGGGCAGGCAACGGCCGCCCGTCGGCAAAAGTGCGTAGTCAGTGCGGGCTGTCTCCGGCAGTGGAGGCCACTACCGCCGTCGCGCCGTCGATCCTGGTCACCTGAACTGTGGCGCCGGCGTCGAGCGTTCCCGAAGTGCTGCGGGCAGTCCACACGTCGCCCCCGATCTTGACCAAACCGCTGGTTCCGTTGACGGCTTCGATGACGACGGCGGACTGTCCAATCAGGCGGTCAATGTTGGTCCGTTGTTCTGCGGGCCCTTTACGGAGGTGCTTCAGCGCAACGGGGCGGACGAAGGCGATCATCAGCAGGGAAACGACGCTGAAAATAACGATCTGCAGCCAGAAATCGGCACCGGCGAACTCGGCGATCAGGCCGGCAAGCGCGCCGCCGCCCAGCATGATGAAGAAGAGGTCGAGGGTGAGCATCTCCACCACTGCGAAAGCGAGGAAGACGGTGAGCCACAATGCCCACCAATTCTCGCCGAGCCATTCGAACATCGGTTCCCCCTTGGTCCCGGACTCCGAAGACGGAATCAGTCGCTGTTATTCCATCCTAGCCCGAGCTGGAGGCCCACGTCAGGACGGCATGTCGGCCAAAGTGAAGACGCTGATGCTGAACTTCGCGGTGGTGGATAGCGGCCCGCCTGTGCGCGCTTGTTCGGCAAGCTCCGCGGCGTCGCGGTGGTGTCCCGCCGGACCCATGAAGGCAAGGTCTGCCAACGCACCGGGGTCCAGAGTGAGCGGCACGTCCAGGTCCCCGGATTGTTCCAGGCTGAAGTGTCCGCCCAGCGAGCCGGCGAGCCGTTCCTCTTTGTCCTGCTGGATGGAGAGCATGCCCGTACGCGCGGCAGCTTCGGCAAGGTGGCCTTGGCGCGGAGTGACAATGACCAACCGTCCGCCCGGGCGGAGAACGCGGGCGAACTCGGCAGCATTGCGCGGAGCAAAGACCACGAGGACAACGTCCACGGAAGCATCAGCCACAGGAAGCGGCCGCCAAATATCCCAGACGATGTTTGCCACCTGAGGGTTCACCCGGGCAGCACGCCTGAGGGCGAACTTGGAGATGTCCAAGCCAATGGCGTCCACTGACCGTTTCTGAAGGACAGCATGCAGGTAGTGCCCGGTACCGGTACCCGCATCGAGCACCAGCGCCTCGGGGCGATCGAGGAACTGTGCTGCAAGTTCAGCCACGGCGTCGGAAAGTGGCGCATAGTGCCCGCCGTCAAGGAAGCGCTGCCGGGCGGAAACCATGTCCGCAGTGTCGGCTTCAAACACCGTGCCTTTGCCGGTCAGGAGGTTGAAGTAACCCTGCTTGGCGGCGTCGAAAGCGTGGCCGGAGGCGCAGAGCAAACCCCGCACCTGCCCAACGCCCGTTTGGAAGCCCGCCCCGCACACAGGGCAACGAAGCACAGCGATGGCATCCTCAAGCATGGGTTCAATCCTACGGGGACGGAGTGTCCGGCCCGCGCCCGCGACGGGGGACGGCTAGGCTCACCAACGTGAAACCCGAACAGCTGCCCTTGGTGAACTCCGTCTCCGCCCCCGCGATCCACCCGGACGGGTCAAGGGCCGTGGTGTCAGTCACCAGGCCCGATTTCGACGGCGACGCCTACGTTGGACAGTTGTGGACGGTTCCGCTGGACACCACAAAACACCCGCGACGCATTACGCGGGGATTCCATGACACGGCGCCCGCTTTCTCCCCGGACGGCCTCGTCCTGGCGTTCCTTCGGCGCGAACCGGACGGCAAACCACAGCTCTTCGTCGTGGAGTCGGCCGGCGGTGAACCGCAGCGCATCACCGACGTCCACTCCGGCGTCGAAAGTTTCACCTGGGCGCCGGATTCACACAGGGTGGTTTACACCGCCCGGGTCCCGGAAGCGGGACGCTACGGAACGGTCGACGGCGTCACCTCCGGACGTGAGGACGCACGGCTTATCCGCGCCAAGCAATACAGGCTCAACGGCATCGGCTACCTTGCCGACCATCGGAAGCACTTGTTCCTGGTGGAAGTACCGGAACTTGGGGGTGAGCCTGCAGTCCTACCGACAGGGCGCGCTGCCCGTGAGTTGGCGCCGGGAACGTTCACCGGCGTTCCCTATTCCAAGCAGCTCACCTTCGGGGACGCCGATCACGACTCACCGTGCTTTTCGGCGCACGGCGAGTCCATCTATTTCGTTGCGTCATTGCACGAGGGGCGCGACGACGATCTGGTCCGCTCCGTTTATCGCCTGAACGCCGCGGGAGGGGAGCCGCAGCCGGTATTGCCGGCAGACGGAACCAAACGGACTGTCACGGCGATCAAGCCTTCGATGAACGGTCAATGGATCTTCTTCACCGCGCAGGACCTGGGCGAAACGGGCCTGGATTTCGTAGCCCGCAACTCAGTCCTGTACGTCATGCCGACCGACGGGGGAGAGGCACGTGCGCTTACGGACACGGAATATTTGGATGTCTCCGGCCCGCTGGAGCAGGGAGGCGCAGAGAGCGTCCTGGTCCTGAACACGGCGCTCGGATCCGTCGAACTGCTCAGGGTCCCGGCCGACGGCCCCATCGAACCCCTCGTACACGGGGCGAGGGTAGTGCTTGGCGCAACAATGGCCGCCAACGGAGAAATCGCCCTCACCTTCACGGATGCGTCTACCGCTGGAGACGTGGCATCCCTGGAACGGGACGAGTTGCGTCTCCTGACAGACTTCTCGGCGGAACTGCGCAACAACTCCCGACTGTCCGAGCCCCTGGAAGTGGAGGCAACCTCGTCTGACGGTTATCCCGTGCAAGGTTGGGTGGTACTCCCTGACGGTCCGGGACCCCATCCCGTCTTGCTGAACATTCACGGCGGACCCTTCGCCCAGTACACGGGCGCATTCTTCGATGAGGCCCAAGTGTATGCGGCCGCGGGTTACGCGGTAGTGATGTGCAACCCACGAGGCTCCGCAGGCTACGGCCAGACGCACGGACGAGCCATCCGCGCGCACATGGGCAGCCTGGACATGCAGGACGTCCTGGCCTTCGTGGACGCAGCAACAAAGGAATTTCCAGCTTTGGATGCCGAACGCCTGGGCATCATGGGCGGATCCTACGGCGGTTACCTCACGGCATGGACCATCGCGCACGACCACCGCTTCAAGGGCGCGATCGTGGAGCGCGGTTTTCTGGACCCAGTGAGCTTTACCGGTTCGGCGGACATAGGTTGGTACTTCAGCCAGGAGTACTTGGGCACCTCTGAAGAACAGTTGATTGCCCAAAGCCCCATGGCGGTGGTCGGGAAGGTGAGAACTCCCGTCATGGTCATCCACAGCGAAAACGACCTCCGCTGCCCGTTGGAACAGGGGCAGCGGTATTTCGCCAAACTTCAGGCTCAAGGGGTTGAGACGCAGCTCCTGGTCTTCCCCGGCGAGGACCACGAGCTCTCGCGGTCCGGAACGCCGCACCACCGCAGGCAACGGTTTGACCACATCCTCGCGTGGTGGGCGCGGTACCTTCCCGCCCCGAAGAACGGTCCTTCTCCGGAAAGCGGCCCGGACCGCCACATCGTCTCTGGCCGCTAAGACCCTGACCGCCGGGCCGACGGAGCATGGGTTCCGTTGTTCTGGTCCGGCAGGAACCCCAAGGTATGCCTGGCTTCATCGATGCCCGGCTGCGCCCAACGCGCCGAGTGCTCGGCGTTACTGGACAGGGAACGCAACTCTGCCCGATCAAGGTACAACGTTCCGTCCAGATGGTCCGTTTCATGCTGGGCGATCCTGGCCTGCCAGCCGGAGAGCAGTTGTCGGTTCGGCTGCCCTTCCGGTGTCAGGTACGTGAATTCGATCTGCTTGTGCCTGGAGACGACGGCTTGGTACCCGCTGACGGACAAACACCCTTCATAAAAGGAAGCCGTCTCCGTCCCCACGGGCCGATAGCGGGGGTTCAGTACAGCAAGGAACTCGAGCGGCTCCCTGTCCCGGGCAGCGGACGACGCCGGGTCGATGGTGTATTGGTCCTCCAGAACAGCCACCCTCAGGGGAACACCGAGTTGCGGCGCAGCAAGTCCCACACCGGGCGCAGCGTGCATGACCTCACGCATCCTGGCAATGAAAGCTCCAAGTTCGGCGGCGTCGAGCTGGTCATCGAAAGGAGCTGCCTGCTGCCGGAGAACGGGGTGGCCGGCCTGGACGATTGGTGGCATGGCCTCAGCGTCCAGAATGCGGCGGACGGCGTCCCTGATCCGGACAGGAGTGAAATCTGTGGCAGGGGCTGTTGCACCCGAATCGGAAAGATGGGTCATGGGTCGAGCTTACGGGCACGTGGGATAGGCTCGTGACGATGAGCAGCGATACCAACCCTTTGGATGTAGTACTGGGCTTCGTGCGGACAGTCGAAGCAGGCGGTGGCTCCGCCGACATCGAGCCGTTTCTCACCGAGGACTTCACCTTGACGGAGTGGCCTCACGCCTTATCCAAGAACGGTTCCACGCGAACGCTGCAGGAGACTTTGTCGGGGGCCGACAGTAGTAAATCAATTGTCTCCGACCAACGCTTCGAGGTTGTGCGCAGCACCACCGAGGGAAACCGTGTGGTGCTGGAGATGAACTGGTCCGCCACGCTACTGCTTGACCTGCCGCACTGGGATGCCGGTGAAAGGATCCGTGCGCGGAGCACCGCAGTGTTCGAACTGCGCGATGGACGCATCGCCAGCCAGGACACCTACGACTGCTACTACACGCAGCCGGAGCAGTAACGGAACGCGGCCGTCGTAGGTCAAACACCCGGGCACGGCCGGTCGCTACCGCATGGTGAAGCGGCGCTCCACAAGTTCGGTGACAGGTCTGAGCTGCAAGGCGCGGGCAAAAGCCGCATTCCTGGCAGCCATGACGGCCGGCGGCAGCGGCCTTCCCAAGGCCATGTTCAGTCCGGCTTGGCGCGAGGCCCTTATCGCGGCACGACGCCGATCCTTCTCAACGAGCCGGAGACTGCCTCCCACATCCTGGCCAGACATTGAGGCGTCCATGAGTGGCACCACAGCGGCTGCATCCAGCCATCCCAGGTTCATCCCCTGGCCGCCGATCGGGCTGATCTCATGTGCCGCGTCGCCCAGGAGGACAATGCGGCCGTGCACCATGCGGGGAGCCAGGCGCGCCCGCACGTCAAAGGCACTGAGCATGCTGTTGGAACTTTCATCCGGGAACACGCCTGTCCTGGCCCCCACCAGCGTTGCCAGGCCATCCGCCGTCGGGGAGTTGGCCGGGGACCCCAGACGCACCACCCATCGGCGGACGCCGCCGGGTAAGGGAAAGGATTCGACGATGCCGTCGGGCTCCAGGTACAGGACTGCTGCGGGGCCGTGTCCCGTATCATCCGCGAAATCGCCCATCAGGTAGCTGTCCGGATAGCCCTTTGAATGAAGGCACGGCAGCAGCCGCTCACGGAAGGACGAGTGGGCACCATCGGCTGCCACCACAAGGCGTGCCCGCATTTCCACGGCGCCTTCCGGCGACTCCGCAACAACGGTGACTCCACCGACGTCGTCCGTGGCGTCCACGACCCTTGCCCCACGCACGACGGCGGCCGGGTCCAGTGCGGCGACCGCTTCTTCCAGGGTCCGCTCCGTTACGGGCTGCGGAACTGCCAGGATGAAGGGAAAATCGGGATCGCTGCGGAAGGGCAGCTCGGCAACACGTTTGCCCCTGCTGTACGCCAGGCCTGTATCGATCCGGACCCCCTCGGCAACCAGGGAGTCCGCAATCCCGGCCCGATCCAGTGCCCGCAAGGCCGGCGGATGGATCCCTATGGCCCGGGAACGGTTGCTCCTGCCGACGCGTCGTTCAAGGATCCGCACGGACCGGCCGCGCTGAAGGAGCAGCAAGCCCGTGAACAATCCGACGGGGCCGGCGCCAACCACCACCACATCAGGCCCGGCCGTCACAGTGGTTCATCCCGTCGATACACAAGGAAGTGGTGCCAGGGCCCGTTGCCCTCCACTGTCCAGCGGGCCGGCGCTGCGTTCCGCAGTTCCGGGGCTGTGTAGCTCCGGGCGATGGAGGTCAGCCCGTCGCCGCAGATAAAGGAGCCCAGGCCCAGGGGCCAGAAGCCGGCGGCGAACAGTGCATAGGAGAGGTTGCTGCGCTTGAGGTCATTGTGCAGGACGATGCCGGAGGACAGCGCTTCGGAATCACGGAGCATGCCGGCCAGTTGCTCCGGATTCAGGTGATGAAGCACGTGGTTGGACAGGACAACGTCGAATGCCAGCCCTTCGGCCACCAGTTCGGAGGTATGGGCACGCCGGTAGCTGACGCCCTTCACTGCAGGTGCCCGGACTGCGAAACCGTTTGCCCGTTCGTCCGGGTCTATGCCGGTCACCTGCAATTCATAGCCGTCCTTCGCGGCCCAACGGGCCAGGCTGCGGGCAACATCTCCACCACCACAACCCACATCAAGCACCGTGGCCGAACCGCGTGTTTCCAGGATCGGCCGGAGCCGCTCCCGATAAGTCCGGTGCCAGCCCGAGAGCAGATAGTTCACCACTGGAAACCGGGCATAGCTTCGGTTGAGCCTTTGCAGGTCGCAGTCAGGGCGATCCATGTCCTCGACGGCGTGGGGGTCCCTTTCCCGCAGCGGCCCCCACGGGCTCACAAGTCGGGGGAGACCAGCGTAAAGAGCCCAGTCTCCACGGTGAGGCCCGGGCCGAATGCCATGGAGCATATGCGTTCTTCCCGTTCGGCGGCGCGGCGGTTGAGCATGCGCTTGAGCACGAAGAGGACTGTTGCGCTGCTCATATTGCCGTATTCGCGCAAGGTTTCGCGGGCAGGCACGAGCTGCTCGGGAGTCAATTCAAGCTTGGACTCCACCTTGTCCAAAATGCTGCGGCCGCCGGGGTGGATGGCCCAGTGCGTGATGTCCCGGTAGGGCTTCTCCGGGAGGCCGGGTTCCTTGGCCAGCAGCGGTTCGAGAGCTCCGGTGATGTGCTCCTCGATGATGTGCGGAACGTAAGTGCCGAGGACCATTTCGAATCCTTCATCACCGATATTCCAAGCCATGGCTTCTTCGCCTACAGGCGTGAGGACGGTTTCAAAGTGGTCCAGCCTGATGACCGGTTCCGGCCCTTCGGGCTCCCGTGCCGTGACGATCGTTGCCGCTGCTCCGTCTCCGAAGATCGCAGAACCCATGATCGTGTCAGGATCGTTGGAAGTCCTGACATGCAATGAACAAAGTTCGGCGCAGATGACCAGGACCACCGCTTCCGGGTCCGAGAGGCAGAACTGCCTGGCGGCGCGCAGGGCCGGGAAGGCGGCGTAGCATCCCATGAATCCCAGGTGGTAGCGCTGGACAGAAGGCTGGAGGCCCAAGGCGCGGACCACTTTGTAGTCTGGGCCCGGGTTGAAGAAGCCCGTGCAGGAAACTGTGATGACGTGGGTGATGTCCTCCAACCCGAGCCCGGGCGCACCCGCGACGGCGGCCTTCCCGGCCTCGATGAACAGCTTGGTCGCTTCGGTCGCAAAGATCTCGTTCCGCACCTTGGTGCTGGGGCTGAGGACACGGTTGCTGGCGGGATCGAAAAACTTCGGATTCTCCGGATGTGCGTCAAGGCTCAGTTCCGCTACGGCGGTGTACCGGGTGTCAATGGCAGCTGAGTCGAAACAGGTGGAGACCAAACGCGACCCGAGGCGCGTGAGGCCCGGTTGAGCTGCGAAGACGTCGCGGGCTTGGGACTGGACGAGGATAGTTGGCGGAACTGCGGTTTCCAGGGACCTCATGTATACCGGCATGCTTCATTCTTAGCGAGGATCGTCGGGAAGACAATGGCGCATCTCCGCCTGCTCCTTCATGGGCAGCTCCACCGCGGCCCATTACTCTGGAACTATCGTTGCCGCTACGGCGCCAACGAACGAGAATCGGACGTAGCCGCCAGGGCCGTCCGGCACGGGGACAGGTGACGCCGACGGGGGACTGTTGGGCAGCGCCGCCTACAGATGGAGAAACCATGAGCATAGCCGCGGGCACGTACACGGAACCGCAAACGCCGCACGTCGCTGACACCCACGACCTCATCCGGGTGCAAGGTGCGCGGGAAAACAACCTGAAGGACATCAGCCTGGAGATCCCAAAGCGACGGCTGACGGTCTTCACGGGAGTTTCGGGGTCCGGCAAGAGTTCGCTCGTGTTCGGCACTATTGCGGCCGAATCGCAGCGCATGATCAATGAGACCTACAGCGCCTTCGTGCAAGGGTTCATGCCTTCCCTGTCGCGTCCGGACGTGGATGTCCTGGAAGGGCTGACGACGGCGATCATCGTCGACCAGGAGCGGATGGGATCCAATCCCAGGTCCACAGTGGGGACGGCCACCGATGCCAATGCCATGCTTCGAATCCTGTTCAGCCGCCTGGGCGAGCCGCACATTGGATCGCCCAATGCGTACTCGTTCAATGTCCCCACAGTGAAAGCCAGCGGGGCCATCACTGTGGACCGCGGGGAGGGCAAGACCAAAACCGAAAAGGCTACGTTCAACCGATTGGGCGGCATGTGCTCCCGCTGCGAAGGCATGGGCTCGGTCAGCGACTTCGACCTGACGGCACTCTATGACGCAACAAAGTCGCTCAGCGAAGGCGCCCTTACGGTCCCCGGCTACAGCATGGACGGCTGGTACGGGCGCATCTTCAGCGGAACCGGCTACTTCAACATGGACAAGCCGATCGCCAAGTTCACCAAGAAGGAGCTGCACGACCTCCTTTACCGCGAGCCCACCAAAGTGAAGGTAGAGGGCATCAACCTCACATATGAAGGACTCATCCCCAAGATCCAGAAGTCGATGCTGTCCAAGGACGTCGATGCGCTGCAACCGCATGTCCGCGCCTTCGTTGAACGGGCTATTACCTTCACTACCTGCCCCGAATGTGAAGGGACGCGCCTCAGCGCGGAGGCACGTTCGTCCAAGATCCAGGGCAAAAGTATTGCCGATGTCTGCAAAATGCAGATCAGCGACCTGGCCCAGTGGATCCGCGGGCTTGAAGAGCCGTCCGTGGCGCCCCTGCTGAAAGGGCTGCAGCATCTGATGGATTCTTTCACCGGGATCGGTCTTGGCTACCTGTCCCTTGACCGGCCGGCCGGCACATTGTCCGGGGGAGAAGCCCAACGGACCAAAATGATCAGGCACCTCGGTTCATCATTGACCGATGTCACGTACGTCTTTGACGAACCAACCATTGGACTGCATCCGCACGACATTGAGCGAATGAATCAGCTGTTGCTCCAGTTGCGGGACAAGGGCAACACGGTCCTGGTGGTTGAGCACAAACCTGAAACCATTGCGATCGCTGACCATGTGGTGGACCTCGGTCCCGGCGCCGGAACCGGCGGAGGCATGGTGTGCTTCGAGGGCGATCTGGCCGGCCTGCGGGGGAGTGACACCATCACGGGGCGCCATCTCGACGACCGCGCGTCCATTAAGGCGGATCTCCGGTCAGCTACCGGCCAGCTTGAGGTCCGGGGAGCATCGACGAATAACCTGCAGAACGTCGACGTCGATATTCCTTTGGGCGTCCTGTGCGTCCTCACAGGCGTTGCCGGTTCCGGCAAGAGTTCACTGATCCACGGTTCAGTGGCCAAGCGTGACGGCGTGATTGTTATCGACCAGGGCGCCATCCGCGGTTCGCGGCGCAGCAACCCCGCAACCTACACAGGGCTGCTGGAACCGATCCGAAAAGCTTTCGCCAAAGCCAACGGCGTGAAACCAGCTTTGTTCAGTTCCAATTCGGAAGGCGCCTGCCCCACCTGCAACGGTGCGGGCGTCATCTACACCGACCTCGGCGTCATGGCGACGGTGGAATCCACGTGCGAAGAGTGCGAAGGCAAACGCTTCCTGGCATCGGTTCTGGAGTTCACGCTGGGCGGCCGCAATATTGCAGAAGTGCTTGCAATGTCTGTCGAGCAGGCGGAGAAGTTTTTCTCCGAAGGCGATGCACGTACGCCTGCTGCGCATAAGATCCTCGATCGGCTGGCCGACGTCGGGCTTGGTTACCTCACGCTGGGCCAGCCTCTGACAACGCTCTCCGGCGGCGAACGCCAGCGGCTGAAGCTGGCCACCCAGATGGCCGAGAAGGGCGAGATCTACATCCTGGACGAGCCCACCACAGGCCTGCACCTGGCCGACGTCCAGAACCTTCTGGGCATGCTGGACCGGTTGGTGGATTCCGGCAAGTCGGTCATCGTCATCGAGCACCACCAGGCAGTCATGGCCCATGCGGACTGGATCATCGACTTGGGCCCCGGGGCAGGGCACGACGGCGGACGCATAGTTTTCGCCGGCACGCCGGCTGAGCTGGTGTCGGGCAAGGATACGCTGACGGGCAAACACCTCGCAGCCTACGTAGGGGCCTGACAACGGCACCACCATGGGATGCCGTTGGTTGCGCCGGGGACCCGAATCAGGATATTCGGGCCCCGGGCCGGCTAGAATCCTTCGACGGCGTGAGGCACGTAATTCTCTTCCAGCCTGCGCATTTCGTCATCGCTCAGTTCAAGATCGACTCCGCGAACAGCATCCTCGAGATGGTTCGGCTTGGTGGCACCTATGATGGGGGAGGAGACCCCCGGACGATGCAGGAGCCACGCCAACGCAACCTGGGAGCGGCTCGCCCCACGTTCCTCGGCGATGGCACCTACCTGGTCGGCTATCTTGCGATCCTCCGACTCAAACTGCTGGTAGAGGACCTGGGCAAGCGGATCCGACTTGATGCGTTCGCTGCCGACATCCCAAGGGCGCGCAAGCTTCCCGCGCGCAAGTGGGCTCCACGGAAGCAGTCCAACGCCTTGGTCCACACAGAACGGGTGCAGTTCGCGTTCGTCTTCGCGGGTCAATAAGTTGTACTGGGACTGCATGGAGATGAACTGCGTCCACCCGTTGAGCTTGGCCGTGTACTGGAGCTTGGCAAACTGCCACGCCCACATTGACGAGGCTCCGATATAGCGCGCTTTGCCCGATTTCACTACATCGTGCAAGGCCTCAAGGGTTTCTTCAATTGGCACGGCCGGATCGAACCGGTGAATTTGGTAGAGGTCCACATAATCGGTGCCGAGCCGTCTCAGGCTGGCATCGATCTGCTCCATGATGTGCCCGCGGGACAGTCCGCCGCCGTTCGGGCCGGGACGCATGGTTCCATGGACCTTGGTGGCAACGACGACTTCCTCGCGTTTGGCGAAGTCTTTCAGTGCCCGACCCAGGATTTCTTCACTGCTGCCAATCGAATAGATGTTGGCCGTGTCGAAGGTCGTGATGCCGAGCTCAAGGGCATTTTTGATGAAGCTGCGGCTTTCTTCTTCCGGCAACGTCCACCCATGGTTGCCACGGTCAGCATCGCCGTAGCTCATGCAGCCGAGGGTCACGGCGGAGACTTCGAGTCCGCTGGTGCCAATTTTCCTGTACTTCAAATGACGTTCACCTCTGGTTGAATGCCGGTTCGTGGGACGTTGGTGGCCGTTGCATCCGGCAAGTCCGAGCCTCGCGGTGCGGGACCACGCTGCTCCCATTCAACCCGAGGATCCCTGCAAACCCGGGAACGCAGGCCCGGGTGTTTGCTATATCTCTCGGACCCCTTCTGCCCACCCTGTTCAAACGCCGATAATCTACATTATGTAAAGTAGAACGAGGATTATCGCATCTGATGCGCGATCGCCCCTCCTCCGCCCATTGCGTACATGGTTTGCACATGGAACGGGTTTCTCACTCTGGGCATCCGTAAATCTGGCTGGCAGAGCCAGACATCACCCCGGTCCCATGAACACGCCGACCTGCGTCGTGCCGTCACTGAGGTAAACCGGGATTTCCCGTTGCGGCTTGGGCAAGTTCTTGGCAGCCTCTTCCGGACTTGCCGGATCGGTTTCCTTCATCTGACTCGAGTACACGTAGCCCTTGGCCCCGTTGGTGGCGATGACGGCGAGCAGGTCCGGGGTTCCGCGGCCTACTACCTCAACGCCGTAGGTTTCGCCCTTCGCATTGATCTTCCACTCGGTAGGCGCCTGGGCGATGTACCTGGCGCTGATCTGCCATCTGTTTCCGGGATCGGTGGTGATGGTCATACCTTGCACTGCGGGGTCGAAGGGGACGATGTATTTTGGCCAGGCACCAGGGGTTCCCGGATCAACCGTCGAGCAAGAGACGCTGGCACCATCGGGGAAAACGAACCTGCCTTTGGTGAAGCAGGTAAGTTCCACTTCAATGCCCGTCGTACCGGCGGGTGCCTGTCCTAGGTCAACTGTTGCCGTGCCCTGGTAGACAGCAGTCGATGCGGAAGTTAGGACAGTGGTTGTCGGCACCCCTGGCAGCGTGAGAAACCCTGCGGTCGCTACGCCCACGCCGCCCAGCATTCCTGCTCCGGCAAGAGCACCGGCCAGCAGCAGACGTCGGCGCTTGCGAGGCTCCCGTTGCGGGCTGTTGCGAACCTGATCAAGGAGTACTTGCCGGAGCGCCCGGTCGAACTGCGGATCAATGAGGACATCGTTCATGACGGATCTCCTTTCAGCGCTGGTGAATACGAATGTTGGACTGAGCGCGGCAGCGCCGCTTTCAGTTTCTGGCGAGCCCGGTGCATACGTACCCTGGCGGCCCCATGTGAAATGCCAAGCGCTTCGGCTGCCGCTGGCAGTGGCATTTCTTCAAAGACAACAAGACTGACCAGCCTGAGGTCCGCTGGCTTCAAGACACCAAGCGCCTGGGCTACTTCCTCGTTCATTGAAGATTCGAGGCTCGAATGGGCCGGGTCCAGTTCCGCGTCGAACTCACTACGGCGTGGAAGCGCCGTCAGTAACCTCCGGTGGCGGGCTTTCGCCCGCTGAAGGTTCCTGGCTGTGTTAGTCGTGGTCACCAAGAGCCACGGCAGGATCGAGCCGTCAATCAGTTTCGCGTTCTCCCTGCGACGCCATAACTCCAGGAAAGCGGACGCCGTGGTGTCTTCGGCGTCTTGACGCCCACCAGCCAGACGGTAGGCGTGCCGAAAGACGCGATCACGGTGTCGGTCGTACAACAGACCAAACGCCTCAGCGTCGCCCCTCCGGCTCTGCGCCCAGAGGATGTCGTCCCCCAGCTGAACGTTCTTCATGCCCTGTATTGTCCGGGACATCCCGGATAGTTACAGATTGGGGAACCTTTTTCGGGTATC
The DNA here is from genome assembly GCF_026013155.1 of Paenarthrobacter sp. PAE-2. Classification (NCBI taxonomy): domain Bacteria; kingdom Bacillati; phylum Actinomycetota; class Actinomycetes; order Micrococcales; family Micrococcaceae; genus Paenarthrobacter; species Paenarthrobacter sp. PAE-2. Next base: position 113,589 of record NZ_JAPDNV010000008.1, on the reverse strand, counting down.
CCTTGATCACGAACTCACGGTTCCCAGGGTGTGATTCGGGACATCCGAGTTCGTTCCAGCTTCTCCATCAGATGAGGCTGCCCGGATATTCGGGCTGCCAATGTTCCATAGGTTGGCATCCTCGCTCCTACTTCCTCCGCAGGGACGCACTAATGGGCCTTACCGCCAAAGGACTCCCCCAGGCGACTCACCGGCACCACGGTCTTTGACATGCAACCCCGGCACTGGAATAGTGAGCAGTTCGCCCTTGCAGACCGGCGATTCTATAGCTATGGCCGGAGGCCTCTGCAATGAACGACACTTCCATACACGATTTCCTAACGCACAGCACTGTCAAGACTTCGACGGATGACGGCCTGGACCTTACAGCCCTTTACGGCCTGTACGTGAGTTGGAGTCTCACAAACGGACACCAGCCGATGGACAATGGCGCATTCGTGACGGCGCTCAGGCACTACGGCCTGGAGCATGACGACAACCGCGGAAGCGTCCGCTTCTACCCGGGAATCACGATGCTGGATCCTACCGCCACGCTTGCGACCCCGGAAAATCCACTCAAGATCGACCTCACAACTGATGATTCCGTCGCGGATAAGCCGGACGCACTACCCGTCTGATAACGAAAAACAGGTGTGGCCCGATCTGAAAAGATCGGGCCACACCTGTTTTTGCTCTTTGTCGCACCTTTGTCAGGCGACGGCGTTCGGAACCTCCAGGAATTCAGGGGCTCCGATGGAACGCATGGGAGCCGAGCCGGAAAGCACGTAGTCACGCGCCGCCGGCCCCACCATCCTCAGGCCAACCAGAACCCAGTTTCCCTCGTATCGACCCCAGTGCAGATGGTGCCTGCGGAGCATTGACCCAAAGGCCCGTTCAGGTATCCGTTCCAGGTTTTCCAGCCGACACCAACTGATGTATAGGCCATAAAGGGTATCGAGGTCCAAGCCCTCTTCAGTATCTTCTTCCACGACCAGGCATTCCTGGAGGAAGCGTGCGAAATTGTCAGTGGCCATGATGGCCTCCAATGGGTAAACAAGGCATGTAACGCCGGGCTGCATCGGCGAAGGAGCCTATAGGCCCACGCTACGCATGCAGGACCCTCTCCACAAGGGGTTCGGTTTGCGCTCCCCCGCTGCTTTCCAGGACGTGCGCCGCTCCTACGGGACGGACGGCCATACTTTCCACGCGCCGTCGGGACTAAAATTATGCAGTAATGACCCGCGCCCCAGTCCACGTTGTACGGATCGCGATCGCCGCGACCCTCTTGGCTGGCTGCACCCCTGGCGTTGGAATTCAAGACTCCTCCCCCAGCGTGGTTGCCGCGCCGGCGACTTCGGCAGCGGGAACGTCCCCGGAAGCTTCTGCTACTGCAGTTCCCACCGCTCCTCCCCCGCAACCGCCCGCTCCGGAAGCACCGGCACCAGCTCCCCAACCCTTCGTGTTGAACCTCTACGAGGAAGGTGACTTCGTCCCGCAGTACACGTTCGACTGGTGCGTCGCAGCGAGCATCCAAATGGCGTACAACCTTACCCGACCCAACAGTTCGGGCACGTGGGCAGGTCGCGAGCAGCAGAACGAGCTGTGGGACATGGCGCGTGCACGCTCCTCCAACGCCTTCAACGGTGCCAACCCCCTTGGGTGGGCCCAGGTACTGAATGAGGTTGGCGTGGGCCCTTACGAGGTGGTCAGCATCGCCGACTACAACGAGGCACTTCGTACCGCGGCCAACGCCTTGGCAGCAACCGGCCGTCCCGTTGGACTTGTGATGTGGAGCGGACGGCACGCATGGGTCATGAGCGGCTTCCAATCAGTTGGCGACCCCCGAATCCACCCCCGCTTCGAGGTGACCGGAGTTAACGTCCTGGATCCTTTGTATCCCTACGGCAGCGGCCAATGGGGGCCGTCTCCGGCCCCCAATACACTCCAGAGCCCCGATGAATTGGCCAGGCAGTTCGTAGTGCGCGAACCAAGGAGGTGGAGCAGCGCACTGCCAACGGGATACATGCTGGTACTTCCGGTTGCGACCGGAGACGGCGTCCGCTGAACAGCAGTTATTGCTGTTGCACGCCGGCGATGTTTACCAGCCAGGCGATCCCGAACTTGTCCACGCACATCCCGAAGGTGTCACCCCACGGCGCGCTTTCAAGCGGCATGGTGACCGTACCGCCGTCGACGAGTTTGTCCCAGTAGCCCCGAAGTTCCGCTTCGTCCGCGGAGTCGCCGCTGAGCGAAACCGAAATATTGTTGCCGGGGTTGTACTCCATGCCGTTGGGCGTATCTGACGCCATCAAAGTAAGGCCTTGGGGTGACACCAGCATGGCGTGCATCACCTTGTCTGCTTCCTCGGGATCCTGGCTGGCCTGATAGTCGCCAAACGTGCTGATGTTCAGCTCTCCCCCAAAAACGGACTCATAGAAAGTAATCGCATCGCGGGCATTGTCGCGAAAGGAAAGGTAAGGGTTGAGGCGGGAAGTCATGGGTGAATACTCCTCAGGTTGTGGATGGTGCGCGCGTCACCGTGCGGATATGGTAACAGCGCTACCAACGGCCTGTCCCCTGATTTCCCAGGCGCCGTGGTAAGCCTTTCGGCGCCCGTTGCAGGGTCAAGACGGTCGTCCCCGCGGACAAAGATCCACAGGACTTTCGCTTCACCGGCTTCACCCATTGCGTCGTCCCCGGATATTGTCGGAGTCATGCCCTCCCCAAAAAGATCTTGGATTCCCGCTGCCGCCGGCGACTTGCTGCTCATCCTTGCTTTCGCCGCAATCGGACGCGACGCCCACAGCCGTGGGGATATCATCACCGGGGTCTTCTTGACTGCCTGGCCCTTCCTGGTGGGAGCCGCGGCGGGATGGTTGGCCGGGCGCGCATGGCGAAAACCGTTTGCGCTCTGGCCGTCGGGAATTGTCATCTGGGCCGGAGCCCTGCTTGTAGGCATGTTGCTGAGAGCCCTTACCGGGCAAGTGGTGGTGCTGCCGTTCTTCATTGTCGCGTTTGCCGCACTGGCCGCCCTGCTGCTCGGATTCCGCCTGGTGGTCGGCATCGCAGTACGCCTCTACGCCCGCGGCCGTCGACCAGCCTGATCGGCCATTTGGCACAGCACATGCACTAGGCTTGTTTGCGTCCGCACTGACGACTTCCGGAAGGGCTTCACGTGATCACCGCCTTTGTCCTGATCAAGACCGACGCTTCACGCATTCCGGAGACAGCCGAACAGATTTCGGCGATCCAAGGCATCAGCGAGGTCTACTCGGTCACAGGCGAATGGGACCTGATCGCAGTCGCACGCGTGAGCAAACACGAGGACCTGGCCGATGTCATCGCCGACCGGTTGTCGAAAGTCCCTTCAGTGGTCCACACCACCACGCACATCGCATTCCGGGCCTACTCCCAGCACGACCTCGACGCCGCGTTTGCCCTGGGGTTCGAATAGCCGGCCCTAGGCCTGATCTTGACTGAGTGAAGTCCACTTGGAAAGAACTGCCGCAGCTTTGCCGGAATCCACCGATTCGGCTGCGCGCTCGAAGGCTGTCCGCATGCGATCCACCAAAGGGCCCTCGGCCGTAAGGTCAGCAGCAACCAACCCTGCAGCAGCGTTCAACAGCACGGCATCCCGGATTGGACCGGTCTTTCCGTTGAGTATCTCCCGGACGACAACTGCGTTGGCCGCAGCGTCTCCGCCCCGCAGGTCGGCCACTGTGGATGCAGCTACGCCAAGATCCGCGGGTGAAAACACTTGTTCATGCACTTCTCCCCCACGGATCTCCCAGACGGTGGAAGGCCCCGTGGGAGTGAGTTCGTCCAGGCCATCGTCACCACGGAACACGAGCCCGCGGCTGCCGCGGCGAGCCAGGACACCCGCCACCAGAGGTGCCATCCTGGCATTTGCGACCCCCACGGCCGAGGCCTGCACATGCGCCGGGTTGGTCATGGGACCCAGGAAATTGAAGGCGGTGGGCACTGCGAGCTCACGGCGGGGCACAGCCGTGTGCCGGAAGGATGGATGAAATACCTGCGCGAAGCAAAACGTGATTCCGGCTTCCTCAGCGTTGCGGGCCACCCGTTCGATCGGGAGGTCCAGACGCACGCCAAGGGCTTCCAGGACATCGGCTGAACCCGACGTCGATGACGCAGCACGGTTACCGTGCTTTACTACCTTCGCGCCCGCCCCGGCAGCAACGAGGGCGGCCATCGTGGAGATATTGACGGTATTCAGGCGGTCGCCACCCGTACCGACGATGTCCAGCTTCTCCCCCGAAATCTCGATGGGGTTGGCATTGCGGATCATGGCCTCCACAAGCCCGGCCAGTTCTTCCACGGTTTCGCCCTTGGCGCGCAGGGCCACCAGGAAGCCTGCAATCTGCGCTGGCGTCGCATCGCCGGCCATGATCGTGTTCATTGCCCACTCGGTGTTATCCGCAGCCAGGTCGTCGCCGTTGATCAGTGCAGAGATGAGCCCTGGCCAGGTGTTGCTGGCTACAGGTGCCGATGCCGGAGAAGTCACCCACTGATGCTATCGACCGAGCCACGCCGATGACCAATGTGAACGAGGCCGGGAACTTTTCCGCGCGATTTCGCGTCTTTGTAGAAAAAGTCTCCCGATTCGGTGGTTTGCATTGGGAAGTCTGGACTTTTACAGACATAATGTCCTTGTGACATCTGCGACCCATGCCCCCAGTACCCCGGCGCACCCGACGCTGAACCGCCCCAACTTGGTTTCTGTAGGAACCGTAGTTTGGCTGTCCAGTGAGTTGATGTTCTTCGCCGGCCTCTTTGCCATGTACTTCACTCTGCGCTCCACGTCTGGACTGATGTGGGCGGAGGAGACGGCCAAGCTCAACTTCCCGTTTGCGCTCGTCAACACCATCGTCCTTGTGGCAAGTTCCTTTACTTGCCAGATGGGTGTGTTTGCTGCCGAGCGGCTCGAACCCCGCCGGACGGGTGGACCACTGCAGTTCACCCGCTGGGGCATGAGCGAATGGTTCATCCTCACATTCGTCATGGGCGCCTTCTTCGTTGCCGGCCAGACGACCGAGTACGCAATGCTCGTCTCCGAGCACGTTTCCTTGTCGTCCAACGCTTACGGCTCCGCCTTCTACATGACCACCGGCTTCCACGGCCTCCACGTCATCGGCGGCCTCATCGCCTTCCTCTTCATCATTGGCCGCGCTTTCGCCGCCAAGAAGTTCGGACACTTCGAAGCGACGTCGGCGATCGTCACCTCTTACTACTGGCACTTCGTTGACGTTGTGTGGATCGGCCTCTTCCTGGTCATCTACGTCCTCAAGTAGCCCGGCTTTGACTCTTTTTCTACAAGAGGCAGAATTTCAAGAAGCGGCTCACGGAGCCGACGCAGGATCGAATAAAGGAACCACCACGTGAAGGCACTCTCGCAGAAGCGACGTCACCCACTGGCAGCCATTGCGCTGCTGTTGATGGGCCTCCTCCTCACTGGTGGGCTTTACGCCATTGCCACATCCGTCAACCAGGCCAAGGCCGACACCACGAGCTTCAGCGCCAGTGACGTAGAAGAAGGCGGCAAACTCTTTGCTGCCAACTGCGCCACCTGCCACGGCATGGGTGCAAGCGGAACCCAGGACGGCCCCTCGCTGGTCGGCGTGGGCGCTGCAGCAGTTGACTTCCAGGTTGGCACCGGCCGTATGCCCATGCAGATGAATGGCCCGCAGGCTCAGAAGAAGCCCGTTCAGTTCAATGACGAGCAGACCAAGCAGCTCTCCGCCTATGTCGCATCGCTCGGCGCAGGCCCGGCCATTCCGGAGGAGCACCTCCTGGATGAAAAGGGTGACGCAGCCAAGGGTGGCGAACTCTTCCGCGTCAACTGTGCAATGTGCCACAACGCAGCAGCAGCAGGCGGCGCGCTGACCCGCGGCAAGTTCGCTCCCGGTCTTGCCGATGTCACAGGCAAGCACATCTACGAGGCAATGGCCACGGGTCCGCAGAACATGCCCGTGTTCAACGACTCCAACGTCACCCCCCAAGACAAGCGCGACATCATCACCTTCCTGAAGACGATCGAAGCCAACGGCTCCCCGGGTGGCGCGGAGCTTGGCTCCCTGGGCCCCGTAGCTGAAGGCCTGTTCGTATGGGTTGCCGGCCTGGGCGTCATCATCGCCTTCACCATCTGGCTGACGTCCCGCACGTCCTAGTCCTCACGGACATAAAACTTCTGCTGCACGGTCAGCAGTTTGGAACTGAAAATTAACTCGGCTCAGACCGAGACAACGAGAGAAGGATGAGGCGAATTATGGGCAACCATAGTGACGGCAGTCCGAACCACTCGGGCACCGTAGCTACGGCTGGTCAGAATGAGGTGGAGAAGTTCCAGGATCCTGGTCTTCCTCCGCATCGTTTGCGCCTGGCTGACACGGACCCGGTAGCCGCGAAGCGCGCCGAGCGTCAGGTAGCCATTCTGTTTGGCATTTCCGTCATCGGAACGCTGGTCTTCCTGGTGGCGTACTTCGCCATCGATCTGGGCGATGACACGAGCATCGCAACGATTCGTACGCAGAACCTGCTTCTGGGTCTGGGAACGGCCTTTGCAATGCTGGGCATCGGCACCGGCATCGTGCACTGGGCCAAAGCCCTGATGCCCGATCACGAAGTCTCGGAAGAGCGCCACGCAATTCGGACCGAGGATGACCGCCAGGCCGCGGTCCGGATCGTCGACGACATCGTCGAGGAAACCGGAATCAAGCGCCGCCCGCTGATCCGCAACACCCTCCTGGGTGCTGTGGCCCTTGCTCCCCTGCCGGCCCTGGCCATCTTCGGCGACCTGGGTCCCCGCCCCGACGACAAGCTCGCACACACCATGTGGGCCCCCGAGGGCGGCAAGCTCAAGCGACTGACCCGCGACCCCGACGGAACCCCGATCAAGGCATCGGATGTCACCATCGGTTCCGCGTTCCACGTGATTCCGGAAGGCCTGAACGAACTCCACGAGGGCAAGCTGAACGAGAAGGCCAAGGCCGTCGTCCTCCTGATGCGCCTCGATCCGAACTCGCTCAACCCGTCACCGGGCCGTGAAAACTGGGGTTACAACGGAATCGTTGCCTACTCCAAGATCTGCACCCACGTTGGTTGCCCCGTTGCTCTCTACGAGCAGCAGACGCACCACCTTCTGTGCCCGTGCCACCAGTCCACATTCGACCTCACGCAGGAATGCAAGGTCATCTTTGGACCGGCAAGCCGTCCGCTTCCCCAGCTGCCGATCGCAGTTGACGCAGAGGGCTACCTCGTCGCCACCAGCGACTTCAAAGAACCTGTAGGACCGAGTTACTGGGAGCGTGACGAGCATGAGCGCCTCATCAACAGCTGAAGCCCCCTTCGTAGCGAAGACCAAGGTAGGACGCTTTACTGACTTTGTTGACCAGCGTGTAGGCGGCTCCGGCATCCTGCGTGAATTTGGCCGCAAGGTCTTTCCGGACCACTGGTCATTCATGTTCGGTGAGGTGGCGCTGTACTCCTTCGTCATCCTGCTGCTTTCCGGAACGTTCCTGACTTTCTTCTTCGACCCCTCCATGGCTGAGACCCACTACCAGGGTTCCTACACGCCGCTGTACAACGTCGAAATGTCCGTCGCATACAACTCCTCCCTGAACATCTCATTCGATGTCCGCGGTGGTTTGTTCATGCGCCAGGTGCACCACTGGGCTGCCCTCCTTTTCGTGGCGTCCCTGGGTGTACACATGCTGCGCGTTTTCTTCACGGGCGCTTTCCGCAAGCCGCGTGAAATGAACTGGGTTGTGGGCGGTGTCCTGTTGATCCTTGCGATGGCAGCAGGCTTCACCGGCTACTCCCTCCCCGATGATCTCCTCTCCGGCAACGGCCTCCGCATCATCGACGGCGTCATCAAGTCCATCCCGGTCATCGGAACGTACATCTCCTTCTTCCTTTTCGGTGGAGAGTTCCCGGGCACGGCAATCATCGGCCGTCTTTACGTGCTCCACATCCTGCTGGTGCCTGCGCTCATCCTCCTGATGATCGTCATCCACCTCTTCATGGTTGTTGTTCACAAGCACACGCAGTACCCCGGCCCCGGCCGTAATGACGGCAACGTCGTCGGCTATCCCCTTGGTCCGGTCTACGCTGCCAAGGCCGGTGGATTCTTCTTCATCGTCTTCGGTGTCGTTGCCCTGATGGCAGCCGCGTTCACTATCAACCCGATCTGGAACTACGGTCCCTACGACCCTTCACCGGTGTCTGCCGGTACCCAGCCTGACTGGTACATCGGATTTGTTGACGGCGCACTCCGACTTATGCCGGGTGTCATCAATGACTTCCACTTCGAGTACGTCATCTTCGGCCACACGCTGACGCTGAACGTCCTGCTGCCGGCCCTGGTACCGGCCGGTATCATCTTCACCGTTCTGTTCATGTACCCGTGGATCGAACGTTGGATCACCAAGGACGATCGTGAGCACCACGTACTCGACCGCCCCCGGAACGCCCCGACCCGTACCGCAATCGGCGTAGCAGGCTTCACCTGGTACTGCGTGATGTGGGCTGCTGCAGGCTCCGACCTCATCGCCACCCACTTCCACGTCTCGCTGAACGATGTCACCTACTGGCTGCGTGCCCTGTTCTTCATCGGACCGGTCATCGCGTTCATCGTGACGAAGCGCATTGCCTTGGCTCTGCAGCGCAAGGATCGCGAAATCGCACTCCACGGCCGCGAGACCGGACGTATCGTGCGACTCCCCCACGGCGAGTTCATCGAAGTGCATGCACCTCTCGACGAATACAAGCGCTACAAGCTCGTTGGCTTCGAGTCCCCTGCACCGATTCCGGCTCAGCCCAACGAGCACGGTGTGGTAACCCGCAAGGAAAAGCGCCGCGCGGCTCTTTCCAAGTGGTTCTTCGAGGACCGCGTTGCCCCGGCGACTCCGGCCGAGCTCGAGGCGGCCCACGCACATGGCCACCACGAGGCCATCGAAGCAGGCGAAGACCAGAAGAGCCTGAGCCACTAGTCAAGGTTCAAAGACAGTAAAAGCGGGCCCGATCCAATGGATCGGGCCCGCTTTTTGCATGCTCGGCCTCATCAGCATCCGAGGCGTTATTGGACGCGATACCCGGAAGAGTAATTCCTGGTTGGACGCACGCCGGGGCGCTGCAATGGTACCCAGAGCTTGTACCGGTCGGCCCGGTAATAGGACACGGAGTAGTCCACCATGGCCCGTGCCACAAACGCGTGGCGCTGGATTTTGAGGAGCGGCGCACCGACGTCGACATTGAGCAGCCTGGCAGTCGACGGTGACGCAGCGGTGGCCTCGATCATGTCCTCGCCCCACTCCATAACGAGCCCGTACCGCTCGCTGAGAACGTTGTAGAGCGACGTTGGTGGTGCCTCGTCAAGGAGGCCAGGCACACGGTGGGCGGGTATGAAGTTCTCATCCACGCTCATGGGCTCGTTGTCAGCAAGAAGCAAGCGCCGAAAGCGCACAAGGGGCGTTCCTTCGTCCAACTGGAGCTCCCTCGCCAGGAAGGCACTGGCGCCAATCTGTTCGAAACTCAGAACCTTGGCTGCCGGCACCATGCCACGGCGCTGCATTTCCTCGCTGTACGAGGTGAGCTTCACCTGCAGGTCCAGCTTGGGCTTCTTGACGAAGGTGCCAAGGCCAACCACCCGCTCCAGCACTTCCTCGCCGACCAGCGCATCGATGGCCTGCCGCACAGTCATTCGAGCCAGGCCAAACCTGAGAGACAGATCCCGCTCGGAAGGAAGCGACGAACCGGGAGGACACGACTCTCCGATGAAGGCCCTGAGGATCTCCCTCAGCTGGATGTAGATGGGCGTACTGCTGGTCCGGTCTATTTCACCGACGATTTTGGCCGCCTCAGGCATGTCCCGTCCCCAAGTTTGTTTGGCTCATAGAACAAGGGTAGATCAACGGCAGCACGGTCTAGACCACTACGGCTATAGGAATGGGCGGGGGACCGAAGACGCGGTTACCCTAGGAATGATCCGTTCCCATCCCGCTCTCCAACAGACCAGCCGGGACCCATTTTAGGAGCAGGCTTGCCCCAGCAGCATTCCTTCGTCGCAGCCGAGATCGGGCTCCACGCCCGAGCAGCTGCCGTCTTTGTCCGGGCCGTCAACGAAACCGGCCTGCCTGTCACCATCCGCAAACCCGACGGCCTCCCCGTCGACGCCCGATCCCTCCTGCAGGTCATGACCGAGGACTTTGCCCACGGCTGCCAGGTGGTCCTGGAAGTGGACCAGGACGAGCTCTCAGGCCATGAATCCTCTCAGGACCTATCCGAGGCTCTGGTGAGGTTGTCAGCCGTCCTGGAGGCCTCCTAGGGCTGCTGGCCCACAGCCACCAAGACCCGCGGGCCTCGCCATCTGGTTAAACAACAAAGGTCCCCACCATCCATGGTGGGGACCTTTGCTGTTGGAAATTGACCTAGTGTGCGTGGTCGCCGCGGCTGTACTCGAAGACCCAACCAATAAGGGCCACGATGGCCAGGCCACCGGCAACGTAAGTCACCCAGAAACCGATAGCCAAGCCGAGGAATCCGCCTGCGCATGCAAGGCCGAGGACCAGCGGCCACCAGCTCCACGGGCTGAAGTGCCCCTGCTCGCCGGCACCCTCGTGGATCTCAGCGTCCGGACGGTCTTCCGGGCGCATGCCGATCCTGCGGCCTGTGAAGCCGAGGTAAGCACCGATCATGCCTGCAAGACCACCCACGAGGAGGATGCCCAGGATACCGACCCATTCGGACCATTCCGTCAGGAATCCGTAAATGATGGTCACGGGGATGAAGAAGAATACTCCTGCTCCGAAGAGCCACGATTCAATTTTCACTTACGCACGTCCTTCTGGTCAGCGTTGCCGAGAATTACGGCTGCCGGGTCCGGAGCCTGGGCAGTGTGGACCTGTGCCAGTTCGGGGTGGTGCAGGTCCAGAGCCGGGCGCTCGGAGCGGATGCGGGGCAGGGAGGTGAAGTTGTGACGGGGCGGCGGGCAGGAAGTTGCCCATTCCAGCGAAGCGCCGAAGCCCCAGGGATCGTCAACCTCAACCTTCTTGTTGCTCCGCCACGTGATGTAGACGTTCCAGAAGAACGGCAGGAGTGACGCACCAAGAACGAAGGACGAGATCGTGGAGAACTGGTTCATCCAGGTGAAGTTGTCCTGCGGCATGTAGTCGGCGTAACGGCGGGGCATGCCTTCAACACCGAGCCAGTGCTGGATGAGGAAGGTGCCGTGGAAGCCAAGGAACAGCAGCCAGAAGTGGATCTTGCCCAGGCGTTCGTTGAGCATCTTTCCAGTCCACTTGGGCCACCAGAAGTAGAAGCCGGCGAACATTGCGAACACCACGGTGCCGAACACGACGTAGTGGAAGTGCGCCACCACGAAGTAGGAGTCCGAAACGTGGAAGTCCAGCGGCGGGGAGGCCAGGATGATGCCCGTGAGGCCACCGAAGAGGAAGGTCACCAGGAACCCGATGCTCCAGAGCATCGGAGTTTCGAACGTGATGGAACCTTGCCAGAGCGTACCGATCCAGTTGAAGAACTTCACGCCGGTGGGTACCGCAATCAGCATCGTCATGAAGGCAAAGAACGGCAGCAGGACCGAACCGGTGACGTACATGTGGTGGGCCCACACCGTTACCGACAATGCGGCAATGGCGATGGTCGCGTACACAAGGCCCTTGTAGCCAAAGATCGGCTTACGGCTGAAGACAGGGAAGATCTCAGAGACGATGCCGAAGAACGGCAGGGCGATGATGTACACCTCGGGGTGTCCGAAGAACCAGAACAGGTGCTGCCAGAGGACAGCGCCACCGTTCTCGGGGTCGAAGATGTGTGCGCCAAAGCGACGGTCAGCACCGAGGGCGAACAGTGCAGCTGCCAGCGGCGGGAATGCCATCAGAACCAGGATTGCCGTCACCAGGGTGTTCCACGTGAAGATCGGCATACGCCACATGGTCATGCCGGGGGCACGCATGCAGATGATGGTGGTGATGAAGTTGACCGCACCAAGGATGGTACCGAAGCCTGACAGTGCGAGGCCGAAGACCCACAGGTCACCGCCCACGCCGGGGCTGAAGGTTGTATTCGACAACGGAGCGTAGGCGAACCAACCGAAGGATGCAGCACCCTGCGGGGTGATGAAGCCGGACACCGCGATGGTGGAACCGAACAGGAAGAACCAGAAAGCCAGGGCGTTCAGTCGCGGGAACGCGACGTCGGGGGCACCGATCTGGAGCGGCATGATGACGTTGGCGAAGCCGGCGAACAGCGGCGTTGCAAACATCAGGAGCATGACCGTGCCATGCATGGTGAACATCTGGTTGTACTGTTCCTTGGTCTGCAGGATCTGCATACCGGGTTCGAACAGTTCAGCACGGATCAGCAGCGCCATGACGCCACCGAGGCAGAAGAACACGAACGAGGCGATCAGGTACATGTACCCGATGGTCTTGTGGTCCGTGGAGGTAATCCAGTTGACGACGATTCGCCCCTTGGATTTAGGAACAACGGGAGTCTCAAGGACCCCGGCGGATTGAGTGTACGTAGCCACTTCGCTCCCTTACTTGGTTGCGTTCAGGTTCGGGTTGCGGTCATATTCCGCACCGAGCAGGCCAGTGTTGCCTTCCTGGCGGAGCTGGTCCATGTGAGCCTTGAACTCAGACTCGGACACAACCTTGACGCGGAAAAGCATTTCGGAGTGGTACTCACCGCAGAGTTCAGCACACTTGCCGTCGAAGGTGCCTTCCTTGGTGGGCGTGAACCGGATGTAGTTGGTCTTACCCGGGATCATGTCGCGCTTCTGAAGGAAGGCGGGGACCCAGAAAGAGTGGATGACATCGCGGGAGTTGAGCTCCAGATCAACGGACTTGTTGACCGGCAAGTACAGGGTGGGGAGCAGTTCCTTGTTGACTTCATTGCCAGTAAGGTGCGCCTGCACGCCGGCTTCGTGAACGTCTTCGGTGATGACCTGGCCCTGCTTGTAGTTGAAGTCCCAAGCCCACTGCTTGCCACGGACATCAACAACGACGTCTGCAGGCTGCGAACGGTCATCGATCGCACGCTGGTCTTGGTCGGTGAAGTAGAAGAACACCAGCACCATGAACAGCGGTATGGTCAAGTAGAAGACCTCGAGCGGCAGGTTGTAGCTGAGCTGCTTCGGGAAACCGGTGGTGCCCTTACGGCGGCGGTAGGCAATGATGCACCAGACCAACAGGCCCCACGTGATAATACCGACTGCCAAGGCGGCGATCCATGAGTTGACCCAGAGGTCCATGATCCGGTCAGTGTGGTTGGTGGTGCCGCGCTCTGTAGGCAGCCAACCCTTCTCTACCTCTGGTGAACATCCGGTCAAAACCAACGCGCCGGCTAGTGCCAAGCCAGTGATCGAAGTGATCTTTATGCGTCGGCTGCCGGTTCGGTTCTGCGAACTCACAGACGGCCCTTCCTCTTGTTGCTGTCTCCCGGCAGGCCGAAGGCCCTCCGGGCACACTAAAAAGTTTTACTACCCGATGTAGAGCTTACCGCTATGAAGCGGTTTTCGCGCACATGTCGGCGCCGTGGCTCCGAACGCGATGAAACGCGACCGGGACGGCGCCGACATGAGGCTGCTAGCTCGGATCAGTGGAACGAATCGCCGCAGGCGCACGAGCCGCCGGCGTTGGGGTTGTCGATGGTGAACCCCTGCTTCGAAATGGTGTCTTCGAAGTCGATGCTCGCTCCGCTGAGGTAAGGAACGCTCATCTTGTCTACTACCACCTCGACGCCGTCGTAGTCACGGACGGCATCGCCATCAAGCAGACGCTCGTCGAAGTAGAGCTGGTAGATCAGACCGGAGCAGCCACCGGGCTGGACTGCAACACGAAGCCGCAGATCGGTGCGCCCTTCCTGCTCGAGGAGGCTGCGGACCTTGCCTGCTGCGACCTCGGTCAGGTTGACCTCGTGCGTGGGAAGCTCATCGCTCGGGGCGAGCTCGGCTCCAGTGCTGTTTTCGTTGGTTGCAGTGCTCATTGGCCTACCTTCTTATAACGCGCTTGGCAGCGGCGCCGGGGACGCAGCCTGCCCTTACCCAATTACGTACGGGTTATAGCTCCATGCTACGTCGCGCGGACGCATAGCTATAACTCCCTGACGTAACCGCGCCATGCACGGACTTGTTCCCGGCGGACCCCACTGGGCGTCCGCCGGGCTTCGCCGGACAAACGTTGCGGCTAGGACCTCAGGCCTTCGACATCCAGGCGTGCAAGCATCAGGGCCTCGGCCAGCACCGCATGGCGGAAATCCTCAATGTGGAGGGACTCATTGGCGCTGTGGGCTCGCGAATCCGGGTCCTCCACGCCTGTCACCAGGATCTGCACCTCGGGATATACCTCCATCAAGTCGGCGATGAAGGGAATGGACCCGCCAATGCCCATCTCCACGGGCTTGACACCCCACGACTCACCCAGCGCCCACAGGGCTACCTGTGCGGCAGCAGAGCCTGTATCCGTTGAGAAGGCATTGCCCCGCTCCCCCGGGGTGAAAGTGACCTTGGCACCGAAGGGAGCATTGGCTTCAAGGTGGGCCTTCAAAGCCTCCATGGCATCGTCGGGGTCCTGGCCCGGTGCGAGCCGCATACTGAATTTGGCCCGGGCTGCCGGGATGAGGGTGTTGGAGGCCACATCCACAGCCGGAACATCCATGCCAATGATGGAGAGCGCGGGTTTCGTCCACAGACGGGAAGCCAGGGTCCCGCTGCCAGCGAGCCGAACGCCGTCGAGCACTGAAGCGTCAGCCCGGTAGTCCTCTTCGGTGAGGTCCACTTTGACGTCGTCCTTGGCTACAAGTCCGGCAACGGCCACAGTGCCGTCGTCGTCATGGAGGGTGGCAATAAGCCTGGCAAGAAGGGTGGGCGCGTCCAGGACGGGACCGCCGAACATTCCCGAGTGCACGGCATGCTCCAGGACCCTTACTTCGAACGTACCGTCGACGAGGCCGCGGAGGCTGGTGGTCAGTGCCGGGACGCCCACTTTCCAGTTGCTGGAATCTGCAACCACAATCACATCGGCACGCAGGAGTTCGCGGTGTTCTTCCAGGAACGTCCGGAAGGTGGGCGAACCGGCTTCTTCCTCTCCTTCGAAGAAGAAGGTCACGCCCAGGCCGAACTCATCGCCGAGGACCTTTACTGCAGCTGCGTATGCAGCCAGATGGGCCATGATGCCGGCCTTGTCATCCGCCGCGCCCCTGCCGTAAAGGCGTCCGTCACGCTCCTCAGCTACAAACGGTTCCGAATCCCACAGTGCGCGGTCTCCCGGCGGCTGGACATCGTGGTGCGCGTACAGCAGGATGGTGGGCTTGCCGTCCCGGGCTTCGCGACGGGCGACGACGGCGGGACCCCCGTTGGTGCCATCGGCCTTGGCCGACCGCAGGATGCGGACGTCCTGCATACCCGCAGTGCGGACCATGGCCGCAACTGCCTCCGCGCTCCGGTCCAGTTCGGCGGGATCGAAGCTGGCCCAGGCAATTCCGGGGATCGCTACGAGTTCCTTAAGTGATGAGATTGTTGCGTCAAAGGCGGCGTTGACGGCCTCGGACAATGCGTGGCCGTCCACTCCGTCGACTGCCGGGGAAGCGACCCCAGTGTGGCCTGCGTTCCCTTGCTGGTTCTGCGGGATCTCCGCGTGTGCTGAAGTCATGCCCCTCACCTTACCGCCGGGGCCTTGCGGCCAACGTAACCTGCGCCACCTGCCCGCGCTGTATTCTTGAGTGGTGTTCGGACGCAAAAAGGAAGAGCCCAGCGCTCAATCAGTAGTAGACCAGGCCCACGCCGCCTCCACGGAGCCGGTTGTCGGAAAGGGCGCCCCTACGCCCAAGCGGAAAGTCCAAGAGGCCGCCCGCAAGCGCCCCCTGGTACCCACCGACCGCAAGGCTTCCAAGGAAGCCGAGCGTGTGGCGATTCAGGACCAGCGCCAAAAGATGCGCCAGGCATTGGACACGGGCGACGAGAAGTACCTGCCGCTGCGGGACAAGGGACCGCAGAAGCGCTTTGTCCGGGACTACGTCGATGCCCGCTTCACGCTGGGCGAGTATCTGATGTTCGGTGCCCTGCTGTTCGTAGTGGTCTCCCTGGTGGTGCCGACCAACAGCGCGCAGATCACCTACGTCCTGGTGGGCTTCTGGATCATGTTCCTGGCCGTGTTCGTTGACGTCTTTATTCTTTCCCGCCAACTCCGCAAGCGCCTGATGGCCAAGTTCGGCGAGGTGGAGCGTGGCAGTGTCTGGTACGGGTGCATGCGCGCACTCCAGTTCCGCAAACTGCGCCTGCCCAAACCGCAGGTCAAGCGCGGACAGTACCCTTCCTAGCGGACCGCCATTAAGACGTGGCCCCGGACCCTGGCAATCAGCCAATGGTCCGGGGCCTTTTCCTTGCCCTGAATTGCTTGCCCCGGATTGCTTGCCCCGAAGCCGCCGGTCTTAGTGGGCGGCCCGCTTGCGGAGCTTTGCGAGATCCCTGTTGATACGGGCAGCCCAGAACGGTCCTTCGTAGAGGAAAGCTGTGTAACCCTGGACCAGCGTCGCTCCGGCGTCAAGACGTTCCTGCACGTCGTTTGCCGTCTGTACGCCGCCGACGGCAATGAGGACAAGCTGGTCCCCCACCGCCTTTTTCAAGCGCCGCAAGACCTCAAGGGACCGCTGCTTCAGGGGGGCTCCGGATAGACCGCCGGCGCCAAGTGCCGCGACCTTGTCCGGATCACTGACCAGGCCTTCCCGCCCGATGGTGGTGTTGGTGGCGATGATGCCGTCAAGCTTCAGGTCAAGCGCCAGCCGTGCGACGTCGTCGATGTCTTCATCACTGAGGTCTGGAGCGATCTTGACCAACAGCGGAACGTGCCTGCCGGCGGCCTCGTCCGCGGCATCGCCGACGGCCCTGAGCAAAGGACGCAGGGTCTCCACGTTCTGGAGCAACCGCAGGCCCGGCGTATTGGGCGAGCTGACATTGACCACCAGGTAATCCGCGGCTGGTGCGAGGCTGCGGGCACTAATCAGGTAGTCCTCGGTTGCGTCGTCCAGTTCCACCACCTTGGTCTTGCCGATGTTGACCCCGATCACCGGCCGGACGCCGGCGTGTACCCGCTGCAGGGCTGCCCGCGCGGACTTGAGCCTGGGGGCCACGGCGGCAGCACCGTCGTTGTTGAAGCCCATCCGGTTGATGACCGCTTTGTCCTCAATTAAACGGAATAGCCGCGGCTTCTCGTTTCCCGGCTGGGCCTGTCCCGTGATGGTGCCCACCTCGACGTGTCCGAACCCAAGCTCGGCGAGAGCCTCAATGCCATGACCCTCTTTGTCGAAACCTGCAGCGAGGCCGAAGGGCGAGGGAAACGTCAGACCCAGCGCCTGAGTGCGGAGGGAGGGATCCGGAGCAGTCAGCTTGGCCAGGATCCGCCCTGCTCCGGTACGGTGCGCCGTCCGGATGGCAGTGAAGCCTATCTTGTGTGCTTTCTCGGCATCCATCCAGGAGAAGGCGAGCTTGAAGAAGGTGGGGTAAACACGCATGTTCCTAGTTTTCCGGTTTCCGCACTGCTCGCCAAACCCATGACCTGCCGGGGCTAGCATGTAGCCATGCCGGTACAGGGAAGCAGCGCACACCAGAATGGGCGGTTCACCGCTGACGTGGTGGTGGTCGGCGCCGGCCTTTCGGGGCTCGTGGCCGCCGCTACCGCCTATGCCGCAGGTAAACGGGTGGCAATTTTCGACCAGGAGCCCGCCGCTTCGCTGGGCGGCCAGGCACCCTGGTCCTTTGGCGGACTCTTTATGGTCGACACGCCGGAACAACGCCGCCTCGGCGTACGGGACAGTACCGAACTTGCCCTCGGCGACTGGATGGCGTCAGCCGCCTTCGACCGGCCCGAAGATGCCATGGCCCGTCAATGGGCCGCAGCCTACGTGGACTTCGCCTCCGGTGAAAAACGCTCATGGCTCCGGAGCCTGGGCGTGGGCTTCTTTCCGCTCGTCCAGTGGGCTGAACGTGGCGGGTACGGGCCACAAGGGCATGGAAATTCCGTTCCGAGGTTCCATGTCGCGTGGGGTACCGGACCCGCCGTCGTCGAGCCTTTCGCGGCCAAGGTGCGTGAAGGCGTGGAAAAGGGCAGGGTGTCCCTTAACTTCCGGCATCGGGCTACGGCCCTCCTGACGTCGTCGGGTAGCGTCACCGGAGTCTGCGGTGACGTTTTGGAACCTACGACGGCGGTCCGCGGCCAGCGTTCGACGCGTACCGTCGTCGGGCACTTCGAAGCCGAGGCGGGCGCGACCGTGGTGACCACCGGGGGCATCGGCGGCAATCACGAGGCCGTCCGCCGGCAGTGGCCGGGCACCCCGCCGAGGGAATTGCTCAGTGGCGTGCCTGCCTCCGTTGACGGGGAGTTCCTGGATGTCGTACAGCGCGTTGGTGCTTCGCTGATCAACGGCGACCGGATGTGGCACTACCCCGAAGGCATTCACAACTACGATCCCGTCTGGCCAAAGCATGGCATCCGTATCCTTCCCGGTCCTTCATCCCTGTGGTTGGACGCCTGCGGAAGGCAACTGCCCGCTCCGCTGTTCCCGGGTTTCGATTCCCAAGGGGCATTACGGCATATCGTGTCCACGGGACACGGGTACTCGTGGTTCGTCTTGAACCGGACCATCGCGCTCAAGGAGCTGGCTCTCTCAGGTTCGGAGCAAAACCCCGACCTGACGGGCAAGGACGTCAGGCTGCTGCTGACGCGTTTGAAGCCCCGGGGCGATACGCCTATTGAGCGCTTCCTTGAGCGCGGTGCAGACTTTGTCCAGGCCGCGTCCGTAGCTGAATTGGCCGGACGGATGAACGACTTGACGGGCTCCGGACTCATCAATGCCGACTCTCTTGGCCGGATGGTGCTGGCAAGGGACCGGCAGGTGGAAAGCGGCCTGGGCAAAGACCCGCAGCTGGCCGCCATTCACGCCGCCCGCAGATTCTCCGTGGACAGGCTCATGAGGGTGGCTCCCCCACACCGCCTGGCGGACCCCGCGCACGGTCCGCTCATTGCCGTCCGCCTCTCGGTCGTTACCCGAAAGAGCCTCGGCGGACTCCAAACGGATCTTCGCTCACGGGTGCTCAATGACGGGGGCCAGACGATCGACGGTCTTTACGCAGCAGGCGAAGCCGCCGGCTTCGGCGGAGGCGGAATACATGGTTACCGCGCTTTGGAAGGAACGTTCCTCGGCGGCTGCCTGTTCAGCGGCCGGGCTGCCGCGCGGGACGCAGCCCTGAATGTCTAAGCTGAAGCCATGGAATGGGCTACAGACATCCTCGGCGCGGACTTCCAGTCCTGCACCATAGAAACATCCGGAGCCGACGGCACCATGCGTCGCGCCACCGTGGTTCGTTACCGCCCGGATTCCCTCGCGGCAGGAACCGGGAAACCGCGCACCGTGCACGGCGCAGTGCTCTTCCTGCACGGCTGGAGCGATTACTTCTTCAACAAGGACCTCGCCAGGTTCTGGGCCCGTTTGGGTTACGAGTTCTACGCGCTCGACATGCACAATCACGGACGCAACCTGGACGAAGCAACCACCGGCGGCTATGTCGCAGACCTTGCGGACTATGATGCCGAGATCACCATGGCCTTGGACATCATCAGGGCGGACCACACCGGCTCGGAACAGCCCGGCATTGCCCTCATGGGCCACTCCACCGGGGGCCTCGTCGCTGCCCTCTGGGCCAGCCGCCACCCCGGCAGCGTCCAGTATCTGATCCTCAACAGCCCTTGGCTGGAGATGCACGGGAACAGGTTTGGACGGCGGGCCGCCCAGGCCATGGTGGCTCCATTGGCCCGGTTCCGCCCCGAGATGGTCCTCCGGCTTCCCGAACGGGGCTTCTACTTCCGGAGTATCAGCATTACCGCCGAAGGAGAGTGGCCGCTGGACGAACGGTACCGGCCACCGTTTGCGTTCCCTGTCCGGGCTGGTTGGCTGCGGGCAGTCCTCGCCGGTCATGCGAAGGTTGACCGCGGGTTGGAACTGGATATTCCCGTGCTGGTGCTGACATCGGCGGCCAGCGCGAACGGCATGGTCTGGCAGGAATCCATGCGCCGTTCGGACGCAGTGCTCGATGTGGACGTCATCGCGGCCAGGGTCATGGCGCTGGGCCGAAGCGTGACCCTGGAAAGGGTAGAAGGCGGGCTGCACGACGTGTTCCTTTCTGCCCCCAAAGTACGGGAAGACGCCTACGCCAGGCTGGCACGCTGGATCCACGGTTACATGGAAACCGGCCCGTCGGAAACTCAGGAGAAGGGAGACACATGACTACCACGGGGGAAGCTGTTGCGACGTGGCAGCCGGACTTTTTGGGCTACGGATACGAACGCCTCGATCTTCCTTTGACACCGGACGAGGAGGGCGAGGTCAAAGCCACGCTCGTCCGGCATCATCCTGCGCCCGCATCCCCGGCCCCGCACGGCCTCCTCGACTATTTGTCCTCATTCGCCAAGCGTCGCCGCCGCCACGTTCCTGCCGACCCGTCCGGAGCACCACGGGCCGTGCTTTATCTGCACGGCTGGGCGGACTATTTCCTGCAGACTGAGCTCGCCGAGTACCTGACCGCTTCCGGCTTCCACTTCTATGCAGTGGACCTCCGCAAGTTCGGGCGCAGCCTTCTACCCGGGCAGACTCCTGGATACACAGCTGACCTTGCCGTCTACGACGAAGACCTGGACGTTGCGTTGGCCGCCATTGAACGCGACATAGCCGAGCGCACCGGAGACACGGCGCCGCCAACGATCCATGTGTTGGCCCACAGCCTGGGCGGCCTCATAGCTTCCCTGTGGGCGGACCGTAATCCCGGACGGATTGGCACATTGGTGCTGAATTCCCCGTGGCTGGAACTACAAGGCAGCAGCCTGGTCCGCAGCGTGGCCGTGCATCTCATCGAGCCTTTTGCACGCACTGACCCCAAGCGCCCCTTCCGGTTTCCGGACATGCCCGCCTATTGGGAAAGTGTCAGCAGCGAAGCCCACGGTGAGTGGTCACTCGATCCCGTGTGGCGGCCACGAACGTCATTCCCCATCCGCGCCGGTTGGACCAAGGCAGTCCTGGCGGGCCACAGCGCTGTTGAACGCAAGCTCAACATCGACTCACCCGTCCTGGTGCTGTTGTCCGGGCGAACCAGGATCCAGGCCGAATGGACAGCAGACCTCATGCGGGCGGACGCGGTGATCGATGTTGAAGAGACGGCCAGACGCGCGTTGGGGCTGGGCCGTCGAACCGCCGTCTTCCGGTACCCGGGTGCGTTGCATGACGTGTTCCTCTCCCGCAGGAGCGTGCGGGAACAGGCCTACCGGGACGTAGCGGTGTGGCTTCAGTCCTACCCCTATTGAGGCCCGGCGGCGTTAGGGCCCGACGGCGACATGAGGACTCCGCGGAAGAAGCACGCCTGCGCTATTTAGCCGCAGGTGCCGCGTCCACCGCTCCCCCGTAGCGCCGGTCGCGCTTGGCATAGATTTCGACGGCGTCCCACAGCGTGCGCCGGTCAACATCGGGCCAAAGAGTATCCATGAAGACAAACTCGGCATAAGCGGACTGCCACAAGAGGAAGTTCGAAAGGCGCTGCTCACCTGAACTGCGCAGGAAGAGGTCCACATCCGGGAGATCGGGTTCATCCAAGTACTTCTGGATGGTCCGCTCATTCACGGATCCCGGCTTGAGCACGCCGAACGCAACATCGTGTGCGATGGCCGAGACGGCGTCCGCGATTTCCGCGCGGCCACCGTAATTAACACACATGGTCAACGTGCAGGTGTCGTTGGCGCGGGTGTACTCCTCGGCCTCTTCAAGCTCCCGGATCACCGAGCCCCACAGCTTGGGCCGGCGACCCGCCCAGCGGATCCGCACACCCCATTCGTCCAGTTGGTTCCGCTGCCGGCGCAGCACGTCCTTGTTAAAACCCATGAGGAAGCGAACTTCCTCCGGTGACCTCCGCCAGTTCTCCGTCGAAAAAGCGTAGACACTCACATACTTGATTCCGAGCTCGATGGCTCCGGCCATGACATCCAACAGGGCCGGCTCGCCGGCTTTGTGTCCTTCGATGCGGGGCAGGCCCCGCTGGTTGGCCCACCGGCCGTTGCCGTCCATGACGATCGCCACGTGCTGTGGGATGAGTTCCCGGGGAATGTCGGGAGGGAGCGCGCCGGAAGGATGCTTGTAAGGGGGAACCACAGGCGCGGTCCGTGCTGCAATCCTGCTTTTCTTTCCAAGTGCCACTGTCAGCTTCGCTCCACGTGTTTGAGGGATTTAACGGCACGCTCCAGATGCCATTGCAGGTAACTGGCCACCAACCCGGCGGCCTCCCGGCGATGCCGCAGATCCGATTCATCGGCAACAGCCCAGTCTCCGGTCAGGAGGGCCGCCAGCAATACCACAGTCTCCGGTGCCGGCGCCGGCGAACCCGGCGGACGACAGTCTCCGCACACCATGCCGCCCAAAGGGGCCGAGAAAGCCGTGTGCGGGCCGGGCCTGCCGCAGCGGGAGCAATCGGTAAAGCTCGGCGCCCATCCGCCCGTGGCCAGGGCCCGCAAAAGGTATGAATCCAGGATCAGTTCCGGCGGATGATCCGATCGGCTCAACGCCGCCAGGGCGCCCACCAGCAGGTTGTATTGGGCCGTGCCGGACTCAGCGTCGGCGTCGGTCAGTTTTTCCGCGGTCTCCGTCATGGCTGCCGCCACAGTAAAGCGGCTGTAGTCGGCGGCAATGCTGCTTCCGTAAGCGCCCTTCGCCACTGCCTGGGTCACGATGTCCAGGGTCCGGCCGGAGACCAGTTGCAGGTCTGCCACCATGAACGGTTCCAAGCGTGCGCCGAACCGGCTGCTTGTCCTGCGGACGCCCTTGGCAACGGCACGGACTTGTCCGTGGTGTTTGGTCAGCAAGGTGATGATGCGATCAGCCTCACCGAGCTTATGGGTGCGGAGCACCACGGCATCGTCCCGGTAGGAACGGGCTGCGAACGAGGACTGATTGGCCACACCCTATCTTCGCACCGACACGGCTGCGGGGAGACCACCGGGCCGTGCAGCGGATGTATTTCCCATCACTGCACGGCCCCGGAGCCTAGGCCTGGGCGTCCCGGACGGCCCTGTTGACTGCTGAAATCAAGGCCTTCAGGGATGACGTGGTGGTGCTGGGATCGATACCGACGCCCCACAGAACCCGATCCCCCACGGCGCATTCAACATAAGCTGCAGCACTGGCGCTGCCGCCCTCGGACAGTGCGTGTTCGCTGTAGTCCAGGACGCGCACGTCAACGCCGTCCTGGTGCAGGATGTCCAGCAAGGCCGCGATCGGACCGTTGCCGTGCCCGGTGCGGCGGACCTCGGCGCCTTCAATGCGGAGGTTCGCAGTCATGGTCATGGCGCCGGACTCGTCTGTCTCCGTGCTGACGCTGCCCAGGGAATAACGGCCCCACTGTGCCTGCTCCTCTTCCGAGGGCAGGTATTCGTCCTGGAAAATCTGCCAGAGCTGGGCTCCGCTGACTTCTCCGCCCACAGCATCCGTCCGGCGTTGGATGACGCCGGAGAATTCGATCTGTGCCCGGCGCGGCAGGTCGAGGTTGTGCTCATTTTTCAGCAGGTAGGCCACGCCTCCCTTGCCCGACTGGGAGTTGACCCTGATGACGGCTTCGTAGCTGCGGCCCAGGTCCTTGGGATCGATGGGCAGGTACGGTACCTGCCACGTGAAGTCACTGACGGGTACGCCGGCTGCCGCGGCGTCCTTCTCCAGCGCCTCGAAGCCCTTCTTGATGGCGTCCTGGTGCGACCCGGAGAAGGCCGTGAACACGAGGTCTCCACCGTAGGGAGAACGCTCCGGCACGGGCAGCTGGTTGCAGTACTCCACCGTCCGGCGGACCTCATCGATGTCCGAGAAATCGATCATGGGATCGACTCCTTGGACGAACATGTTCAGGCCCAGGGTCACCAGGTCCACGTTGCCGGTCCGCTCACCGTTGCCAAACAGGCAACCCTCAATCCGGTCTGCTCCGGCCAGGTAACCGAGTTCCGCCGCAGCTACGCCGGTGCCGCGGTCGTTGTGCGGGTGCAGGGAGATAATGATGCCTTCGCGCGGGTGGAGGTTCCTGTCCATCCATTCAATGGAGTCCGCGTAGACGTTGGGGGTGGCCATCTCCACCGTCGCGGGCAGGTTAATGATGACCTGCTTGTCGGCGGATGCCTCAAAGACATCGGCGACGGCGTTGCACACACGCGCGGCGTACTCGAGTTCGGTTCCGGTGAAGGACTCCGGCGAATACTCGTAAGTGATGTGGGTATCGGTGAGGGTTTCCTCATACTTCTTGCACAACCTCGCGCCCTGGAGGGCGATGTCCAGGATTCCGTCCTCATCCTGGTTGAAGACCACCCTGCGCTGCAGGACCGACGTCGAGTTGTAGAGGTGGACGATCGCTTGCTTTGCGCCTACCAAAGACTCATACGTGCGTTCGATCAGGTGTTCGCGTGCCTGGGTCAGGACCTGGATGGTGACGTCATCCGGGATATGGCCGCCCTCGATCAGCTGACGGACAAAATCGAAGTCTGTCTGCGAAGCTGACGGGAAACCGACCTCGATCTCCTTGAAGCCCATCTTCACCAGCAGC
Organism: Paenarthrobacter sp. PAE-2; assembly: GCF_026013155.1. Lineage (NCBI taxonomy): Bacteria > Bacillati > Actinomycetota > Actinomycetes > Micrococcales > Micrococcaceae > Paenarthrobacter > Paenarthrobacter sp. PAE-2. Next base: position 88,964 of record NZ_JAPDNV010000008.1, on the reverse strand, counting down.
TGGAACATCTTCAGCTTGCGTGCGGGGCTCATGGGATCGATCAGCGCCTGGTTGCCGTCACGGAGGTCTACTGCACACCAACGCGGGGCCTTGGTGATGACCTTGTCCGGCCACGTGCGGTCGGGAACCTCAACCTTGATTTGGTCCTGGAACGGAATGTAGCGGTGGACGGGCATTCCGGACGGCTTTTGTGCATTACGCATGACGTGTGGCCTTTTCTTTCTGTAAGAACTAAGTGAAAGCTTAGCCGGGCACAACGAAACTCCGCGGCGAGGATGGCCCAGCTTTCAGTTAGCTTTCAGGCCTCGCCGCGGCAGCTAAGAAGAAGCATTTCCGCACGCACATGATCACAGTAACACGGTGCGTATGATGACATTGCAACACCCAATGCAACGTCCACTATGCAGACGCTGCGCGGTGCAACGCCGGCAGCAGCGTCCCTTCAAGGAGCCACAGTGCCACAGTCGGGGATCACTCTTTCCAACATCGACCGCAACGTCCGGCCTCAGGACGACCTCTACCAGTTCGTCAACGGAGCCTGGCTGAACAGCACTACCATTCCGGACGACCGGCCCTTGGAAGGTACTTTCACGTCCTTGCGCGATGAAGCCGAGTTGGCAGTCAAAGCAATCATCGAGGAAGCCGCGGCCAAGGGCGCCGGGGCTAGCGGCGTTGAACAAAAAATCGGCGGGCTCTACGCCAGCTTCATGGACGAAGCGGCAGCCGAAGCCAAAGGACTTGACCCTCTCAGGGACCGGCTTGAAGAGGTGCGTGGAGTTACATCTGTGCAGGAGTTGATGCGGCTCATCGGACGCTTGTTCCGCGCGGACGTCTCCGGACTGTTCGGGATCTATCCGGCACCCGACGCCGGCAACCCGGAGCGGGTCCTGCTCTACATCGCCCAAGGCGGACTCGGGCTCCCCGACGAATCGTATTACCGCGAAGAAAAGTTCGCTCCGATCGTCAGCGCCTACAACGCCTACATCGCCAAGCTCTTCGGTTTGGCGGGCATTCCGGACGCCGGCGCTGCTGCGGACCGGATCGTGGCGCTGGAAAAGGCCATCGCATCACACCACTGGGACAACGTCACGTTGCGAGATCCCCAGAAGACCTACAACTTGAAGACCGCCGAAGAAGCTGCGGGCCTGCTGCCGCTGCTGGATGACTGGTTCGAAGCTGCCCGCATCGACACGGCCAAGCGCAGCGAAATCGTGGTCAGCACCCCGGACTTCTTCACCGGCGCTGCGGCTTTGCTGGAGTCCGAAGACCTCAGCACGTGGAAGGAATGGTTGACGCTGCGTGTGCTTTCCTCCGCAGCGCCCTACCTTTCAGCAGACTTCGTTGACACCAACTTCGACTTCTACGGGACCACGTTGAGCGGTACGCCCCAAAACAAGGAGCGCTGGAAGCGCGGCGTGGCCGTCGTGGAAGCCGCGCTCGGCGAGGCTGTAGGCCAGATCTACGTGGAGCGCCACTTCCCGGCGGGCCACAAAGCGCGGATGCAGACCCTCGTAGCAAACCTCATCGAGGCCTACCGGCAAAGCATCACCTCGTTGGAGTGGATGGGTGAGGCTACCAAGGCTGAAGCCCTCAAGAAGCTGGATGCTTTCCGTCCCAAGATCGGTTTTCCGGAAAAGTGGATCGACTACTCTTCGGTCGAGATCGATCCCAACGACCTCCTCGGCAACGTGGAGCGTGCACATGACGCCGACGTCGAGCGGCACCTTGACGAGGTGGGCAAGCCCGTCGACCTGGACAAGTGGCTCATGACCCCCCAGACCGTCAACGCCTATTACCACCCCATGCTGAACGAGATCGTCTTCCCGGCAGCCATCCTGCAGCCTCCCTTCTTCAACGCCGAGGCCGACGATGCCGTCAACTACGGCGGCATCGGCGCCGTCATCGGTCACGAAATAGGCCATGGTTTCGACGACCAGGGCTCCCAGTTCGACGGCAGCGGGGCGCTGCGCAACTGGTGGACCGAAGAGGACCGCGCAGCATTCGAGACCCGCACGGCCAAGCTCGTGGCGCAGTACGACGCGCTCTCCCCCTATGCCGCGCCCGGCCACACAGTGAACGGCAAGCTGACCCTCGGCGAGAACATCGGCGACCTTGGAGGTTTGACGATCGCGTACAAGGCGTACCAGCTGAGCTTGGACGGGGCGGAGCCGGAGGTCATCGATGGCTTCACAGGCCAGCAGCGGTTCTTTATGTCCTGGGCAGCGGGATGGCGCCAGGTCATCAGGGCCGAGGAAGCGATCCGCAGGCTCGCCACAGACCCCCACTCCCCCAACGAATTCCGTACCAACGCCATTGCCCGTAACCTCGACGCTTTCCACGAGGCTTTCGCAGTGACGGAACAGGACAGGATGTGGATGGACCCGGCCGAGCGGGTCAGCATCTGGTAAGGACGTCCAACAAAAAATCGGCCGGGCCCTCGTTGGCCCGGCCGATTTTGTTGGCGAAAGAATTTGCCTATTGCGTGATGTACAGCGGGTTGACCTGCTGGCAGACCGCATCGCTGGCCGTCTGGTTGACGACGTCGTCGGGGACCGAGGCCGCGCCATAGGCGGTTCCCGTGCCAAAGTCCGTACCGATGTACAGCTGGACTCCGGTCACGCCCGGCGCCTGCTGGACCTGCGTGGCCGGGATCCCGAACAAAGTAGCGACATCGGTTGCGACGTCAGCAAATTCGGGACCGTAATAGACCACGGTCTGGTCGACGGGGTTGGCCAGGTAGGAGACGGACTGGGCAAAACCGTTGCTGGTCAGGACTCCGAGGATCTCCTGCGCCCTTGTGCCGATTCCACTGCCGTTGGCGACAGCTACGGGCTGGAGCGCCTTGTCGTACGCGGGTGGGGCAGGAGGTGCACTGGTGGGAGCGGCCGTCGGGTCACCGGGCGCAGGCGTGGCGGTGGCCCCTGGATTCGTCAGGTCCAGATCGGCGCGCAGCGCTGCAAACAGCTGCGACGCCTGCGGCTCCACCAATTCAAGCCTGTTCGGATCGATAGCAGCGGCCTGGGTGGGCACCGAAACGAAAGCCACCTTGGAAACGTCGATGTCCTTGAGCCTCCCGCCGATGGTCAAGAGGGTAGGCACGGATGCCAGACCCTCATCAACGGTCAGGTTCTGCGTCACAACGTCCGCAATCTGGAGAAGGCGCTGGGGGTTGCCAAGAGTTCCCTCGTCCTTCAACTTTCGGGTCAGGGAGGAAAGGAACGCCTGCTGGCCCTTGATACGGCCCAGGTCTCCACCGTCTCCAAAAGCGTGGCGGGTCCGGAGGAATGCCAGCGCCTGCTCGCCCTCCACCTGGGAATTACCCTTGGCCAGCCGCAGGCCGGAGTCGGGGTCGAAGACCGGATCGCTGACGCAGACATCCACGCCGCCGATCGCCTTGGAAAGTTCCTTCACGGCATTGAAATCCGCCATCATGAAGTGGTCCACGGTGAGGCCCGTGAGCTTGTTGATGGTGTCCACTGCACAGCCGATGCCGGCTTCGGCCATGGCTTCGTTGATCATGACGCCACTGCGCGCCGGGAACGTCTGGTTGGTGGTGCGATCAGTGCATTGCGGTACGTCCACCAGCAGGTCGCGGGGGAAACTCATGACGCTGACCCGCTTGTTGTCGGCCGAAATGTCCAGCAGCATCATCACGTCGGAGTGGCCGTACCCTGTTGAGTCCTCGGATGAGCCGTATTGGGAGTTTTTGCCATCGCGGGTATCCGAGCCGAGGATCAGGATCTGCAGCCGGTCCGATTTGTCGTTGACCACGGCCTCACCGGTGTCCCGGGAATCCCCTGCGCTCAAGGGCGCTTTAGTGATGTTGTTCTGCAACCGGATGAACCAGAAAGCGGCGAAGGCAACTCCGGCGACGAGGGCCACTGAGACGACACCCGTGACAATCTTCAACCACAGCGGCAGCCCTTTAGGCGCGTTCATGTGGCGGGGAGTCCCTTCGGGGTCTCCCCCGTGACGCGCCTCACCGGGTGCAGCGGTGCCGGTGCCCTGGGGCCGGGCTTCACGACGTCGCACTATTCGGTTACCTTTCCTCAAACGCTCGAATTCCCGCAATCATAATGGCCGATTCTGGGAAGTTCCTTATCCTGCCTTCGGCCACGCCGACGCGGGCACGGGCTCAGAAGCCGAGCTTCACCAGCTGTTTCGGATCACGCTGCCAGTCCTTGGCCACCTTGACGTGCAGATCGAGGTAGATCCTGGTGCCCAGCAAGGTTTCGATCCCCTTGCGCGCATTGGTTCCGACCTCCCGCAGGCGGCTGCCGCCCTTGCCGATGATGATGGCCTTCTGGGACGGCCTTTCCACGTAGAGATTGACCCTGACATCGAGGAGGGGGTTCTCTTCGGTCCGCCCTTCGCGGGGAACAATCTCTTCCACCACCACTGCCAGTGAGTGGGGCAGTTCATCCCGGACCCCCTCCAGTGCGGCCTCGCGGATAAGTTCGGCGATCATGACCGCTTCCGGTTCGTCCGTCAGTTCACCGTCCGGGTACAAAGGAGGCGATGGCGGCATGTGGCTGATCAGGACGTCGGCAACAGTGCTGACCTGGAAGCCGTCAGCTGCTGATACGGGAACGATGTCAGCCCAGCCTTGCTCCCCCAGCACCTCGCGGCCGAGTGCGTCGACCGCCATGAGCTGCTCCGTGAGGGCCTTGCGGTCCACCAGGTCGGTCTTGGTGACGATCGCGACGATCGGTTTACGTCCGACGGCGGCCAGTTGCGCAGCGATGTATTTGTCACCGGGGCCGATTTTCTCGTTGGCGGGAAGACAGAAACCGATCGCGTCCACCTCGGCGAGGGTGTCGGCCACGAGCTCGTTGAGGCGTTTGCCGAGCAGGGTCCGGGGGCGGTGCAGCCCCGGGGTGTCCACGAGGATCAACTGTGCATCTTCCCGGTGGACGATACCGCGGATGGTGTGGCGCGTCGTCTGTGGTTTGGCGGAGGTGATCGCGACCTTCTGCCCCACCAAGGCGTTCGTCAGGGTTGATTTGCCTGCGTTGGGCCTGCCAACAAGGACGGAAAATCCTGCGTGGAAGCCGCCGAAGGCATCCTCGGCGTCGCGGTTCTTACTTTGCTTGCTCACGTGGAACTCCCTGTTGCGTTGTATCTGACTCGTCAAGAAGGTCTTCAAGGTCAGTTTCTTCTTTTGGCATCGCCGCCGCAATGATGTGGCTTACCCGGTTTCGCCGACCCTCAAGCCTATCGGCGCGCAGCGAGACGCCGTCCACTTCCACGGAACTTCCCACAATAGGGACTTGTCCGAGGGCCTTGGCCAGCAGGCCGCCCACCGTATCGACTTCGTCATCGTCAAGGTCGATGTCGAACAGTTCGCCAAGATCGTCAATGCTCATCCGGGCGCTCACCCGGTATGTTCCATCGCCCAGGTCAACCGCCTCTTCTGCGGCTGCATCGTACTCGTCCACGATTTCCCCGACGATTTCTTCAATGAGGTCCTCCAGGGTGACAAGCCCGGCCGTCCCTCCGTACTCGTCGATCACGATCGCGACGTGCGTCGATTCTTTCTGCAGCTCCTTGAGCAGGTCGCTGACAAGCTTGGACTCGGGTACGTAGCGGACCTCCCTCGACAAGGAGTCGACGTCGTGCGGCTGCAGTCCGGGCTCCCGCCGGTGCAGTGCGGCCGCCACGTCCTTGAGGTAGAGGATCCCCTTGATCTGGTCCGTGTTCTCGCCGATAACCGGGATACGGGAGTACCCGGACCGCAAGAACAGGGCCATTGCTTCTTCCAGGCTGGAACCCGTGGTGATGCTGACGATGTCCGTTCTGGGAACCATGACGGAACGCACCAAAGTGTCACCGAATTCGAAGACAGACTGAATCAGTTCAGCCTCATTGTCTTCGATCATGTCCGACTCGGCCGCACGGTCAACAAACTCACGGAACTCTTCCTCGCTGACGAACGCGTCATCGCCAGCGGGCGCCCCGGGAGCAACGGCACTTCCCAAGGACACCAGCCAGGCGGGAACGGGACCGAGCACCCAGCAGAGAAACCGAATGAGCGGAGCAGTGAAGCGGACAACCGGACCCGACTGCGCCCGGCCCAGTTGCCGCGGCGAAACACCCACCAGCACAAAGCCGATGACGGCCATGATGCCGGTGGCTGCCAGTCCGGCAAGCCATACGTTGTCCAACAGGCTGTGAAGCACGACGGCGACTGCAACCGCGGCTGCCATCTCGAACCAGACGCGCCAAAAACGGAGCGCCCGCATATGGGCAACAGGATTCTTCAGGATGCTCGCCAGGGCTTTGCCCTTGCTGCGGAGCACCGATTGTTCAGCTTCGTGCCTGGGCAGGAAGTTGAAGGCAGCCTCCGCTGCAGTCAGCAGGGCGACGAAACTGAGAAAAACCAGCGCCATGCCGACCAGGATGAGCGAGGTCACTGCATGGTCTCCATGGGGGCATCCTTGCCCAGGAATTCAGACAGCAGTTCACGCTGCAAGCTGAACATCTCTTCTTTTTCCTCGGGCTCGGCGTGGTCGAAGCCCAGCAGGTGGAGGATGCCGTGCGTCGTGAGCAGCAACATCTCGTCCTGGGTGGCGTGGCCTGCGTTGCGGGCCTGCACTTCGGCCACCTGCGGGCAGATGGCGATATCTCCGAGCATGCCCTGCGGCGTGGGCTTGTCCGGAGTCCCCGGCGTCAGCTCATCCATCGGAACCGAGAGGACATCGGTTGCTCCAGGCTCGTCCATGAGTTCGATGTGCAGCTTTTCCATGGCAGCTTCATCCACCAAAAGGATGGACAGTTCGGCCTGCGGGTGGATATACAGGCGTTCGAAGATGAACCGGGACAGTGTTACCAGCTGTTCCTCGTCCACCTCCACGCCGGACTCGTTGTTGACTTCAATGCTCATTTGCGTTCTCCACGTTTGTGTTGTGCGCCGGCCGCTGCTACGGGCCGGTGGGCGTCATCCCACTTGCTGTACGCGGAAACGATGTCTGCCACAAGGCGGTGCCGGACGACGTCGCCGGCCTCAAGGATCGAGAAATTGACGTCGTCGATCCCCGTGAGGATTTCCCGGACAATGCGCAGGCCGGAGGTGGCACCGAACGGCAAATCGATCTGGGTCACATCGCCGGTGACAACCATCTTCGAGCCGAACCCAAGCCTGGTGAGGAACATCTTCATCTGCTCAGGCGTGGTGTTTTGTGCCTCGTCCAAAATGATGAAGGCATCGTTCAGGGTGCGGCCACGCATGTAGGCGAGCGGGGCAACTTCAATGGTCCCCGCCGCCATGAGCCGCGGAATCGATTCAGGGTCCATCATGTCGTGCAAAGCGTCATACAACGGCCGAAGATAGGGATCGATCTTGTCACTCAGGGTTCCGGGCAGGAAGCCAAGCCGCTCCCCCGCTTCCACCGCCGGCCGGGTCAGGATGATCCTGCTGACTTCCTTGTTCTGGAGCGCTTGCACGGCTTTCGCCATTGCCAGGTACGTCTTGCCGGTACCGGCAGGACCGATGCCGAAGATCACCGTGTTCCCGTCGATGGCATCGACGTAGTTCTTCTGGTTCAGGGTCTTGGGCCGGATGGTCCTGCCCCTGCTGGACAGGATGTTGTGGGTCAGCACGTCCACGGGGTTCTGCACGGACTGGGAACGCAGGAGGGAAACCAGCTGCTGCAGCACATCCGGAGTGACCACGGTTCCCTTGGCCACCAGCCCCCGGACTTCCTCCAGGAGCCGCATGATCCGCGGAATAACAGTCGAAGGCCCGGACATGGACAGCTCGTTGCCACGAACGTGGAAATTGACGTCGGGAAACTGATCCTCGATGTAGCGCAAGGCCTCATCATGGCTGCCCAGCGAGTGAATCATTTGATCGGAGTTGTCGAACGTGACGATTTCCGTGCGCGTGCCCGGTAGCGTGTGCGGGAACTCGGTGGCCGCGGCGTTTCCGTTTCCGGTCCGCAACCGCCCATTCAGGGATTCACTCATAGTGCTGGCCGTACGGCCTGATCTCCTCCGGTTGGTTCAGTCATTATCCATATGTCCGTGGTGCGCCCATCCTCACGGATGCCCGCCTGCGGGAATGCCTCCAATCCTACGCCAGCAGACCGCAGCCCGGCCCCTTTCCGTGGGGGCTTTCACAGCATCGAATCAAGGCCGTTACGAATTTGTCTCAACTCGGCATCGGGCCGATATCAATCCTGTTGCAGTTGCCCCGGTACCCCCAAAAGCCGGCAGGACGCCGTCGTTCATGTGCCAAGCTGACAAAGCAGGAAGAAGCAGGAACAACACTGTACGCACTACCGGCCGCCCGGAAACGTCGGCCGCGAGGCAAGGAACCCCCATCACCAAGCCGGCAAACAACCAGCAAGGCGCGCAGCGGCGGAGAAAATCCGCAGTAGCGGCGCCTGCGATGCTTGCTGTCCTTTTGCTGACGGGCTGCATAGCCAACGGCGGCAACACACCGGCCACCTCGGGACCTCCCATCAGCGTCCAGGACGCTCCCGCCAGCAATGCCCCCCTTGAGACAACCCAGGCTTCGACCAAAATTCCCGTCTATTGGATCGGGCGCAGCAAGGACAACGTCTACCTGTACCGAGAGTTCAGGGACATCTCCGGCGATGAGAACCCGGTGACCACGGCGCTTCGGATCATGATGGCGCAGAAGCCCTTGGACCACGACTTCTTCACGCCATGGCAGGATCCCGGAAGCCTGGCCACTTCCATCTCCGGCAAGAACGTCATCACAGTGGACATCTCCCGGGATGCGTTCAACGCCAACCTCGACGCCGGGATGGCCCAAAGAGCCGTACAGCAGCTGGTCTACACGGCGTCGGCGGCGGCGTCCTCCTCGGGCCTGATCAACTCGGGCCAGCAGATCCAGGTAGTCATCCTGGTGGACGGGCACACGGACTTCATGGCGTTCGGGCAGGTGAAGCTGGGCCAGCCCATGGCACGTGATGCATCACTGGTAGCGCCGCTGTGGATCATCGATCCTCAGGAAGACGCCTCGGTGCCCGCGGGTGCGGTGAAGTTCAACGGGCGCAGCACCGACAGTTCAAAGCCCGTGAACTGGCAGATCCTCCAGGACAACGGCTCCGGAACGCGGATCAGCAAGCTCACCGGCCAGGCGAAGCCGACCGGAGATCCCGGACAGTACGGGGTTTTCTCCTTTGGGGCCACGCTGAAGCCCGGCAAGTATGAACTCCGGGTTGTCCAGGTGGATGAATCCGGCCGCGCAGACGAGACCACCCTGGACACCCGCCTCTTCAAGGTCGAGTAAGACGTGGCCCGGGTGGTTGGGCCGGTCCGCCGCCCGCTAGCGCCAGCGGCCCAGGATATCGCTCAACAGAACGACGGCGGCTGGTCCGGCCGTTGACGATCGCAAGACGTGGTGGCCCAAAAGCGCCGTCACCGCGCCGGCATCGCTGAGCCTGGTCACCTCACGGGGAGCCATCCCACCCTCTGGACCGACGATCAGGAGGACTTCCCCCGCGGCGTCCGGGCCGCTGTCCGCGAGGATCCCGGCCTCCTCAATCACCGAACGCAGGGAGTTCTTGGCATCCTCGTGGAGGATCACCGCCAGGTCCGCCGCGGCTGCCGCTTTGGCCAAGGCTGTTGTGTCCACCAGGTTCCTGACCTCAGGAATCCAGGCCCGGCGTGCTTGTTTCGCTGCTGCGGTCACTACGGACTGCCACTTTGCGTGCGCTTTCGCGGCGCGATCGCCCTTCCACCGCACAATGGAGCGCTCCGCCTGCCAGGGGATCACAGCATCAATGCCGAGCTCGGTAGCCGTTTCGATGGCGAGTTCGTCGCGGTCTCCTTTGGCCAGCGCCTGCACGAGCACCAACCGGACAGCGGGACGTTCCTCAAAGGCTACTTCTTCCGCAACCACGGACAGCAAGCCTTGCCCTGCCTCGGAGACCCTACCCGTCAGCCTGGCGCCCGCACCATCGGAAATATCCACCGGTTCGCCTGCGGACAGACGCTTCACTGTCACGGCGTGCCGCGCCTCCGGGCCCTCCAGGACAAAGACGGACCCGGACACCAATCCGTCAAGGCTGCCGGTGGGGGCGAAGAATACGGGGTTGCTCACCGCTACAGGTTACCGAGCTTGTCCCGCAGCTTTGCGAACATCCCGCCGCTGGCAACGAGCTTCCCGTCCGTGAACTGTTCTCCGCGGAGTTTGGCGAGTTGACGGAGCAGGTCTTCCTGGGCGGCGTCCAGCTTGGTTGGCGTCTCCACGTGCAGGTGCACTTTGAGGTCGCCGCGGCCGTAACCGCGAAGATGCGTCACGCCGAGCCCGCGCAGGGTGATGATCTCGCCGGACTGCGTACCGGCCTTCACATCGATCTCCTGCGGACCGTCGAAGGTCTCCAGGGTCAACTCCGTGCCCAGGGCGGCTGCAGTCATGGGTACACTTAGCGTGGCGTGGAGATCGTCCCCTTCGCGGATATAGGTGGAATCGCTGTTGACGCGGATCTCCACGTACAGGTCGCCTGCCGGACCACCGGCGGGGCCTGCCTCGCCCTGGCCGGACAGCTGGATACGGGTCCCCGTGGCCACACCGGCGGGTACTTTGATGGTGAGGGACCGGCGGCTGCGGATCCTGCCCTGGCCACTGCACTCGTTGCAGGGATCCTTGATGATGGTGCCGAATCCTTCACAGGATCCGCAGGGCGCGGTGGTCATGACCTGGCCCAGAATGGAGCGCACAGCGCGCTGGACCTGGCCACTGCCGCCACAAATGTCACAACGTTCCGGGTGGGTACCCGGACGGCAGCAGCTGCCGTCACAGGTGGGGCACACAACAGCCGTGTCCACTTCGAGCTTCTTGTTGACGCCGAACACGGCGTCCTTGAGATCAATGCGCACGCTGATGAGGGCGTCCTGGCCACGACGCACGCGGGACGCGGGACCTCCGTGACCCCCGCCCCCGCCGAAGAAGGTGTCGAAAATGTCCTGGAAGGCAAAGCCTTGCCCGGAATAGCCGCCGCCGAATCCGTTGTCCGTTCCGTTTTCATTGCCCGTGGCGTCGTACACCCTGCGTTTTTGCGGGTCTGACAGGACTTCGTAAGCGTGGGTCACGGCCTTGAAGCGTTCGGCGACATCCTCCCCCGGATTCACATCCGGGTGGAGCTTGCGCGCCAACTTGCGGTACGCCTTTTTGATCTCTTCCCCGGTGGCTTCCGGCGAGACTCCCAAAACGTCATAGTGGCTGCTCAAAGTCGGTATCTCTTCCTTGTTGTACTGCGGTCTTTGGTGACGGCCGGTTTCAGCCGCCGAGAATTCGGGAAAGGTAGCGCGCTACGGCGCGGACTGCCGCCATGGTGGTGGGGTAGTCCATACGGGTGGGACCGAGGATTCCAACCTTGGCGCCGGAACCGTAGCCGGTAGCCACCACGGAGGCCTCGGCCAGGCCGTCGTAGGGATTTTCCCGGCCGATGCTCACCGTCACGCCGCGCGGATCATCCCCCATGTCCGACAACAACCGGAGCATGACAACTTGTTCCTCAAGGGCCTCCAGCACGGGTCCTATGCTCAGGGGGAAGTCCACGTTGGAACGGGCGAGGTTGGCCGTGCCGGCCATCAGGATCCGCTCTTCCTTGCTGGTATCGCTGAGGGCCTGGAGTCCGTTGGCCAGCATCTGGGCGAGTCCCCGCAGCTCCGGCGGGCACAACGCCACCACGGACGGCAAGACCTGTGGAAGGAGGTCCATCTGCGTGCCTGCGATGCTGCCCAGGAAGCGTGAACGCAGCGCCATGAGGGCCTCGTTGGCAACGTCGGCACCGGCATCGATGACCTTCTGCCCAACGCTTCCAGTGTCGGCAATCAGCACCACGAGCACTTGCTTTGGCCCGAGGAGGACGAACTCCACATGGCGCACCACGGCGCGCTTGGAGTGCGGATACTGCACGACGGCGACCTGGTTGGTCAGCTGCGACAGGAGCCTGACGGTCCGCTCAAGGATGTCGTCAATATCATCCGGACCCTCAAGCAGGGAGTGGATGGCACGACGCTCAGCGGCCGACAGGGGCTTAACCTGGGAGATCCGGTCCACGAACAGGCGGTAGCCCTTGTCCGTCGGAATACGGCCGGCGCTGGTGTGTGGTGCTGCGATCAGCCCCTCTTCTTCAAGCACCGCCATGTCGTTGCGGATGGTCGCACTGGATACGCCCAGGTGGTGGCGTTCTACCAGGGCCTTGGAACCAACAGGCTCCCGCGAATGTACGTAGTCCTCAACAATGGCACGCAGAACTTCGAGTTTGCGTGGCTCACTCATTCCAACACCTCCTGACAGACCATCCGGCCCATGCACTGATGCACGAGGGACCTTCAGCTGACCCTTTTGCTTAGCACTCGACATGCCCAAGTGCTAACAAGTCTAGTATGGGCCACCGCGTTGCTAGCATTGAAACCGCCCGCGCAGACATCCATGGCAGGCCCGGCGGCGACTGCGGCCCGGCAGCCGTCCAAGCCCGAAGAGTTAGGTCATTCCTTGGCTTATGACACCTGGGGTCCACAGGACCTGACCGCTCCTGCCCAACGCCGGCTACCGGAGGTACCCGTGCAACGCGGGATGGTGCTGGAGGATGCCCAATCCGGTTGGGTGGGTGCGGTCACCCGCGTGGAAAAGTCCGGCGGGATGCACATCGTAGCCCTCGAAGACCGGCGCGGAAAAACCAAGTCCTTCCAGCTGGGCTTCGGCTTCCTGCTGGAAGGTCAGCCCATCCGGCTCCTGCCTCCCGCGCCCAAGGCACCCGCCACTGCAGCCTCCCCCACACGGACAGCCTCGGGTTCCGTGCGCGTCAGTGGCCAACGCGCCCAGGTGGCCAAAGCGAGCCGTATCTGGGTGGAGGGCAAGCACGATGCGGAACTCGTGGAAAAAGTATGGGGTGACGACCTCCGCGTGGAGGGCATCGTCGTCGAGCCCCTGCACGGGGTGGATGACCTCAAAGCCGCGATAGCAGCCTTCAACCCCGGCCCGGGGCGCAAGCTGGGAATCCTCGTGGACCACCTCGTAGCCGGCTCCAAGGAATCGCGGATCGCCGCCGAAGCGATGACTTTGCCGGGCGCTGCCGGCAACGTCCTGATCGTGGGACACCCCTACGTAGATGTCTGGCAGGCGATCCGGCCCAAGGTCCTTGGCATCGCCCAATGGCCCGATGTTCCCCGCGGTACGGACTGGAAGACGGGGATCCTGCGTGCTTTTGGCTGGCCGCACGAGACTGCGGAGGACATCGGACTCGGCTGGCAGCGCCTTTTGGGCGCGGTCCGCACCTACGCCGACCTTGAAGCATCCCTCCTGGGCCGCGTGGAGGAAGTCATCGACTTCCTCACCGTGCCCTGACTCCAGCGCCTGGGCGTCCGACGGCGGCGGGCGGCGGGTTGGTCCCGGAACAGCCCCGGACCCTATATTCTGGGACAGCAACACCGCAGCATTTTTTAAAGCAAAGGGAACCAACGTGTCAGAGAACGCCCCAGAAGAACCGGGCAGGGCCGCAGGTCAGCCCCAGTACCATGGCGCGCCTGCAAACGCACTCCCTCTCACAGCCAGCGAGGACCGCCAGTGGGCAACCCTGGCGCACTTCGGTGGAATCCTCGGGTGCCTTCCCTCGCTGCTGATTTACTTGATTTTCCGCGACAGGGGTCCCTTTACAGCGCAGGAATCCAAGGAAGCGCTCAACTTCACGCTGCCGCCCACCATTGCAGCGGCCGTAGCGAACATCCTCGTGCTGCTACCGGTTGTGGGGAACATCTTTGCCGTCATCGCCACGGCAATCTGGGTGGCACTGACGTGCTTCTCCGTCTCCGCCGGCATCCGCGTGAACCACGGCCAGCCGCACCGCTACCGCTTCAACCTTCGCTGGATCAAGTAGCGGCGACGCCGATCTTTCCGCAGGGCCGATCTTCCGTAAGTCAGTCCGGCAGGATGCGCCGCACTACCGCATCGGCCAACAAACGTCCCTTAAGGGTCAACACCAAGCGTCCTTGGAAGGCCGCAGCAGGTTCGGCCAGGCCATCGGCTATCAAACCCGCCACAGCACGCCTGCCGTCCTTGTCCAAGCCATCTATGGCCAGGCCCGACACAAGCCGCGCCTCCAGCATGATCCGCTCCACATCCCGTGTTCCGGCGTCGAGCGTTTCCCTGCCCGCAGCCGGAGATTCTCCGGCCACCAGGCGGGAAGCATAGGCAGCGGGGTGCTTGACGTTCCACCACCGGACGCCGCCCACATGGGAATGCGCTCCGGGGCCGATACCCCACCAGTCGTCGCCGCGCCAGTACGCCAGGTTGTGGCGGCAAGCCTGTTCCGGTGTCCTGGCCCAGTTGCTGACCTCATACCAGCCCAGGCCGGCTTCCGAGATCAGCTGGTCGGCAAGTTCATACTTGGCGGCGTGGTCGTCGTCGTCGATGCCGGGCACTTCGCCGCGGCGGATCTGGGCGGCAAGCTTGGTCCCCTCCTCCACGATCAAGGCGTAGGCGCTGACGTGGTCGGGCTCGTAGGAGAGCGCGGTCTCCAACGACTCCCGCCAGTCAGCCATGGACTCCCCCGGCGTCCCGTAAATCAGGTCGAGGCTGACGGCCAGCCCTGCTTCCCGGGCCCACTGGACAACCTGGGGGACGCGGCTGGGCGTGTGGGTCCGGTCCAGTACCTTGAGGACGTGCGGGACTGCCGACTGCATGCCAAAGGAGACGCGGGTGAAGCCGGCGTCCTTGAGGACCTGCAGCGACTCACGGGTTACCGAATCCGGGTTGGCCTCCGTGGTGACCTCAGCGCCGTCTTCCAGTCCCCAATGCCCCACTGCGGTCCGCAGTATCTCCGCGAGGTCTTCGGCCGGCAGCAGCGTGGGCGTGCCACCGCCAAAGAAAACGGTACTCATGGGACGCCGCGGCAGGCCTGAATCCTCAAGCACTTTTGCGGCGAAGTCGACCTCCGACGCTGCGGTACCTGAGTAGGCAGCTTGTGAGGCTCCCCCGCCCAGCTCAGTGGCGGTGTAGGTGTTGAAATCGCAGTAGCCGCACCGCACCGCGCAGAACGGTATGTGGACGTACAAGCCGAACTTCCGGCGTCCGACGTCGGCGAGCACCTGCGACGGCAGCAAGCCGTCAGCAGGTGCCGGGTCGCCCAAAGGCAGGACGCTTGGCATTTACTTCTTTGCCTTGTCCTTCGACTCGTCAGTGGTGAGGGCAGCGATGAAGGCTTCCTGCGGCACCTCGACGCGACCCACCATCTTCATGCGCTTCTTGCCTTCCTTCTGCTTTTCCAGCAGTTTGCGCTTACGGGTGATGTCACCGCCGTAGCACTTGGCAAGAACGTCCTTGCGGATGGCCCGGATGCTCTCGCGGGCGATGATGCGGGAGCCAATGGCAGCCTGGATGGGCACCTCGAACTGCTGCCGGGGAATGAGCTCGCGGAGCTTCCCGGTCATCATCACACCATAGGAATAGGCCTTGTCGCGGTGCGTGATGGCACTGAACGCGTCCACTTGTTCACCTTGAAGCAGGATGTCCACCTTGACGAGGTCGGCCACTTGCTCGCCGTCGGCCTTCCAGTCCAGCGAGGCGTACCCGCGCGTCTTGGACTTCAGGAGATCGAAGAAGTCGAACACGATCTCGGCCAGCGGGATCCAGTAACGGAGTTCGACACGGTCCTCGGACAGGTAGTCCATGCCCTTCATCTGGCCGCGGCGGCTCTGGCACAGCTCCATGATGGCGCCGACGAACTCGTTGGGTGCCAGGACGGTAGCGGAGACCATCGGTTCGCGGACCTCGGCGATCTTGCCCGTGGGGTACTCGCTGGGGTTGGTGACGTGGACAACCCGCTTGTCTTCCAAGGTGACCTCATACTCCACGTTGGGAGCAGTAGAGATGAGGTCGAGGTTGTACTCGCGTTCCAAACGTTCGCGCGTGATCTCGAGGTGCAGCAAACCGAGGAAGCCGACGCGGAAACCGAAGCCCAGCGCAGCTGACGTCTCAGGCTCGTAGACCAGGGCGGCGTCATTGAGCATGAGCTTTTCCAAGGCGTCGCGGAGTACCGGGTAGTCCGTGCCGTCCAAGGGGTAGAGGCCGGAGAAGACCATCGGCTTCGCATCGGCGTACCCGCTGAGCGATTCCGAGGCCGGTTTGGCCTGGTTGGTGACAGTATCGCCAACCTTGGACTGGCGGACATCCTTCACGCCGGTGATGAGGTATCCCACCTCACCAACGCCCAAACCCTTCGACGGGGTGGGCTCAGGAGAACTCACGCCGATTTCGAGGAGTTCGTGGGTTGCACGGGTAGACATCATCTGGATGCGTTCGCGGGGGTGGAGCTTGCCATCCACCACGCGGACATAGGTGACCACGCCACGGTACGTGTCATAGACCGAATCAAAGATCATGGCACGCGCGGGAGCGTCCGGATTGCCAACAGGTGCCGGAAGGTCGCGGACGATCTTGTCCAGCAGAGCCTCGACGCCTACGCCCGTCTTACCGGAAACCTTGAGGACATCTTCCGGATCTCCACCGATGAGGTTGGCAAGCTCAGCCGCGTACTTCTCCGGTTGCGCAGCGGGGAGGTCGATCTTGTTCAGCACCGGAATGATGGTGAGGTTGTTCTCCATAGCCAGGTAGAGGTTGGCCAGGGTCTGGGCTTCGATACCTTGGGCAGCGTCAACCAGCAGCACTGCTCCCTCGCAGGCTGCCAGGGAGCGGGATACCTCATACGTGAAGTCCACGTGGCCCGGGGTGTCGATCATGTTCAGGGCATAGGCCGTGCCGTCAACCTCCCAGGGCATGCGGACGGCCTGTGACTTGATGGTGATGCCGCGCTCACGCTCGATGTCCATGCGGTCCAGATACTGGGCTTTCATGTCGCGCTGTTGAACGACGCCGGTGTACTGCAGCATGCGGTCGGCCAAGGTGGACTTACCGTGGTCGATATGGGCAATGATGCAGAAGTTCCGGATGATGGCCGGATCTGTTGCGGCGGGCACCGGTGCGGTGCGGGCCATGGGAGACACGCAGGGTCCTAACTGTCGGCATTCAAGCGGCAGTTCCGCAAGCCGGGCAGGGGCCAGCTGAGGAGATACCGCACATCTGATCCTCCAGTGTCCCATGAACCAGCCGTTCCCCGTACATCAGGGCAGGGCGGGGCCATCACTATCCGGCGGGGATGGGGACGGTAGCTTGGTCCTATGGCTCTGGACTTACGACCACTCGGCAAAGCACTCCTGCGATCCTTGAGGGCATTGGGTGGCACCCCAAGCAGGACGGCGACTCCTCCCCGTCCCCGGCCAGGCGGGACCCGGCAAGCAACCCGGCCATCCGACGTCGTGCCTAAAACCGGGACCTACCCCGGCGACTACCGCGGAAGCGTGCGCGCCAGCTACTCCCCCAAGCCTGACGGCAAGCCTGATCCGGGGGAGATCGTGTGGAGTTGGGTGCCCTATGAGGAAGACCACTCCCGCGGCAAGGACCGCCCGGTTCTCCTGGTGGGGCGTGACGGCCAATGGCTCCTCGGACTCATGCTGACTTCCAAGGACCATGACAACGGAGCGCGCGCCGACGATTACGTCGATGTCGGCAAGGGTCCGTGGGACCGTCAGGGCCGGCCCAGCGAGGTCAAGCTGGACAGGGTCATCCGGCTGGATCCGAACGCCATCCGACGCGAAGGGGCGGTGCTCGGCCGGCAGGCTTTCCAGGAAGTCATCAGGGCCCTTGCGGACTCATCTCTGCGGCGTTGAGCGATAGTTCCTGCCACGATGGTCTTTCTGCTATCCTTTATAGCTGTGTGTCCGTGCAGGTCGACGGCCATACATGGTTGGCTGCCATAGGCATCCCCACGCCGCTCAGTCGATGGCCAACCTGACAACCCTCTAGACCATTTCCGCATTAAAAAGAGAGTTCATACGTGGCTAATATCAAGTCCCAGAAGAAGCGCATCCTCACCAACGAGAAGGCTCGCCTGCGTAACAACGCCGTCAAGTCCGAGCTGAAGACGGCCATCCGCGCCGTCAACACCGCCGTTGCGTCTGCTGACAAGGATGCTGCTGCAACTGCACTTGTTGCTGCCAGCCGTAAGCTGGATAAGGCTGTCAGCAAGGGCGTTATTCACAAGAACAACGCTGCAAACCGCAAGTCGGCGATCTCCAAGAAGGTCAACGCACTCTAAGGTTTTTCCCGTTCGACTGAGCTGAACAGGAGGCCGGCACCCCAGGGTGCCGGCCTCCTGGCTTTAAGCGCCATCGTGGGCCCCTGAGTGCCGGCCCACTTTCTGCTACCGCCGTTGGGCGGACGTCGCAATCACTGTCACGGCGTGCTCCACGGCATAAACGGGATCGCGGGAGAGGCCCTTTACCTGGGCATCTGCTTCGGCGATGACCTGGATGGAACGAATCAGCCCCTCGGGAGTCCAGCGGCGGACATCCCGCTGCGCCTGCTCCACCAACCAAGGCTGCATTCCGAGATTCTTGGCAATGGACGCCGAAGACCCCCTGGCGCCCGCGACCTTGGCAAGTGTCCGCAGCTTCGCCGCCAGCGCTGCCACCAAGGGAACCGGGTCCACGCCGGTGGACAACGCGTGACGGAGGGTGGAGAGGGCCAGTGGTCCGTTCCCACTCATAGCCGCGTCTGCAACCTTGAAGGCCGTGGCCTCCACCCGGCCCCCGTAATAGCGATCCACCGTCTCAGCGGTGACGGCCGTGGTGGCGTCAGCGATCAATTGGCTGCATGCCGCGGCAAGCTCGGAGAGGTTGGCTCCCACGGCGTTGACCAATGCCTGGACCGCGTCACCCTGGATCCTCCGCCCGGACGCCTTGAACTCTGCAACCACGAAGGACGTCTTGTCCGCGTCCTTCTTCAGGGGCTGGCAATCGACGACCGGCCAGCCCCCCGCCTTAACGGCATCCAGGAGCTTCTTCCCCCGGACTCCGCCGGCATGGCGAAGGACCAGGACCACATCATCTTCCGGCTGTGCAAGGTACTTGATGGCATCGGCCAGGAAAGCGTCGTTCATGGATTCCAGGCCCTCCACCTCCACCAATTTCCCCTCGCCAAAAAGCGACGGAGCGACAGTCATGGCCAAGGAACCGGCCTCATAGGAAGCCGCATTGAGTTTGGTGAGCTCAACATCCGGGGTGGCCGAACGCACTTCGGCGCGGATACGGTCCATGGCACGAATTCCCAAGTACTCCTCGGGCCCTGTGACGAGGACTACCGGGGCGGGCGACGCGTCACGCCAGCCGACGCTATTCGCCGCAGCGCCCTTGGCCCGGGCCTCGCTCTTGGTCCGGGAATTTTGGGCAGCAGCCACTGGGGGTTCCTTCCGGAGGGATGTTTGCAGGATTCAAGTCTGCCATGTTTGCTCCGGCGCTTCCTATGGAACGTGATGGAACCGCCAGGGCGGGCACCATTGCGCACCTCCCGATCCTGCAGACTCCGCACAAGGCGTTGATGAAGACCACGCACACCCACCATGACGCCGGTCGGATGAAGCGCAGCCCACGTCCCCAAGAGGGTAAGAGCCGACAAGAGCACCATGGCACTGACGCCCACCGGGCCGTCTGCCCATGGCAGACCGGAACCGGGCAGGCCGGCAAAGTACCGGGCTGTTGCCGCTACGGCGGCCGCGGCGTTCCCGGCTACGAAGAAGAGGACGGGCGCCAGCCCCGGAACCAGTGCTGAAACAGGGACGGCCAACGTCCCGAGGATGGTCACTGGCGCCACGAAAATTCCGGCCACAACATTTGCCGAGAGGGCGTACGGCGACAGCTGCGGTTGAACGAGGACGATCACGGGCCCACACGCCAGCTGGGCGGACAACGGAACGGACACTCCCGCCGCCAGCCACCGGGGCACCCAAGGGGGAAACCACGACGTCAGGCGCCGGGCCAGCAACACGATGCCCAAGGTGGCAAGGACGGACAGAAGAAATCCGAAGCTGACCGCCAGGCCCGGGCTGATCAAGAGAAGGGCGGTGGTCGCGAGGCAAAGGAACGACAATGACCTCCCACGTTGGCCCGTCGTGAGGGCCACCAGGCCCACGAAGCCCATCACTGACGCCCGCAGAACACTCGGATCAGGTCCCACCAGGAGGACAAATGCCGCCAGGCCCAGAACAGCGGCTATGGCTGCCAGAGGCCGTGACAGCCGCAGCGAACGGGCAAGCAGGATAAAGCCGGCCAAAATCAATGAGCAATTGGAACCGCTTACAGCCGTTAAATGTGTCATCCCGCAGGTTTCCATCGCTGCTTTCAGGCTCGCGGGCAGGGTACTGGTGTCCCCGACCACCATTCCCGGCAGCAGCCCCGCCGGGTCCGGTTCCAGCAACTCCGCGGCGGACTGGCTGAACCGTTCCCTTGCCCGGGCTGCCGACTCCTTGGGATCAAACGCCGTACCCACCTGAGTGGGACCGGTGGATGCTGACAGCGTGGCAGCATCGGGCTCTCCGGGCCTTGGCTCCTTGGGAATCCCCGTTGTCCTGACGGATTGACCCGGCCTGACATCTTTCCACGCATCATTCCCCAGGACCGTAAGTGTGGCGGTTCCGCTGACTTTGCTGCCGTGCGCTGTGAGGTTCTCAAGTTCAGCCTGCACCATCCAACGCCCCTCGCCGCTGCCACCCGGCGCAGGAACAGGCGCCGGAATCCCGGCCACCCGTACTTGGATGACCACAGGGCTCCCCTCGCTGACGGCAGCAGCCAACGGCCCGGATTCACGCTTTGCCGCGTCCACCGTGCAGTGGAGGGCAACCGCAGCACCAAGGAGGCAAGCAACCGCGAGGGTGACGGGGAGCGACCGGCCCCGGCCGGCTTGCTTCCCGCGCATTCCCCCGGCCTTCCTGCGAACCGGACCTGCCAGCAACAACGCAGCAGCCCCTGCCGACAGCAAGGCCGTGAGGGCGGCCCCCGATTCCCGCAGGAAGGTGGTCCCGGCCAGCGCGGTCGCCCAGACCACGATGACAGCCGGAACCAGGCGAACGTCGAGGCGCCCGTCATCGCCGTGGTCGCTACTCTCAGCCACCTCGCACCGTCACAAGGGGCCGCAGTGACTCCATCAGCTTGGGACCAATACCGTCCACGGCGTCCAGGTCATCAACGGACAGGAACGGTCCGTGGTCTTTCCGCCACGCGACGATCCGTTGCGCCATGACCGGCCCAACGCGCGGAAGGGTGGAGAGTTCTTCCACCGACGCCGTGTTGACGTTGATCTTGCCACCTGACGCGCCGGAACCGTCGCTGCCGGAGCCGTCGCTGTTGGAACCGCCGCCGCCGGAAGCACTACGGGACCCCACCGCAGATTCGGGGATGTGGGACACGGCCCCTGCCACCGGTACCGTAATTTTCGCGCCGTCGGCAACCAGCTCCGCAAGGTTCAGAGCGTCCGTGGCAGCCTCGGGCGTGGCTCCCCCTGCCGCCGCCAGGGCTTCGAACACCCGGCTTCCCTCAGGCAAGGACACGACTCCTGGCCTGTTGACGGCTCCGGCGACATGCACGGTGACCTTGGGGCCCCCACCCGCGGGCGCCGTGGTGGGCGCAGCGTTTTCATCTGCCACGGGCTGTCCGGCGCCGTCCGTGATGCTTCCAGCTGATTCAAGGGGCGTGCTGGTGGTCCGTTCTGCCGAGGCCTGCCACATCAGCACGACGAGCAACATCAGGCAGGCGCCGGCAACCAGGAGCGCCACCCGCCGCGAGGTGCGGAACCGTATCCGGGACGGCGGGGCCGACTCTTCTCCGGGGCCCTCCGAGTCAGGCTCCGCAAAGGTCAACAGGGCCTCGCCGCGCGTACCCGGCGGGGCCTCGTCGCTGGTTCCCGGCCCGACGTGCCGGGAGAGCCGGTGCCGGAATGCCTCGGCTGCAGCGTCCGTGGACGCGTCCCTTTTCCGGCGTGGCATACAGCAAGCCTAGGGTCGGCTCAGCACTCCCCTGCTGGGCGTATCAGGCTATGTGGAAAACCCATCAGTTGCCGGGCGTACTGCTCTCTCCCACAATGACGGCCAGGACCCCCAGGCCGGCGTGTGCCGCGAGGACAGCCGGCAGGGAACTGATCTGCGCAGGCGGGCATTCGGGGCATCTTTCGGCAAGCCGCGCCGCCAAGGACTCCGCTTCCCCGGGGTTTCCGAAGTGATGCACCGCCAACCTGGCCTGACCGGTCGGTCGTGTGGCAATATCCGCGGCCACGATTTCCTCGAGCCGGGCTACAGCCCGGACCGCGGACCTCACCTTTTCCAGCGGAACGATCCTGCCGTCGTCGACCGCCAGGATCGGTTTGATGGAGAAGACCGTCCCCAGCAGGGACGCCGCGGCCCCAATGCGGCCGCCACGCCGCAGTTGTTCGAGGCTGGGAACGTAGAAATAGACCCGTGTGCGCTCCAGGCGCCGTTCAGCGAACGCGCGCACCTCCTCGGCCGACTGACCGGCAGCGGCAGCAACAACGGCACTTTGCACTCCCATGCCCTGTGCCATGCCGACGGTCCGGGAGTCCAGCACCTCGACGGGGATGTCCACCCGTTCGGCCGCAAGCCGGGCGGCGTCTACCGTGCCGGAGAGTTCGGCGGAGATGTGCACCGACACCACGGCTTCAAAGCCACGTCGCTTGGCGGCCGCATAGGCTTGCTCAAACTGGCCGGGCGAAGGCCGGGATGTTTTCACCGGGGATCCGGAGGCGAGGGCGACCGCGAGGGTCTGCATGATGTCGTCCTCACCCTCACCGTAGATCTCCTCCCCCACCATCACCGGCATGGGGACCACGGCGAGGCGGCCATCGGCGGCAAACGCGGAAACCCAGTCCGCCGGCAGTGCCGCCGCGGAATCAGTCACCACTGCTGTGCGCACGACGGCGGCACCCGGGTCTTGCGCGACCGGCACAGGCACAGTAGGCAGCCGCAGGCGGGAGAGGCGCTCTTTCAGCCACATCCAGGCGGGCGGTTCTCGATCCGGCACCCGGACCTCCTTTTAACGGTGCGCGGCCGCCGGCAATCGGAGCCGGCGGCCGCAATGTCCAAAAACCTGAACGATTGTCAGGCCGGAACGATGTTCACCAGTTTAGGCGCCCTGACGATGACCGTGCGGATGCCACGGCCGTCCATTGCACGCTGGACGTTTTCAGAAGCCAACGCCAACTCCCGGAGTTCATCCTCGGAGATGTCCGGAGAAACTTCGAGGCGGTCGCGTACCTTGCCCTGGACCTGCACCACGGCAGTCACGGTTTCCTGGACGAGGAGCGCATCGTCATGCTTGGGCCATCCGGCGTTGGCTACCGAGGCGGGGTGCCCGAGGGCGCTCCACAGGTCCTCTGCCGTGTACGGGGCAAAGAGGCTCAGGATCACTGCCACCGCTTCCACGGCTTCGCGGACAGCGGGGTCGGCTCCGCCTGCGCCGGAGTCGATGGTCTTCCGGGTGGCGTTGACCAACTCCATGAGGCGGGCCACCACAACGTTGAATTTGTTGTTGTCCAGCAGCTCGGCAGCGTCAGCGATGGTCTTGTGCGTGACAGTGCGCAGGGCCCGGTCACCGGTGGCGGGATCCGTTCCGGGCTCGCTGGTGACGTCCTGGCCAAGGCGCCAGGCGCGTGCCAGGAACTTGCCCGAGCCGGACGGTGAAACGTCAGCCCAGTCGACGTCGTCTTCCGGTGGGGAGGCGAACACCATGGTGAGCCGGACGGCGTCCACGCCGAACTTGTCCAGCTGTTCGCCCAGGTCCACGCCGTTGCCGAGGGACTTGCTCATGGCTTTGCCGCCGTTGAGCACCTGGCCCTGGTTGAGCAAGGCGCTGAATGGCTCGTTGGTTTCAATCAGGCCCATGTCCTTGATGACCTTGGTGAAGAAGCGGGCGTAGAGCAGGTGCAGGATCGCGTGCTCCACGCCGCCCACATACTGACCGACGGGCATCCAGTCGTTGATCTTTGCGGGATCGAACGGACCTTCGGTGTAATCCGGAGACACGAAACGCAGGAAGTACCACGAGGAATCGACGAACGTGTCCATGGTGTCCGTATCCCGCTGGGCTGCGCGGCCGCAGTTGGGGCATTCGACGTTGACCCATTCGACGGCGGCGGCCAAGGGCGAGGTGCCCTTCGGCGCCAGTGCCTCGCCGCGGAGATCCGAAGGCAGGGTGACGGGAAGCTGATCGTCCGGAACGGGCACCTCGCCGCACTCACCGCAATGGATGATCGGGATGGGCGTGCCCCAGAAACGCTGGCGGCTCAACAGCCAGTCACGCAGGCGGAAGTTGACGAATTTCTCGCCGGTACCCAGTTTCTCCAGGACCTCGATGGCCGCGGGAATTGCTTCGGCCTTGCTGAGGCCGTCAAGGTCGCCGGAGTTCTTCAGCGTCCCCTCGCCGGCCGTCGCGATGCCGGTTTCGGCGGGATCGTCCTCGCCGGTGTCCAGGACTGCGCGCACCGGCAGGTTGAAGGCCTTGGCGAAGTCGAGGTCGCGCTGGTCGTGGGCAGGGACGGCCATGATGGCACCGGTGCCGTAATCCGCCAGGACGTAGTCGGCGGCCCACACGGGAAGCTTTTCGCCGTTCAGCGGGTTGATCGCGTAACGGCCCGTGAACACGCCGGTCTTTTCGCGCTCGGTGGACTGGCGTTCGATTTCCGAGAGCGCCTTGACCTTCTCGCGGTAAGCCATGAGTTCGTCGTGCTGCTCAGGGGTGACCAGGTCCAGGGCGAGGTGGGCGTCTGCAGCCACAACGAAGAACGTTGCCCCGTACAGGGTGTCCGGGCGGGTGGTGAAGACCGTGACTTCGCGTTCCGGGCGGCTGTCCGCAGCCTCAATGACGAAGCGGACGTGTGCGCCTTCGGAACGTCCGATCCAGTTACGCTGCATCGCCAGGACGCGCTCGGGCCAGTGGCCTTGGAGCTGGTCCATGTCCTCGAGCAGGCGGTCGGCGTAGTCGGTGATCTTGAAGTACCACTGGTTCAGCGACTTCTTGGTCACGGCGGTACCGCAGCGCTCACAGGCTCCGTTGACAACCTGTTCGTTCGCCAGGACGGTCAGGTCCTTCGGGCACCAGTTGACCGGCGAGTCCTTACGGTAGGCCAGACCACGCTCGTAGAAACGCTTGAACAGCCATTGCGTCCAGCGGTAGTACTCAGGATCGGAGGTGTGCAGGCGACGCGACCAGTCCGCGGAGATGGCGTACCTCTTGAAGGACGCGGCCTGGGTGTCGATGTTCGCGTAGGTCCACTCGCTGGGGTGGGCGTTGCGCTTGATCGCGGCGTTTTCCGCCGGCAGCCCGAAGGAGTCCCAGCCGATGGGGTGCAGGACGTCGAAGCCCTTTTGACGCAGGTAGCGGGCAACAACGTCACCCATCGCAAACGCCTCAGCATGCCCCATGTGAAGGTCGCCGGAAGGGTACGGGAACATGTCCAGCACATAGCGGCGTTCCTTGGAGCCGTCATCGGCCGGAGTGAACACCTTGAGGTCTTCCCAGACCTGCGGCCACTTGGCTTCCATCGCAGCGAAGCTGTAGACGCCTTCTTCAGGCGCCGCGGCTGCGGCTGTCTGTGCTGTTCCGGTCTCTGTCTCCGGCTGAACGCTCACTGCTGCCCTCTTCTGTTCTTGATGGCGGAATAGTCCCCTGCTGCTGTTACTCGCACCGGGACCGAAATGCCCCGGACACACAAAAGCCCCTCAGCAAAGGAGGGGCGGCCGCTCGGCTGGTAACTGCCGGGCGGCTAACTAAGCAGAAGGTTCGCACGCATACACATACCTTACCGCACCAAGCCACTGCGGTTGGTGCGGCGACGGCGGGCTCGCAGGAAAGGGGCCGGTGACTGCCTCCATGGTGTGGTGGGCACCGCGAAGCCGGCGGGCGGTAGTTGCCGGCCCCTTTCCGTACTACTTACTTAACGTCCTCGTCGACCCAATCCATCGACTTGGTGACTGCCTTCTTCCACAGCCGCAACTGCCTCTCCTGCTCTGCCTTGTCCATCTGCGGTTCCCAGCGCTTGTCCTCGCCCCAGTTGGCACTGAGCTCGCCGAGGTCGTTCCAGAAACCGACTGCCAGGCCGGCGGCGTAGGCAGCACCCAGGGCCGTAGTCTCGATGACCTTCGGCCGTACCACGGGGACACCGAGGATATCCGCCTGGAACTGCATCAGGGCATCGTTGGCGACCATGCCGCCGTCGACCTTCAGCTCGGTGAGCGGTACGCCCGAGTCTGCGTTGACGGCGTCCAGCACCTCGCGGGTCTGGAAAGCCGTAGCCTCCAGCGCGGCACGGGCGATGTGGCCCTTGTTGGCGTAACGGGTCAGGCCCACGATGGCACCCCGGGCATCAGCACGCCAGTACGGCGCGAAGAGGCCCGAGAACGCAGGAACAATGTAGACGCCGCCGTTGTCCTCCACAGCGGCGGCCAGTTCCTCGACCTGCGGCGCGGAGCTGATCATGCCGAGGTTGTCGCGCAGCCACTGGATCAGCGAACCGGTCACCGCAATGGAACCTTCCAGCGCATAGTGCGGCTTCTGGTCGCCAAGCTTGTAACCGAGCGTGGTGAGCAGCCCGTTCTTGGAGTGGACGATTTCCTCACCCGTGTTGAAGATGAGGAAGCAACCGGTGCCGTAGGTATTCTTCGCCTCGCCGGCCTGGAACGCCGCTTGGCCGAAGGTGGCCGCCTGCTGGTCACCGAGGATGCCGGCCACGGGAGTTTCGCGAAGCAACTGCGACGTGTGGACGTGGCCGTAGACCTCGGAGGAGGACTTGATGGCCGGCATCATGGATGCCGGAACGCCGAAGATATCCAGGATTTCCTGGTCCCATTGCAGCGTTTCGAGGTCCATGAAAAGCGTGCGTGAAGCGTTGGTGACGTCCGTGACGTGCACGCCGCCGTCGGTGCCGCCGGTCAGGTTCCACAGGACCCATGCGTCCGTGTTGCCGAACAGCAGGTCGCCGGCCTCCGCGCGTTCACGGGCACCGTCGACGTTGTCCAGGATCCATTTGATCTTGGTGCCGGAGAAGTACGTTGCCAGGGGCAGGCCGACTTTCTGTTTGAAGCGGTCTCCCCCGCCGTCCTTGGCGAGCTCGTCCACGATCGGCTGCGTGCGGGTGTCCTGCCAGACGATGGCGTTGTAGACGGGCTCACCAGTGTTCTTGTCCCAGACGACCGCGGTTTCGCGCTGGTTGGTGATGCCCACGGCCGCGATGTCGTGCCGGGTCAGGTTCGCCTTGGACAGGGCCGAGCCGATGACCTCGCGGGTGTTGTTCCAGATTTCAGCGGCGTCATGCTCCACCCAGCCGGCCTGCGGGAAAATCTGCTCGTGCTCCATCTGCCCGGACGACACGATGCTGCCGGAGTGGTCGAAGACGATGGCGCGGGTGCTGGTGGTGCCCTGGTCAATGGCGATGACGTATTGGTTCATGGTGACGTCCTTGTCTTGGTTCTTGTTTGATAGGGGGTTCTAGCCTTGTGTGGAACGGATTGTTAGCCGGCGATCGCGGGCATGATGTCGGGGACCCAGAGCGCCACGAGCCCTGCCAGCCCGCCACCAACCAGCGGCCCGACGACGGGAATCCACGAATACGCCCAGTCGCTGGTGCCCTTGCCCTTGATCGGAAGGATTGCGTGCGCGATGCGGGGTCCAAGGTCACGGGCCGGGTTGATGGCGTAGCCCGTGGGACCACCGAGTGATACACCGATACCGACGACCAAAAGTGCTACGGCCAACGGCCCCAGGCCGGACGGGGTGCCGCCGAAGGTCAGGATGACGAAGACGAGGACGAACGTGCCGATGATCTCAGTGATCAGGTTCCACGGGGTGGAGCGGATAGCCGGCCCGGTGGAGAAGGTGCCCAGCTTGTTGGCAGCCAGCGGTTCGGCATCGAAGTGCTGCTTGTAAGCCAGCCAGCACACAACAGCGCCGAGGAAGGCGCCCAGCAGTTCGCCGCCGAAGTAGGTCAGCGTGGAACCGAAGGTCACAGCGACGTCGGGCGCGTATTCGCCCTTCCCATTGACCAGCAGGCCGAGGGTGACTGCAGGGTTCAGGTGCGCGCCGGACTTTGCAGCCACGAAGACGCCCGCGAAGACCGCAATACCCCAGCCCCACGTCACCATCAAGAATCCAGCGTTGTTGCCCTTGGTGCCTTTGAGTGCAACGTTGGCCACGACGCCGCAACCCAGAAGGGTCAGCATCATGGTTCCGAATACTTCGGAAAGGAAAACAATTCCAAGAGACATCTTTGACTCCTCATTTTTCTGTTGTCAGCCTCCTCGCGGGTTGAAGAGGCTGTTGGAACGGCACCGTCGCCGGTGCCGTTCCGATGGTGGGTTTAGTCCACCAAGCTGTGTACGTTGACCCTGTGGTAACGCTGCAGGACCTCCTGTGCATGGCGTACTTCGCTTTGTTGGGCCGCTTCATCCCATCCCATGGGACCGGCCAGCACCGCGGCGAGCTCATTGAGCAGCTCACCCGTGACCAGCCCCCGGAACGCCAGGGAAGTGCGTCGGATGAGCACATCCACCAAGTGGCCAACCTGCTCGTTCTGTGCCATGAATTCGAGTTCGCGGACGCTCAGCTCCCGGGTTGAACGCAGCGGAGCGTCATTTCCGGCCTTGAGGTAGGCGATGACGTCCTCGGCACGGGTGCCGTAGCGGGTCAGCAGGCCTTCCACCCGGCCGGCGTCGAGCCCGGGTCCCATGTGCTTCTTGATCCACTCCTGCTCGCCTTCGGCCGTTGCCGGATAGCCGGCGCCACCGCCGATGGGGAGCTTCGCCGTCGAGATCTTGCGTGCCAGTCCCAGTTCGCGGAGGACGTCGTTGGTCATGTGTTCGGCCAGCGCGCGGAAGGTAGTCCACTTGCCGCCAACCAGGCTGAGTACGACGGCGGCCTTGCCGCCTGGCGTGGCCACTGCGGCATCGCCGGTGCGGACGCTCCGTTCGATCCTGTAGTCCCTGGACACGAAGCCGGGCTGCGTTTCATCGTGCCGCGGTAGTGGCCGCACCCCCGAGAAGCTGTAGACGATGTGGTCGCGGTTCACGGAAATGGTCGGGAACACATGCCCCACCAGGTCGAAGAAGTAGTCCACCTCGGCGTCGGTGCATACTGCGTCTTCGCCCATGTCCGCGTCAACGTCGGTGGTGCCTACCAGGACGCGGTCGCCCATGGGGTAGATCAGGACAATGCGGCCGTCGGTGTGCTCAAAGAAGATTTCCCGGCCGTTGCAGGCTTCCAGGAGCTCAGGATGGTCCAGGACGATGTGGGATCCCTTGGTACCGCCCATGAAACGGCTGGCAGCACCCATGGCCTGGTTGGTGAGGTCCACCCAAGCGCCGGTCGTGTTGACGATGACGTCAGCCTGGAAATCGAACTCTTCGCCGGAGAGCTCATCCCGGAGCCTGGCGCCGTGTGGGCCCATGCCTGCAAGCGAGACGTAGTTGCTGGCCCTCGCTGTTCCGCCCTGCTGTTTGCCGGAGGAAAGGCCGGCCTTTTCGCCGTCCTGCAGCACGTCAAGGGTAAGGCGCTCGGGATTGTGGACCGATGCGTCAAAGTAGGTGGCCGAGTACTTGATGTCCTGGCGGAGCCGCGGCAGCTCAGCCAGCGCCTTGTCACGCCCGAGGAACTGGTGGCGCGGTACGGTGCCGCCGTCACGGGAGAAGAAGTCGTACATGGTCAAGCCGAGCTTGATGAGGAAAGCACCGCGCTCCTTCGGCTTGCCCTGCTTGTGGGTGAGGAAGCGGACAGGTGCAGCCAGGATTCCGGAGAACGTGCTGAAGATGGGGATGGTGGTCTGCAAAGGCTTGACGTAGTGCGGCGCGATGCGAAGCAACCGGTTCCGCTCCACGACAGATTCCTTGACCAACCGGAACTCACCGTTCTCGAGGTAGCGGATCCCGCCATGGATCATGTGCGACGAGGCGCCGCTGGCGCCCTGGCAGTAGTCGCCACGCTCCACGAGGGCCACATCCACGCCTTGGAGTGCCAGATCACGGAAAGTCCCGACGCCGTTGATCCCACCACCGATGATGAGGACCTGCGCTGACGGCCGTTCCTGCAAGGCCGCCGCAGATCCACGTCGCTGTGTTCCAACTGACTGGCCGGAATTCCTGTTGTGTCCCAAAACTGCTCCCTTGGGCTTGGCTTGTGCGCAACTTTTTGTCACGGCACCTGTCACCACTAATCTGGCGAAGGTGGAAAATGGAGTCAAGCTATTTGCACAAACGTGCAGCAAGGAAATGAGATGGGACGATCACGTCACTCGGATGCGCTTCGGGCCGCACAAATGTATTACTTGCAGGACCTGACCATGGACGCCATTGCCCGGGAGCTGAGAACCTCGCGGTCCACGGTCTCGAGGCTGCTGTCATCGGCACGCGAAACCGGGCTGGTACAGGTGCAGATCCGCAGCCCGTTCGATACGGCGCCGGAGTTGGAAGGCCAGATCCGGGACCGGTTCGGCGTCGATGTCCATGTGGTTCCCGTGCTGGACACGCTGAACGAAGCCGAAACCCTTGACCGGGTGGCAATGCAGGCCGCCAGGACGATCGGGCCGTTGGTGGATTCGAACGCGATCATCGGGGTGGCATGGGGTGCCACCCTCAGTGCGGTCAGCCGGCACTTGACCCGGAAAGTCACCCACGACAGCATCGTGGTCCAGTTGAACGGTGCGGGAAACATGCAGACCACCGGCATCACCTATGCCAGCGACATCATGCGCCGTTTCGGCAATGCCTACGGGGCGCGGGTGGAGCAGTTTCCGGTTCCTGCCTTCTTCGACCACGCCGCCACCAAGACGGCCATGTGGAATGAACGCAGCGTCCAACGCATCCTGGACCTGCAGGCGAGGATGAGCATTGCCATCTTCGGCGTGGGATCCGTGGATTCGGATTATCCCAGTCACGTGTATGCCGGCGGCTACCTCGACGAACAAGACCTTGCTGAACTGGCTGCTGATGACGTCGTTGGCGACGTGGCCACTGTCTTCTTCCGGAGCGATGGCTCCTCGGACGGCATCACCCTGAACGAGCGGTCAACAGGTCCTACCCACGACCAGCTTCGCCAAGTGCGTCGCCGGATCTGCGTGGTGTCCGGAGCTTCCAAGATCAACGGCCTCCAAGGCGCATTGGCCGCGGGCCTGGCCACGGACCTGATCCTTGACGAAGCCTCGGCCCGCCGCCTGGTCAGCTTTACCGGCCAGCCAGCGGGTATTCCTGCCGGTAATAGGTAGAGTCGTTGTCATGAGAATCCCGGCGCGGCAGAGCTTGAACAACGGCGTGATGATGGACTCCGTGGGATACGGGTTGTATAAAGTTCCCCCGAAGGACGCCGAGTCCCTGGTCAGCACCGCACTGGGGGAAGGCTACCGTCGCTTCGACACCGCGGCCATGTACGGCAACGAAGTCGGCGTCGGACGCGCGATCGGCGGGGCCATCGGCGATGCCAACGAGGCGAACGTCGGGACAGGTGGTTCCGGTGAGGCGGTTCATGCCCTGGCCCGGGAGGACGTCTTTGTTACCACCAAGGTGTGGAACGATGACCAGGGATATGACGCCACCCTGCGCGCCTTCGACACCTCCATCGCCAATCTGGGCCTTGACTACGTGGATCTCTACCTCATCCACTGGCCCTGCGCCCGCCGCGGTCTTTTCACTGAGACCTACAAGGCGCTCGAGACCCTTTACCGCGAAGGAAAAGTCCGGGCAATCGGCGTTTCGAACTTCCAGCCGGAGCACTTGGCACGGCTGATGGAATCAGCGGAGGTCGTTCCTGCGGTTAATCAGATCGAGCTTCACCCGTGGTTGCAGCAGGCCAGGCTCCGCACCCTGCATAAACAGCTGGGAATCCGCACCGAGGCCTGGAGCCCCCTCGGCCGTGGACAGGTCCTGGCCGACCCGGCCATTGCAGAGCTGGCCGACAAGCACCGGCGCACCCCGGCGCAGGTCATCATCCGGTGGCACCTCCAGCTGGGTAACCTGGTGATCCCCAAGGCAAGTTCGGCCGGGCGCATCAAGGAGAACTTTGCAGTTTTCGATTTCGAGTTGGACCAGGACGACATGGACGGCATGGCCGCCCTCGAAAGACATCACCGGACAGGCTCGCATCCGGACACCGTGAACTAGGAACGACTGAATGGAAAATGTGGACACCGCGCACACCCCTGAAGGTGCACAGGCCCCGGTCGAATTCTTCAGCAAGTCCCTGCCGGGACGGACCTCTGCCGCAACCATCGACGTCGATGGAAGCAACGTAGCGTACTGGACCTATGAGCCTGTGGAGGCGAAGGAGAACGCGAGGACAATCCTTGTCATCCACGGCTTCCGCGGGGACCATCACGGACTCCTGCGGGTGGCGGACCAACTTCCCGATATGAGGCTGATCATGCCGGACCTGCCGGCATTCGGCAGCTCGGAGCCCGTTGTTGGCGATGAACACTCCGTAGCGCGCTATGGGATGTTCATCAAGCACTTCATGGAGGCCCTCGGGCTGGGCCCGGACACCGTCCTCCTTGGCCACTCCTTCGGATCCATCGTGGCCAGCCACTTCGCAGCCGACCACCCGGGCGCCGTCAACCCGCTCATCCTGGTCAACCCCATAGCTTCGCCGGCACTGGAGGGTCCCAAAGGCTTGATGACCAAGCTGGCAGTCTTCTACTACTGGGCTGCTGCACGCCTGCCCAAGGCTCCGGGACTCGCCCTCCTCCGCAACCGGGTGGTGGTGCGTGTCATGAGCGTGACCATGGCAAAGACGAAGGACAAACAGCTCCGCCGCTTCATCCACGGCCAGCACGACGCATACTTCAGTGCCTTCGCCAACAGGGAGAGCCTCCTGGAGTCATTCAAAGCATCGGTCTCCGGGACAGTCGGGGACGTCGCAGAGCGGCTCAACCTGCCGGTCCTCCTGATCGCCGGTGAGAAAGACGAGATCGCCACGCTGCCGGACCAATACAAACTGATGGCGCTCCTGCCGGATGCGAGGCTGGAAGTGATTCCCGGCGTCGGGCATCTTATCCACTACGAAACCCCCGCCCCGGCCGCCGCCGCCATCCGCGACTTCCTGAAGGACAATCCCGCGTGAAAATCGTTTTTGATGCCCGCTTCACCAGGACAGAGCACCATGACGGCATCAGCCGGTACGGCTCCAGCCTGATCGCCGCGGTCTCCAAAATCGCCGATGTCACCATGCTCATCAGCGACCAGCGGCAACTCGCACTGCTTCCCGATGTTCCCTACGTCATGATCAACAGCCCGCTGTCCCCCATGGAGCTGTTCGTGGCGGGCAAGGTCAATCCCTTGGGCGCGGACGTCGTGGTGTGCCCCATGCAGACCATGGGCACGTGGGGCAGGCGGTACGGCTTGATCCTGACGCTGCATGACCTGATCTACTACGAACACCCCGCTCCCCCGGGGTTCCTTCCCGCACCCGTGCGTCTGCTGTGGCGTCTCTACCACAAGGCGTTCTGGCCGCAGCGGATGCTGTTGAACCGCGCGGACGTCGTGGCGACCATCAGCCGCACCACCGAAGCGCTGATGGCAAAGTACCGGCTGACCAACAGGCCGGTCCGCATCGTGGCCAACGCCCCGCAGGGCGGCCAAACACCCCGGAATCCGGCGGACGGCGCTGACAAATCGCTCGTGTACATGGGCTCGTTCATGCCGTACAAGAACGTGGAAACGATGATCCGCGGCATGGCCGGCCTGCCGGACTACACCCTGCATTTGTTGAGCCGCATTACCCCCGGACGCCGGGCCGAACTGGAGGCCCTGATACCGGACGGCGCCAAAGTGGAATTCCACAACGGGGTCACCGACGACGAATACGAGGATCTACTGAGGCGGTCCACGGCCCTCATCAGCCTGTCCCGGGCCGAAGGGTACGGGCTTCCCTTGGTGGAGGCGATGGCTGTGGGTACTCCGGTGATTGCCAGTGACATCCCGATTTTCCGTGAAGTGGGCGCCGACGCCGTGAGCTTCGTCCATCCGGAATCACCGTCGGAATTCGCGGCCGCCGTAACCGCTTTGGACGAGCCCGGAGCTTGGCAGCGGCGCTCACTCAGGTCCGTGGAACGTGCCGCCGACTTTGACTGGGACGTCTCTGCACGCCAGCTTCTGGCTGCAGCCGAAGAAGCCATTGCCCTGCGCTCCCGCAAACGCCGCACCTCCCCCAGGAAGGACGCCCGATGATCGAGATCCTGAGCCCCGCAGAAGTTGCCAAAGCCAGGGTAACCGGCGCCTTGGTGGCCGATATCCTCTACACCCTGAAGAGCCGGACCACGGTCGGCACCAACTTGCTGGACATCGACCGCTGGACCAAGGAGATGATCCTCAAGGCCGGCGCCGAATCGTGTTACGTCGACTACGCGCCCTCCTTTGGACGGGGTCCCTTTGGGCATTACATCTGCACGGGTGTCAACGATGCTGTGCTCCACGGCCTCCCCCACGATTACCAACTGGCGGACGGTGACCTGCTGACCCTGGACCTGGCCGTGCTGAAAAACGGAGTAGCCGCCGACTCCGCCATCACCTTCGTGGTGGGCGAATCAGCCCCGCCGTCAGGGGTTGCCATGATTGAGGCCACCGAACGGGCACTCAGTGCCGGCATAGCTGCGGCGGTCCCCGGCGCCCGCATCGGAGACATCTCCCATGCCATAGGTTCGGTCCTGGGTGCTGCCGGCTACCCCGTCAACGTGGAGTTCGGCGGGCACGGCATCGGTTCCACCATGCACCAGGACCCGCACGTTCCCAACACCGGCAGGCCCGGGCGCGGTTACGAACTCAGGCCGGGGCTGCTGCTCGCCTTGGAGCC
The DNA here is from genome assembly GCF_026013155.1 of Paenarthrobacter sp. PAE-2. Classification (NCBI taxonomy): domain Bacteria; kingdom Bacillati; phylum Actinomycetota; class Actinomycetes; order Micrococcales; family Micrococcaceae; genus Paenarthrobacter; species Paenarthrobacter sp. PAE-2. Next base: position 54,266 of record NZ_JAPDNV010000008.1, on the reverse strand, counting down.
TTGGGTCATGGAAGACACCGCCAAGCTGGTCACGGACGCAGACGGCTGGACGCTCCGGAGTGCTACCGGGTGCCTGACCGCCCACAGCGAACACACCATTGCCATCACGGATTCGGGTGCCGAGATACTGACGCTCCCCACGGGCACCCTGCTGTAGCCAATCAGAGAACGTCCACGCCGTCCAAACGCAGTTGGACCGGACCGGCCACCCGCTTGGCCGCGTTGGCCGCCTTCACGGCCCGCATGGCCTGGGTGGCGTTGGCGGCCTCGGCGTAGGGAATGAAGTACAGCGTACGGACGTCCCTGTCCTCCGCTGCAGGGCCGTCCTCCCCTGCAGGGCCGTCCTCCCCTGCGGGGCCGGCGGGGTGGCTCCCGGACATCGCCAAGGGAGCCGGGCCTACACTCCGCAGCTTAGGCTGGCCGGACTGGCCGAGGAATGCGTCCAAAGCATCGGAAAAGTGCCCGACGTCGGCCCGGGGACCCGTGACGGAAGCCACCCGGACAGCTGGCGGGAGCTGCAGTTCCTTCCGGAGTTCCAGTTCCCGCGAGGCGTAACCGGGCGCGTCCCACCGCACCAACGCTCCAGTAGCTGTGGTGTCGTCCGCCGTGACAACCACGAGGCCGCCCTCGCGGGCCGGCCTGACCAACGCTGCGGCGTTGAACCAACGGCGCACAGTGTCTTCACCGGCACGCAGGTTTTCGCGGCGAAGCAAGGAGTTTCCGTCCAGCAGCAAACAGGCGGCATAACCGCCGTCGGCCACTGGTTCGGCACCAACCGTGGCAACCACCAGTGCAGGAGCGTCCGGCACACCGGCCTTGACGTGCTCCCCCGACGAGGTGACCACAGCATGGCCGGGGAATGCCCGGCCCAGTTCCTCGGCGGTCCTGATGACCCCGGTGGCGCCACGCCGCAGCCGGGTCCCCGTGCAATGACTGCAACGCCACTGGGGCGCCGGAGTGGAACACCACCGGCAAGCCGGCATCGCTGACCCGCCTGCCATGGCAAGGGGCCCCTGACAGGCATTGCACCTGGCAGGCTCACGGCATGTTTCGCACACCAGTGACGGTGCGTACCCGGCCCGTGCCACCTGGACCAGGACCGGGCCCCGTTCCAGGCCCGCTTTGGCGGCACGCCAAGCAGCACCGGGCAAACGTGCAATACGTGCGAGCGGATCCCGTTCCTGTTCGAAGCTGTCCGCGGTGTTCACGACCCTGGGCACGGTTGACCGGATGACAGTGCGCGGGGCCTCGACGGCCACCGCCCAGCGCAGGTCCACCAGCCGTTGGAGTTCCGTGCTGCGCGTGTGCGAAGCGAGCAGGCAAGCGGCGCCCTCCTGCTCGCTGCGCAGAAGCAGGACTTCCCGGGTATGGGCGTAAGGGGCGCGCTGATCAATGTGGAGGTCGTCCCCGTCATCCCAGCAGACCACAAGGCCCAAGTTCGCCACCGGCGCATAGGCAGCGGAGCGGGTTCCAACGGCAACCCCCGCTTCACCCCGCAGCAGCCGCAGGAAATTACGGTAGCGCGGTGTCTGGCCGTCGTCGGCTGTCAGCCGGGCAACATCACCCTCAGGCAAGACAGCGGCAAGGGCAGCTTCCACCCGGTCCAGGTCCCGGCGGTCGGGCACCACCACGACTGCGCCCCGGCCTGAGCTGCGGACCGCGGCGACGGCCGCGGCCAGCATGGCGGGCCAACCGTGCCGGCCGTATCCCTGCAGCGCTGTCAGGACGGCTTTGGGCGCACCGCCCCCGGCCAGGTGGTGGAGGAAGGCAGGGCCGTTGCTGTACGCGTTCCACTCCGGCCCGGCCCCAACGCCGGGCCCAACATAGGGCCCAACGCCAGATGTGGAGACAGGCTCAGGCGAGGTGCCCGCCTGGGCTTCTTTCTCCACCTTTGCCACCCGTGGCGGAATGGCCGTGCGGAGTACATCACTCAAAGTTCCGGCGTATCGTGCGGCCACCGCGGCGGCCAAGGCGTGGACGGCCGGCGTCAGCACGGGCACCGGCGACACCACCTTGTGCAGGGTGCTGAGCTCCTGCCCGGCCTCGGAGGTTTGGCGTCGCTCCGTGATGTATCCGCTGAGTTCCTGCCCGTTGAACTTCACCTTCACCCGCACGCCGGGGAGGGCTGCGCCTTCAAGTTCAGCAGGCACGCTGTAGTCGAAAGGCCGGTCCAAATGCGGGAGCGGAGATTCGAGCACTACGCGGGCAACGGGATCCGCTGCTGCCAGCGGCGGCCCTTTCACGGGGGCCTTCGCAGGGAAACCCTGCAACAACGAAGGTTGCACCAAGGCAGGCCGGGAATCATGCTCCGCCATGCACTTCACCTCCTTCTCGGAACGCCATCACAGAGTGGACACTGGCTTTGAGCCCCGCCTGAACGCAGGATGCCCGCAGCGGGATCAACCCGCCACGGGCATCTCTGGCTCAAGCCAATCATGAGCCACTGACATTATGTGGACCTGGCGGCACGTGCGCGGCCGGGTGTCAGGCGTTGAAGAATTCCTTGAGGTCGGCCACGCGGTCGAGGCGTTCCCACGTGAAGTCCGGCTCTTCCCTGCCGAAGTGGCCGTGTGCGGCCGTCTTGGCATAGATGGGCCGCTTGAGGTCGAGGGCATCGATGATGGCCCGGGGACGGAGGTCGAAGATTTCGTCGATTGCCTCCGCAATCCTGGCCGGATCAACGGTTTCCGTTCCAAACGTTTCCACGTACGTACCCACCGGGCGGGCCTGGCCGATCGCGTAGGCGATTTGGATCTCTGCCCGCTTGGCGAGGCCGGCCGCCACGACGTTCTTCGCTACCCAGCGCATCGCGTAGGCTGCCGAGCGGTCCACCTTGGACGGGTCCTTGCCGGAGAACGCGCCGCCGCCGTGGCGGGCGAATCCGCCGTAGGTGTCCACAATGATCTTGCGGCCGGTCAGCCCGGCATCTCCCACGGGTCCGCCGATAACAAAGGCTCCCGCAGGGTTGAGGATGTTGGTGGCCCGGGAAAGGTCCAGGTTGGAGGCCGCAAGCACAGGTTCGATCACGTGGCTGGCAAGGTCCGCACGCAATTGGTCCAGTCCTGTCTCCTCGGCGTGCTGGCTGGAGATGACCACGGTTTCGACCGAAACCGGCCGGTCGCCGTCGTACCCTACCGTCACCTGCGTCTTGCCGTCGGGCCGCAAGTACGCAAGTTCGCCGCTTTTCCGGACCTCGGTGAGGCGTTCGGACAGGCGGTGCGCAAGCCAGATGGGCGTGGGCATGTAGGACGCAGTTTCATCACTGGCGTAGCCGAACATGATGCCCTGGTCACCGGCGCCTTGGAGGTCGTAATCATCTTCCTGGCGCCCCTCCCGGGCTTCCAGGGAGTTGAAAACGCCACCCGCGATGTCATTGGACTGCTGGCCGATGGAAACGGACACACCACATCGGGCACCATCGAAGCCGTTGGCCGAGGAATCGTAGCCGATGCCAAGGATGGTCTCGCGGACAATCTGGGGAATTTCCACGTAGGCGTCGGTGGTGACCTCGCCGGCCACATGCACCAGTCCGGTGGTAGCCATCGTCTCCACTGCCACCCGGGATTCGGGATCGGCGGCCAGCAGCGCGTCAAGGATGGCGTCACTGATTTGATCGCAGATTTTGTCCGGGTGCCCTTCAGTGACCGACTCTGAGGTGAAGAGCCGGAGCTTGGACGGGTGGCCATGCGTTTGGTGGTGCAGCGGTAAAGTCACTCGACTACCTTACTGGGTTGCGGGACGACGGCATTTGCCGTGTGTCCCTTTGCTAAGAATTTCACAGCAGGGCTCGCCTGCGGGGAGCTATGGTGCGGGGAAGACCGCGGACAGTTCGACGGCGGCACGGTCCACGACGGCGGCGGCGACGTCGGCCTTCGAGCCGGACGCCGTTTGCGGTTCGGCACCATGTCCGGAAAGGATGACCACGGAGTTGTCGTCCTGGCCGAATACCTTGCCAACGCCCACGTGGTTGACCACCAGGAGGTCACACCCTTTTCGCTTCAGCTTGGCGGTGGCATGTTGCAGCACATCGCCTTGGGCGTCGCCTGTTTCGGCGGCAAATCCGATGATCAGCTGCTGCCGGTCCGCGGCATTGCGGGCTTCTACGAGCTCCTGCAAGATGTCGGGGTTCCGGACCAGGCGGACGACTGGCGCTTCTTCGCCGTCGACCTTCTTGATTTTGGTGTCCGAAATATCCGCCGGCCGGAAGTCCGCTACCGCGGCAGCCATAATAACGACGTCGGAGTCCACTGCCGATTTCAGGGCTGCCTCACGCAGCTCCAGGGCGGACTCAACGCGGACCAGCTCGACGCCGGTCGGAGGTTCGATGTCCATGTGGGCCGCGAGGAACCGGACGGTTGCACCTGCTGCCAGGGCTGCCGAGGCCAAGGCAGCTCCCTGCTTGCCCGAGGACCGGTTGCCCAGGAAGCGGACAGGATCCAGCGCTTCCCGTGTGCCGCCTGCGGAGATGGTCACCACTTTACCGGCCAACGGGCCAGGGCCGGCGCCGTCCGCCGGACCAACGGCTGAAACGCTTCCCGCCAACGCGATCGCGGCCTCGAAAATGACGTCGGGCTCAGGCAGGCGCCCGGGGCCGGAATCAGCGCCGGTGAGGCGGCCGACTGCGGGATCCAGTACTGTCACCCCGCGGCTTCGCAGCGTCGCCACGTTGGACTGGGTGGCCGCGTGCTGCCACATTTCCGTATGCATCGCCGGGGCAAACAGGACCGGACCGTGCGCCATGAGCAGCGTGTTGGTCAGGAGGTCGCCGGCTTGGCCCGTTGCTGCCTTCGCCAGGAGGTCCGCAGTGGCGGGGGCAATCACAATGAGGTCTGCCTCGTGGCCCAACCGCACATGGTTGACCTTCTCGACGTCGTCGAAAACGCTGTTGCTCACAGGATTGCCGGACAACGCCTCCCACGTCGCGACACCTACGAACCGCAGGGCGGACTCGGTGGGAATGACCGTGACTTGATGACCGGCTTCAGTAAAAAGCCGGAGGAGCGATGCAACCTTGTAGGCTGCGATCCCTCCCCCGACTCCGAGGACTATGCGCACGTGACCTCCGTCAACAGGCAGTCTGCTTCTTTATTCCGTGGGCTCGATGGGGGTCGAAACCAGGAGGCCTTCATTGATCTCGCGCAGGGCGATGGAAAGCGACTTCTCGTTCAGCTTGGTGTCGACCAGCGGACCGACGTACTCGAACAGCCCCTCGTGCAGCTGGGCGTAGTAGGCGTTGATCTGGCGGGCACGCTTGGCGCCGAAGATGACCAGGCCGTACTTGGAATCGGCAGCCTCAAGCAGCGAATCGATCGGCGGGTTGATGATGCCTTCAAGGTTCGTGGACACGAAATCTCCAAATTCTAGCGGGCCGACAAGTGCAAGCGCTTAGCGCTCGTGCGGGGTAAGCCCCATGAGTGAAACAAGCTCGTCCGCTGCCCGGCGAACGTCGTCATTAATGACGGTGTGGTCAAACTCCGGTTCAGCAGCAAGTTCCAGTTTAGCGGTTTCCAGCCTGCGCTGCTGTTCCTCGGCCGTTTCAGTGCCCCGGCCCACAAGCCGGCGCACCATTTCGTCCCACGTCGGGGGCGCCAGGAAGACGAACTTTGCCTCCGGCACAGCCTCCTTGACCTGACGGGCGCCCTGGAGATCGATCTCCAGCAGCACCGACCTGCCCTCGGCGATGGCGGCGTCCACGGTACTGCGAAGTGTCCCGTACCGGTTCCTTCCGTGCACCACGGCCCATTCCAGGAACTCCCCGGCGGCCACCAGGGATTCAAACTCCTCGGCCGTCTTGAAGAAGTAGTGGACGCCGTCCTTCTCGCCCGGCCGTGGAGCACGGGTGGTGGCTGAAACAGACAGCCACACCTCTGGATAGTTGTCCCTGATATAGGTGGATACGGTTCCCTTGCCCACGGCAGTGGGTCCTGCAAGGACAGTCAGTCCAGGTTTCGTGCTCACGGATTCCTTCGAAAGATGCTTAGACGCTTTGCTGGGTCTGAATAAAATCTACCAGCGCGCGGGCCTGGTGGATTCCCAGCCCCCTGATCCTCCGTGATCCGGCAATCCCGATCTCAGCCATGATGGCCGCGGCGCGGACCGGCCCGATGCCGGGAAGGGCTTCAAGGAGTTCGACCACCCGCATGCGTGCGATCGCCTCGTCCGTTGTCCCCGAGGAGATGAGCTCGGCGATGCTGACTTCACCCCGCTTGAGCCGCTCCTTGGCTGCCGCACGGGTGGCCCGCGCTTTGGCAGCCTTCTCCAAGGCGTCGGAACGCTCTTGTGGTGTCAGCTCTTTTAGGGCCATGGCCAAACTCCCGTCAAGTCGGAATTGTGACACCGATCACGCGGCTGATGCTGAACCTACCTGCAGGGGGTCAGCCGCGCAAGCCACCCAGGGTTTCCCGTGTGGCTGCCTGCAGCGCGGCCATGTCCGGACCCGCCGCCAGGATGCCACGGCTGGACGTTGCCAAAACCATCGGGTAGGCCTGTCCAAAGGTCTCCCGCAGATCGGCCGGAGTTGCCCCCTGGGCCCCGAGCCCCGGGGCGAGGATCGGTCCACGCACCGGGCCGAGGTCTATGTCCAAATCGCCAAGGGCCGAACCTATGGTGGCGCCGACAACCAAGCCCACCGAGCCCAAGGGCCCTTCGTAGCGCTGGTTCTCCGCGGCAGCTGCAGCCACGATGCGGCGGGCCACCGAATCCCCGCCGCCGACGTGCTGGACGCTCCGGCCCTCAGGGTTGGACGTCAGCGCCAGGACAAAGACTCCCCTGCCGTGTTCGGCAGCGAGGTCCAACGCCGGACGCAGGGACTCAAAACCGAGGTACGGGCTCAGCGTCACCGAGTCGGCGGCCAGGGAAGATCCGTCACGAAGCCAGGCATCGGCGTAGGCCGCCATGGTGGATCCGATATCCCCGCGCTTGGCATCGGCGATGCTGAGCACGCCTGCTTCGGCTGCTGCGGCCAGGGTCCGCTCCAGGACGGCCATGCCGGCCGACCCGTGGCGCTCATAGAGCGCCACTTGGGGCTTGACCGCGGCAGCGAGGGAAGCCACCGCCTCCACCACGGTGAGCGAGAAACGCTCCAGTCCTGCGGCGTCGTCGTTCAGTCCCCAGGAGCCCAGCAACTGCGGGTGCGGATCGATGCCGACGCACAGCGGCCCCCGGGCTTCCATGGCCGCAGACAGCCGGGAGCCGAACGACTCAGGCATGTGCAGCTTCCAAAGAGGCGGTCAGGTTGGCGGCGTGCTCCTGCAGGCTGGTCACGGACCACTCGTAGGTTCGGAGTGCCTCGATGGCCTGCACGGCGGCGTTGAACTCCGCCACCGTGGTGATGCACGGGATGCCGATGGATGTTGCGGCCGCACGGAGTTCGTAGCCGTCGCTGCGGGCTTCGCCGCCGGACGGGGTGTTGAACACCATGTCGATTTCGCCCGCGATGACGAGGTCGGCGATGGTGCCTTCGCCCTCTGCGCTGCTTCCCTCGGCCACCTTGCGGACCGGCGTCGCCTGGATGCCGTTGCGGCGCAGGACGTCCGCGGTGCCGCCGGTGGAGACGATTTCGAAGCCGAGGTCAGAGAGCCGCTTGACGCCCATGATCACCGAGCGCTTATCGCGGTTGGCTACCGACACGAAGATCTTGCCTTCGGTGGGAAGGGCGTTGTTGGCACCGGACTGGCTCTTCGCGAACGCGGTATCGAAGTGCTTGTCGATGCCCATGACTTCACCGGTCGAGCGCATTTCAGGGCCGAGCAGCGAGTCCACGACCTTGCCCTCGGGCGTACGGAAGCGGCTGAAGGGCAGCACGGCTTCCTTCACGGCTACCGGAGCATCCAGGGGCAGGGAGGAGCCATCGCCGGTTTCCGGCAGCATCTTGTAGGCGCTGCGGAGCTGGTTGATGGTCACGCCGGTGCCGATCAGCGCGGCAGCCTTGGCCATCTGCACGCCCGTTGCCTTGGAGACGAACGGGACGGTGCGGGAGGCACGCGGGTTGGCTTCCAGGACGTACAGGACGTCGGAGGCCAGGGCGAACTGGATGTTGATGAGGCCGCGCACGCCGACGCCCTCGGCGATGGCGCGGGTAGCGGTCCGGACCCGCTCGATCACGTTGTTGCCCAGGGTGATCGGAGGCAGGACACAAGCGGAGTCACCGGAGTGGATACCGGCTTCTTCGATGTGCTCCATGATGCCGCCAAGGTACATGTCCGTTCCGTCGAAGAGCGCGTCCACGTCAATTTCGACGGCGTCCTCCAGGAAGCGGTCGATCAGCACGGGGTGGTCCGTGGTGATCTCCGTGGCGTTAGCGATGTAGCGGGAGAGGTTGGCCTCGTCGTAGACGATCTCCATGCCGCGGCCGCCCAGGACGTAGGACGGACGGACCAGCACCGGGTAGCCGATCTCGTCGGCGATCTTCTTGGCGTCCTCGAAGGAAACGGCGGTGCCGTTCTTGGGGGACGTCAGGCCGGCTTCGTCCAGGACGCGGGCGAAGGCACCGCGGTGCTCGGCAAGGTCAATCGCTTCCGGGGAGGTGCCCAGGATCGGCACGCCCGCGTCAGCAAGCTGCTGGGCAAGCTTCAGCGGGGTCTGGCCACCCAACTGGACAAAGACGCCCATGACGCCGCCGGTGCGTTCCTCGGCCGCGATGACCTCCAGCACGTCCTCGAGGGTCAGGGGTTCGAAGTAGAGGCGGGTGGAGATGTCGTAGTCGGTGGAGACCGTCTCCGGGTTGCAGTTGACCATCACGGTCTCGTAGCCGGCCTTGCGCAGTGCCATGGAGGCGTGGACGCAGGAGTAGTCGAACTCGATGCCTTGGCCGATGCGGTTGGGCCCGGAACCGAGAATGATCACCGAGGGCTTGGCGTGCAGGCCCACTTCATCTTCCTCGTCATATGCCGAGTAGTGGTACGGCGTGTAGGCCGCGAATTCAGCTGCACAGGTGTCTACGGTCTTGTAGACGGGACGGATGCCCAGTGCCTGGCGGACGCCGCGGACGACGGCCTCGGAGTTGTGCGTCAGGGCACCGATCTGCTCATCGGAGAAACCGTGGCGCTTGGCGTTGCGGAGCATGTCCTCGCTGAGGACACCGGCCTTGCGGATCCCGTGCGCGGTCTCGTTGAGCAGCTGCAGCTGATCAAGGAACCAGGGGTCGATCTTGGTGGCTTCGTAGAGTTCCTCCACGGTGGCACCCCCGAGTAGCGCCCGCTGCACCTGGTACAGGCGTTCGGTGGTGGGACGCTTGGCCTTCTCGATGAGCTCGGCAACCTCGTATTCGGGCACGGAGCTGAAGTCCAGCTGCGAACCCTTCTGTTCCAGGGAACGGAGGGCTTTCTGCAGGGCTTCGGTGAAGTTGCGGCCCATGGCCATGGCCTCGCCCACGGACTTCATGGTGGTGGTCAGCGTGTTGTCGGCTGCCGGGAACTTCTCGAAAGCGAAACGCGGAACCTTGACGACGACGTAGTCCAGCGTCGGCTCGAACGACGCCGGGGTCTTCTGCGTGATGTCGTTGGGAATTTCGTCCAGCGTATAGCCGAGGGAGAGCTTGGTGGCGATCTTGGCGATGGCAAAGCCGGTGGCCTTCGATGCCAAAGCCGAGGAACGCGACACGCGCGGGTTCATCTCGATGACGACGACGCGGCCGGTATCCGGGTTGATGGCGAACTGGATGTTGCAGCCACCCGTGTCCACGCCCACCTCACGTATCACGGCAATGGCCACGTCCCGCAGCTTCTGGTACTCGCGGTCCGTCAGCGTGAGGGCCGGGGCCACCGTGATGGAATCGCCCGTGTGGACGCCCACGGGATCGAAGTTCTCGATGGAGCAGACAACAACGACGTTGTCGTTTTTGTCCCGCATCATCTCAAGCTCGTATTCCTTCCAGCCAAGGATGCTCTCTTCGAGCAGCACCTCGGTGGTGGGGCTGTACTGCAGGCCCTGACCGACGATCCGGCGGAGGTCGTCCTCGTTGTACGCCAGTCCGGAACCCAGGCCGCCCATGGTGAAGGACGGACGGACCACCATCGGGTAGCCGAGGTCCTCGGCGGCTTTGAAGGCCTCGTCCATGGTGTGGATGATGTGGCTGCGGGCGGACTCGGCGCCGCAGCGCTCAACAACACCCTTGAACTTCTCGCGGTCTTCGCCGAGCTCGATCGCGGCGATGTTCGCACCGATCAACTCCACGTTGTACTTCTCCAGTACACCGTTCTTATCCAAGGCGATGGCAGTGTTCAGGGCCGTCTGTCCACCAAGGGTGGGCAGGACGGCGTCGGGACGTTCCTTGGCAATGATCTTTTCGACCACCTCGGGAGTGATCGGCTCCACGTAGGTGGCATCGGCGAACTCGGGGTCCGTCATGATGGTGGCCGGGTTGGAGTTGACCAGGATGACCCGCAGTCCTTCGTCCTTCAGGACTCGCAGGGCCTGGGTGCCGGAGTAGTCGAACTCGGCCGCCTGGCCGATGACGATCGGCCCGGAACCGATGACAAGGACGCTCTTGAGATCTGTACGCTTGGGCATTACTTGTTGTCCTCAGTCTTGTTTTGGTTCTTGGTTGCGGTGTCGCCGCCGGCTTTCGTTTCAGCCATGAGGTCGATAAAGCGGTCGAAGAGGTACGCGGCATCGTGCGGCCCTGCGGCCGCTTCGGGGTGGTACTGGACCGAGAACGCAGGGATGTCGAGGCAGGCAAGTCCTTCAACGACGTCGTCGTTCAGCGAGACGTGGCTGACTTCCACCCGGCCGTAGCGCTCTTCGGGTGCCACGGTGGCGCCGTTCAGGGGCGCATCAACAGCGAAGCCGTGGTTCTGAGAGGTGATTTCCACCTTGCCCGTGCGACGGTCCATCACCGGCTGGTTGATGCCGCGGTGGCCGTACCGCAGCTTGTAGGTTCCGAACCCAAGGGCGCGGCCCAGGATCTGGTTTCCGAAGCAGATGCCGAAGTACGGCAGCTTCTCGTCCAAGACGGAGCGCAGCAACTTGACCTGGTGATCGGCAGTGGCGGGGTCCCCGGGGCCGTTGGACATGAAGAAACCGTCGGGGTTGAGGGCGTTGACGTCCTCAAGCGTGGCGGTTGCCGGCAGGACATGCACCCGCACGCCGCGCTCGGCGAACCGGACGGGGGTCATCGCCTTGATACCGAGGTCGACGGCGGCGATGGAGAACCGCGGTTCGCCTTCCCAACCGTGGTCCTTGGGGTCCACCACGTAGGCTTCGTCGATGCTGACCTCTTCGGCAAGCGCGGAGCCTTCCATGGGGGCGCTTGCCAGCACGGTATCCAGCAGTTCCTTGTCGGACGCGTTGGCGGCTTCGCCGGAAAAGATCCCGGCGCGCATGGTCTTGTGCTCGCGGAGATGCCGGGTGATCGCACGGGTGTCAACGCCCTGGATGCCGACGATACCTTGGGCGACGAGTTCTTCGTCGAGGCTCCGCTCGGACCGCCAGTTGGACGGGCGTCGTGCGGCGTCGCGGACGACGTAGCCCTCAACCCAGATCTTGCGCGATTCGGCGTCCTCGCCGTTGACGCCGGTGTTCCCGATGTGCGGCGCAGTTTGCACCACGAGCTGGCGGGCGTAGGAGGGATCGGTGATGGTCTCCTGGTAACCGGTCATGCCGGTGGCGAAGACCGCTTCGCCGAGCGCGGTGCCCTGGGCGCCGTAGCTCCGGCCGCGGAAAATACGGCCGTCTTCCAGCACCAATACGGCTGCTGAGGGGGTTGGTGAGGTGGCTGCGTTACTGTCCGTCACTTTATTACTTTCCACTATCGGCATCTGCCTGAGGGGCTGCGGAGGTCAATTCTTGAATGGCTTGGCGGAGGCGGTCCTGGTCGGCGGAGTTCCTCGACCTGAACCCTGTGTCCAGTTCACGGCTGCCCAGTTTCCAGCTGATAACAAGGAGCCCGTCCTTTTCGACGAACTTCCCTGCCATCCCGGAGGCGGAGCGGCTGTCGGTCAGGGCTTCCCGCGGAATGAACACCGGGGCTGCTCCGGGGCGGTCGAACAACACGCCTTCGGCGTGAACGCTCAGTTCCGCGTTGGTCCGGATTCCAAGGCCTTGGACAGCGATGCGGTCCAGCCAGTCACCGGCTGTGGTGGTGCTGACGTACTGGCCGTCGGCCACCACTGTGGCCGGCGTCAGTTGCCGTGGCACTTCCGGAAGGCGTTCGACGTCGGATTGTCGTCGGAGGCGGTTCCGCCACCCCAGGCCGATCATGGCCAGGGCGACGGCGATCAAGCCTGCGGTGACGAGCGCCGAGAGCAGTTGTGTGTCCACTAGGCGCCGCTGACTGCCCCGGTGGAATCCGGGGCCGGAACGGTTTCGGTGTAGCGGTACGGGGTGTTGAGCCTGCCGTTGAGGACGGTCGGGTGTCCTTTGAAGAAGGTTGCCACCACGGAACCGGGCAGTTCCCTGCCCTTGAACGGTGAATTGCGGCCCATGGTTGCCATCTTATGGGGATCAACGGTCCAGCGCGCAGCCGGGTCCACCAGGATGACGTTGGCCGGCTCCCCGGCCTCCAACGGACGGCCCTGGTCCGCCACCCTGCCAATGCGGGCCGGAGTGAAGGATGTGACCCTGGCAAAATCCGCCCACGTCATGAGGCCGGTTTCGATCATGGTCTCCTGGACCACGGACAGCGCGGTTTCCAGCCCGGTCATGCCCATGGCGGCCTGGGCCCACTCGCATTCCTTGTGCTCGCGGGGGTGCGGTGCGTGATCGGTGCCCACCACATCAATGGTCCCGTCGGCAAGGCCCTCCCGGAGTGCCTGCACATCCGCGTCCGTGCGCAGCGGCGGGTTCACCTTGTAGACGGGGTCGTAGCTGCGGACCAGTTCATCGGTCAGGATCAAGTGGTGCGGGGTGACCTCGGCAGTGACATTGATGCCGCGGGCCTTGGCCCAGCGCACGATTTCAACGCTTCCCGCAGTGGAGACGTGGCAAATGTGCAGGCGGGAACCGACGTGCTGGGTCAGCAGTACATCGCGGGCAATGATGCTTTCCTCGGCTACCGCCGGCCAGCCGGCCAGCCCGAGGACAGCCGAAACGGCGCCTTCGTTCATTTGCGCGCCGGCGGTCAGGCGGGGTTCCTGCGCGTGCTGGGCCACCACGCCGTCGAACGCTTTGACGTATTCCAGCGCGCGGCGCATCAGGACGGGATCATGCACGCAGATCCCGTCATCAGAGAACATGCGCACCTGGGCGCGGGAGTCGGCCATGGCACCGAGTTCGGCGAGTTGCTCCCCGGCGAGTCCCACCGTCACTGCGCCGACAGGCCGTACGTCCACCCAGCCCGATGCCCTTCCCAGGCTGTGGACCTGCTCCACCACACCGGCGGTGTCGGCCACCGGATTGCTGTTCGCCATGGCGTGGACGGCCGTGAAGCCACCCAACGCGGCCGCACGGGTACCGGTTTCGACGGTCTCCGCATCTTCCCGGCCCGGTTCGCGAAGGTGGGTGTGGACATCAACCATGCCGGGCAGCGCGACCAGGCCTGCGGCGTCGATGACTGTGGCATCTCCGGCAGCAAGTCCGTTGCCCCGGGCCGCGATGACGCCGTCCCGGATCAGGAGGTCCTCGGCTGCACCGCCCAGGATGGCGGCTCCGCGGATCAAATACGTGTTCGCGGCCATCAGTTGTTCTCCTTGGTGGGCTGGTTGCTTACGGGGGCGGTCGCTTCACGGGAATCCCCCGAAAGCAACAAGTACAGGGCGGCCATACGGACCGATACGCCGTTCCGGACCTGGGCGAGCACGGTGGAACGGGGTGAATCCGCCGCGGCGGACGAGATTTCCAGGCCGCGGTTCATGGGACCGGGGTGCATGATGATGGTGTCCTTCATGCCGAGGTCATCCAGCGCCCGCAGGCGGGCGTCGTCAAAGCCCCAACGGCGGGAATATTCACGGGTGGACGGGAAGAAGGACGCATTCATCCTCTCCCCTTGGACCCTGAGCATCATCATCGCGTCGACTCCTGCTTCAAGGGTCTCGTCCAGGTTGTAGCTGACCTTGCAGGGCCACTGTTCGACGCCGACCGGCAGCAGCGTGGGAGGAGCCACGAGGGTGACCTCCGCGCCGAGGGTTCGCAGGAGCCACACATTTGAACGCGCCACGCGGGAGTGCAGGACGTCTCCGGCGATTGCGACGCGCATGCCCCTGAGGTCGGCGCCGGTGGATGCGACGCCCTTGATGCGCGACCAATGGCGGCGCATGGTGAAGGCGTCCAGCAGGGCCTGCGTGGGGTGTTCATGGGTGCCGTCACCGGCATTGACCACCGCCGCATCGATCCAGTCGGTGGCAGCCAGACGGTGCGGCGCTCCGGAAGCCCAGTGCCGGATGACCACGGCGTCTGCACCCATGGCGGCCAAGGTCTGGGCGGTGTCCTTGAGGGACTCACCTTTGGAGACCGAGGAGCCTTTTGCCGCGAAGTTGATGACGTCGGCGGAGAGCCGCTTCGCCGCTGCTTCGAAGGAGATGCGGGTGCGGGTGGAATCTTCGAAGAAGAGGTTCACCACCGTCCTGCCGCGCAATGCGGGCAGCTTCTTGACCTCGCGCTCACCGACGGCAGACATTTCCTCGGCCGTATCAAGTATCCGGATCGCGTCGAAGCCGCTGAGGTTTTCCGTTGAGAGGAGATGCTTCACTTGCCTGCCTCGATGACTACCTCGTTGACCGGAGTTCCGTTCACGGAGTCGGTCTCTTCAAGATGTACGCGGACCTTCTCCGAGGACGATGTAGGAAGGTTCTTTCCCACGTGGTCTGCACGGATGGGGAGTTCACGGTGCCCCCTGTCCACCAGGACAGCCAACCGGACGATGCGGGGGCGCCCGAGGTCCACCAAGGCGTCCAAAGCTGCGCGGATGGTCCGACCCGAGTAGAGGACGTCGTCAATGAGGACAACAACTTTGTTATCGATCCCGGACAGCGGCAGGCGTGTATGGTGCGGGGGTCGGGTGGGCTGGTGCGAGAGGTCGTCGCGGAACATAGTGACATCCAGTTGGCCCACTATTGTTTCGGCGTTGACGGCAGGATCAGCGGCGGCAATCTTATGGGCCAGCCGGACAGCCAGGGGATAGCCACGGCTTGGGATACCCAGCAGGACCAGGTCCTGGGATCCCTTGTTGGCTTCAAGGATCTCGTGGGCGATACGAGTGAGCGCACGATCGATATCCGCCTGGTTAAGGACAACCCTGGACGGAACCTGCGCTGAAGTAGCTTCAGTCATCGCTCGTCTCCCCTTTCCCCGCCTCACAGGACGGAATTAAAAAAGGAATATTTGCCTTCCAAAACTATCACAGCCACAGCGCCGGCCACCTGCCACGTCAGCGGCCGTGGGTGAGTTTAAGGTCACACCGCAGGCGTGGCATAGGCTCGGACCCATGAGCAGCAACCAACCAGGCCGCCATGATGGACAGCGGCCCTACCCCCGGCCGTTCCTGGAGCCCGGGGCCAATCCCACGTGGATCGGCCACATCCAGCCCGGCAACTACCAGCCCGCTCCCGGCAACCCCGCACCGTTGGGAAACCAATCATGGGCAGCCGCGCCCCAAGGCATGCAGCGCCGTTCAGCCGGTTTGCTGCCACTGCTCCTTGTCGGCGGCATCCTGGCCTTCGGCAGCCTTCTGCTGGTTGTTCCGTTCCTCTTGGGCAACACCGGGGTGGCGGGCTTCATCATCGGCTTCATCGCATCGCTGATTCCACTGTCCATAGTCCTGCTGACGGTCCGGTGGATCGACCGCTGGGAGCCGGAACCCAAACGGCTTCTGTGGTTTGCCTTCACGTGGGGAGCGGCTGTCTCCATTGCGGCGACGCTCTTGATCCAACCGCTCTTTGCCCTCGCGGCGCCCACCACCAGCGAGGACGCCTACAGCTACTTCATGGCCACCGTGCAGGCACCGATCGTCGAGGAGTTCAGTAAGTCGCTGGGACTCCTCCTGTTGATATTCGCCGCCCGGAAATACTTCGACGGACCCGTTGACGGCGTCGTGTTCGCTTTCACCATCGCCGCGGGTTTCGCGTTCACCGAAAACATCCTCTATTTCGGACGGGAGATCGCGTCTTCGTCCGACCCCGGGACCGACCTTGTCCGGATCTTCATCCTCCGCGGCGTGATGTCTCCTTTCGCGCACGCAATATTTACGGGCACCACCGGCTTGATCATGGGTTTCGCGGCGAGGAAGTGGCACTCGGGGTACGCGGTTCTGGCGTTCTTCGTGGGCCTGTTGCCTGCGATGTTCCTGCATAACCGCTGGAACAGCATGGGCCAGGGATTCCTGGTTGAATACTTCGTCGTCCAGGTCCCCATCTTCCTGGTAGCCGTCCTAGGAATAGTCTTCCTTCGCATCGCCGAGGGAAAACTGACCCGTCAACGGCTGCTGGAATATGCCCGTGCCGGGTGGTTCACGCCGGCGGAGGTGGACATGCTGGCTACACCCCGGGGCAGGCGCCAGGCCCTTGGCTGGGCATCCTCACGCGGCCGGGCTGCACAGATGCGGGCGTTCATCAAGGCGGCGACCTCCCTCGCCTTCACCCGCCAGCGCATCCTCAGCGGCAGGGACGTCCATGTCCACCAACACGATGAACTTGAACAGCTGCGCCGGATACCCGGGCTGCGGTCAGCGGTGCTCCTGTAAGCGTTCATAACGCAGAATGCCCCTTGGAGTCCGGACTGGCCGGATTCCAAGGGGCACCAAGTATGCAGAAATAAATCGGTTCTTACGCCAACAGCGACGGCTTGAGCTTCTGCAAGCGGCCCAGCAAACCGTTGATGAAGGCCGGGGACTCGTCCGTGGACATGGTCTTCGCCAAGGCTACGGCCTCGCTCACAGCGACCCCATCGGGAACGTCGTCGTTGTAAAGAAGTTCCCACGTACCAATGCGGAGAATGATGCGATCCACCGCCGGCATGCGTTCAAGAGTCCAGCCCTGCGCATAGGTTTGCAGGAACTCGTCGATGGTGGGCTGCATGGAAACAACCCCCTCCACGATTTCCACCGTGTACGGATTCACAACTATGTCAGTCTTCTCCCGACGCGCCTTGAGCGCATCAAAAGCT
The DNA here is from genome assembly GCF_026013155.1 of Paenarthrobacter sp. PAE-2. Lineage (NCBI taxonomy): Bacteria > Bacillati > Actinomycetota > Actinomycetes > Micrococcales > Micrococcaceae > Paenarthrobacter > Paenarthrobacter sp. PAE-2. The sequence continues at coordinate 37,232 of NZ_JAPDNV010000008.1, read as the reverse complement.
GAAACCGAGCGCTGCTCAGCCTCAAAAAGTACTTCAAGTGCCCTGTTACGGGCCTTACCGCGGGCACTCACTAGTCGTTGACCCTGCCCAGGTAGCTGCCGTCGCGGGTATCAACCTTGACCTTGGTGCCCTGCTCAACGAACAGCGGGACCTGGATCTCGTAACCGGTCTCCACAGTTGCAGGCTTGGTGCCTGCGGAGGAACGGTCACCCTGGAGACCCGGCTCGGTGTAGGTGATCTCCAATACGACGCTCGGCGGAAGCTCGATGTAAAGCGGAGTGCCTTCGTGGATGGCGATGTTGACCATCTGGTTCTCAAGCATGAAGTTGGTGGCGTCACCGACTGTCGCGCCCGAAACGTGGATTTGGTCGTAATCGCTGGTGTCCATGAAGACGAAGTCTTCGCCGTCCTGGTACAGGTACTGGTAGTCGCGCCGGTCGACAGTTGCGGTTTCGATCTTGAGGCCGGCGTTGAACGTCTTGTCCACTACCTTGCCGGACATAACATTCCGCATCTTGGTTCGAACGAAGGCGCCGCCCTTGCCCGGCTTGACGTGCTGGAACTCAATGACGTTCCAGAGCTGGCCCTCGAGCTTCAGTACGGTTCCGTTCTTGATGTCGTTTGTGGTTGCCACTCGTATCCTCTGGTTAATTTCACTGGTCCTGGCTGATGTCCAGCTTCCAGCCGTATGCCAAGCCGGCACGCCACATTGGCCGGCCAGCGCGTATTTATCAAAAATCCATGAACCATTCTACCGGCAAACGGAAGGCGGCACGCGCGGGGTGTCCGGAACGATGCTCAGGAAGCGAGCTCCAGGACGTTGCGCGCCCGTTGCAGGGCCACTGCCGAGGAGTAGATCAAGGCCGCGTCGGCGGACATTGCCACGCGGAGGTCGAGGGCCTTTGCGAATGCCTCGGACGCGGCAAGCGCATTGCCGCTGACGAAGTACGCGCGCCCAAGGTACTGATGGACGACGGCCTCTTTTGAGCTGCCCTGCACTTCATGGAGCAACTGCTTGTACAGCTGGATCGCCCGGTCCATGCGGTTGGTGGCACGGTGGACCTCAGCCTCGAAAATTCGGAGACGGAACGACTCGGGATTCTTGTACCGGGCTTCTGCCAACAATTCGGCTGCTTCCTTGGGCTGGTTGTCCAGGAGCAAGGCCATGATGCGGTCCGCAGGGTCCACCGAGGCAGCCAGCGCCGTCTCCAGCGCATCCTCATTGACAACCACCGGCAACAACGTGTCCGGATTCATCCGTACCCCGGGGAATCCGGCAGTAGGCCAATCGCTGATGCCTTCAGCCAAAGTGGCGGTCATGATGCGATCTCCTGGTAGGCGGCGAAGAGCAGCGAAGTGTCCGGAACATCGAGGATGCCGGGCTTGGCGATGCCATCAAGGACAACGAAACGGAGGAGGTCGCCGCGGGACTTCTTATCCCGGCGCATTCCGTCCAGGAGACCCTGCCAGCGGTCCCTGCGGTAGGTGATCGGCAAGCCAAGACTTTCCAGGATGGTGCGGTGGCGGTCAGCGTCGGCGTCTGAAAGGCGGCCAACGCTGCGCGACAGCTCTGCCGCAAACATCATGCCGACCGACACAGCTGCGCCGTGCCTCCAGGAGTACCGTTCCACAAGCTCGATCGCGTGGCCCAGGGTGTGGCCGTAGTTAAGGATCTCCCGGAGCCCGGATTCCTTCAGGTCCTGCGACACCACGTTGGCTTTGACCGCAATGGCACGCTCAATCAGCTCACGGACCACCTCGGATCCGGGATCAGTAACGGAGTCCGTGTTTTTCTCAAGGAGGTCAAGGATGGCGGGATCGGCAATAAACCCGCACTTGATGACCTCGGCCATGCCGGAAACAAGTTCGTTCCTAGGGAGGGTCTGGAGCGTATCCAGGTCAGCCAGGACGGCGGCAGGCGGGTGGAAGGAGCCCACGAGGTTCTTGCCTTCGGCGGTGTTGATTCCAGTCTTGCCGCCAACGGCTGCATCGACCATGCCCAACAGCGAGGTCGGCATGTGGATGACTTTGACACCCCGCAACCACGTAGCCGCTACGAAACCGGCGAGGTCCGTTACGGCTCCGCCGCCAACAGCGACGATCGCGTCGGAACGGGTGAAGTCGTTTTGTCCCAGCACCTGCCAGCAGAAGGCAGCAACCTGAATGTGCTTTCCTTCTTCGGCGTCGGGGATTTCGGCCGTCAGGGCGGTGAAGCCGGCAGCCTCAAGTTCGTCCCGGACAGTGTCGCCGGTCAGCCGGAGGGCACGGGGGTGGATCACCAAGACCCGGCGAACCCGCTCCCCCAGCTTTTCGGGCAGCGTTTCCAACAGCCCGCGGCCCACCACGACGTCGTAGTTCTCCGACGCGGATTCTCCCGTGACCTTGATGACAGTTGCTTCGTTGCTCACTTCTCAGCTTCCTTTTCCAAGGCTGCGTGCTCGCGCAGCCGCTCCTCCAGCCGGAGGGCGATTTCCGCTACGGATCCGGAACGAACATCCATGACGATATCTGCCAGGCGCTCATAGACGGGCTGCCTCGCGGCAAACAACGCTTCCCAACGGGACATTGCATCGCCTTGCAGCAGTGGCCTTGCCGTATTCCTGGCAATCCGGTCCGCAACTGTGGCAGCGTCACATTCCAGGTAGATAACAGTGCATTCTTCGAGCAACTGCTGAGTCCCGGAATCCAGGACGGCGCCACCACCCAAGGATATGACGGTTTGGCGCTGTTTGGCGGCTTCTATGGCCTTTGCCACAGTCCGGGCTTCGATTTCGCGGAAGGCATGTTCTCCCCGACCCGCGAAAATATCGGCAATGCTGCCATGGGCGGCAACCACCACCGCGTCGGTATCCACGTACGGTATGTCCAGCTGCTGCGCCAACTGCTGGCCGATGGCTGACTTCCCTACCGCCATTGGTCCGATGAGGACAAGTGGGCGCGCAAAAGTGCCGCCCGCCATGACGGGAGCCACTAGCGTCCGACCGAGTCCAAGGTTGCCGGGATGCTGTTCAGGTAGCCCTGGAGGTTGCGCGTGGTTTCCGCCACCGAGTCACCACCGAACTTTTCCATGACGGCTTCCGCGAGCACCAAGGCCACCATTGCTTCGGCTACGACGCCCGCCGCAGGCACGGCACAGACGTCCGAACGCTGGTGATGCGCCTTGGCCGGCTCGCCGGTGCTCACGTCGATGGTGCGCAGGGCACGCGGAACAGTCGCAATGGGCTTCATGGCCGCACGGACACGGAGTACCTCGCCGATGCTCATGCCACCTTCGATGCCACCTGCACGGTTGGTCCGGCGAACAATCTTGCCGTCTTCATCCTTGACGATTTCGTCGTGCGCGGCGGAGCCCCGCCGGGCCGCGGTGAGGAAACCATCGCCCACTTCGACGCCCTTGATGGCCTGGATGCCCATCAGGGCGGCAGCCAACCGGGAATCGAGGCGGCGGTCCCAATGGACGTAGCTGCCCAACCCCGGCGGAAGTCCGTAGGCCAGTACTTCGACGACACCGCCTAGGGTCTCGCCTTCCTTGTGGGCCGCGTCCACCTCGGCCACCATGGCGTCCGACGTCTCACGATCAAAGCAACGCAACGGATCCGCATCCAAGGCAATGACGTCGGACGGCGACGGCAACGGACGGCCTTCAGGAACGGACACACTGGCGATGGAGACTGTGTGGCTGACCAGTTCAATTCCCAGTTGCTTCAGGAACTGGGCGGCGACGGTTCCAAGGGCTACGCGCGTGGCCGTTTCCCGGGCACTGGCTCGTTCCAGGACCGGACGGGCCTCATCGAAGCCGTACTTCTGCATGCCGGTGAAGTCAGCATGCCCCGGACGGGGACGGGTCAGGGGCGCATTACGTGCCTGGTCCGCCAGAAGCCCGGCGTCCACGGGGTCGGCCGACATGATCTGTTCCCATTTGGGCCATTCGGTATTGCCGACCTGGATGGCAACCGGACCGCCTTGGGTAATGCCGTGGCGGACACCGCCGACGATCGTTACTTCATCCTGCTCGAACTTCATGCGGGCACCGCGGCCGTAGCCAAGCCGACGGCGGGCCAGGGCGTCACGGATCTGCCCGCTGGTGAGCTCAACACCGGCCGGCACGCCTTCAACAATTCCGATCAGAGCCGGACCGTGGGATTCACCGGCTGTCAACCAACGCAACATATAACCAATCCTGCCATGTAAGGCCTCTAGAAGACTCGTCGGGGAAGTCCGACTGAGTCGCACATCACATCTATGACGGCGCTATCCACCGTGCAGCCGCTGAAAAGCCGGATCTGCTCTGCCGCCTGGTACATCAGCATCTCCAGGCCCGGGACCACAACTCCCCCATGCCTGTGCCATTGCTCTGCCAGCCGGCTGGGCCAGGGATCATAGGCCACATCCAGCAATACCCCTCCCGAGGTACCGGGCAGCGCGCCGAGTTCATCCGCCAGGGCATCCGCTGCCCGCGGCGGGAAGGTGGAGATCACCAGGTCCGAACCGGCAATGGCGGTTGCCGCCTGTACCAGCGGCCTGACGGACAAGCCGATTCCGACGGCGGCAGCAGCGGCTTCGGCGTCGCCGGCCCGGGAGACATCGCGGACAAAGACGTCAACGTGGTCTGCCCCCAACTCACGGAGTGCCGCAATCGCGGCTGCAGAGGTTCCACCGCCGCCAAGCACCGCGCCATGGGGGCTCGTCGCGACGCCGGCATACTTGACCGCCTCCACGATCCCCGCAACGTCGGTGTTGTACCCGACCCGCCGGACCGAACCGCCGTCGTTCTCGAAAGCAACGGTGTTGAGGACGCCCAAGTGGGCTGCCGCACCCCTGACCTCGTCAACTTCCCTGACCATTGCGGTCTTCAACGGCATGGTGACCGAAAGGCCGCACCATGACTCGTCCGCCCGGACCGATTCCATGAATGCCGGAAGCATGTCCGCCGTCAGGTCTATTGCGGTGTAACCGATGTCCACGCCCAGCTTTGCGTAGGCCGCGGTATGCATCGCCGGGGATTTTGAATGTGAGATCGGGTGCCCGAGGACTGCTGCCCGGCGGCTCACACGCACCGACCCGCGTTGGCCGCACACCATGCGTTGTACTGCTCAACGTAGGTGTTGTGCTCGGCCAGCGTCTTGGAGAACTTGGTCTCCTTGGTGTCCAGGTTGATGGTTACCCAGTAGAGGTAATCGTTGGGCGTGGGTTTGGCGGCCGCGTCGATGGCAGTCTTGCCCGGCGAACCGATCGGCCCCGCGGGCAGGCCCGTATTCGCATAGGTGTTGTACGTGTTGGACTTGTCCGCCTTCTCTTCCTCGGTGAGGTGGAAGGACTTCTTGCCCAACCCATAAGTCACCGTGGCGTCCGACTGGATGAGGCCGTTCGTTTCCGTGTTATTGGGCTTCAGGCGGTTATAGATAGCGCCGGCGACGTTTCCGTAGTCCGCCTGGCCACCCTCGGCCTGGACGATGCTGGCGATGGTCACAACGTCATACTGCTTGGCGGGATCGGTGACTCCCTGAGCCTTGAGCTCATCCAACGTGGCAGTGACCAGCGTCTGGATGATGTCCTTGCCGGAGGTTCCCAAGGGGAAACGGTATTCACCGGGGGCCAGGAAGCCCTCAAGGTTCTTCGCCTTGGCAGGGAGCCCGAACTGGCTGGGCGCCTGGTTGAAACCGTTCAGCTGCTGAAGGGGAATTCCGGAGCCCTTGGAAATGGCCTCGAGGGACTCGTTGATACGCAGGCCCGCGCTTAAAGCAAAGTAGATGACTTTGGAGGCGTCCTTATTGGACAGGACCGCCACGGCGTCGGAATTCTTCATTTCGGTGCGGAAAGTGAACTCGCCCGGCGACAATTCGCCGCCTTCGCTGAGGAACGCTTTCACGAACGCATCCGGGTCGGCAACCACCTTGTTCGCAGCGAGTTCCGCGGCCACCTGTTTGGGGCCGGCTCCCTCGGGAACGGTGATGGTGACGGAGCCGGTGCCCGGTCCGGGGTAGTCCGTCACCTTGTCCATACCCAGAAGCGGCTTGAGGAACTGCGCACCCACCACAATGGCGGTGACGAAGACAGCCAGCGTGATCAGCAGAGCCAGCACCCGACGGCGGCGGCGGGCCTTGCGGGCAGCGGCCTTGGAAACGGGGGTTTCCACCGTGGTGATGAGCTCATGCGCGTGGTCATCATGGGCGTGCGCGTCATGATGGTCGTCGTGGTGCTCTGCGTAACCGTGATGGTCGTCATGAGGGTGCCCGTCGTGCACGTCGTGCCCGTCATGTCCCGCGAAAGCATGGGCGTCCGCGTCGTGGTGGTGGGCTGCGTCATCGTGGTGGGCTGCACCGTCGTTATGGTCAGCACCATCGTGGTGGGCAGCATCCGCATGGTGGTCCGCGACCTCGTGGGCCGCACCGTCGTGGTCCACAGGACCATCGTGTACAGCGCGGTCCTGGCCCGGGGCTGCTTCTGGAACCGCCGGCAGGCTCGTAGTGGCCGCACCATGGGCTTGGGTCTCGTCGTGCGCCTCGGGCTCGCGCTCCGGGGCTGCTGGAGCGACCCTAGGTGCGGCTGCCGGGGCGGGAGGCACCACTGGCTCCCGCTGGGGTGCCGGCGCCGACTGGACATCCCGTCGTACAGCTGCGGCATTGGGGACCGCAGGTACAGGACGGGGAAGTTCCGGCTCGTCCGCTGCCGGGGCGCCGGCCGCTCCTGGAGTCGCTTCCGGAACGGGTACGACGTTTTGGTTCTGCGTGGCGAGGAATCGCTCGCGTGCCCGCAGTTCTTTGCGGGTCAGCGGCATACTGCCGCCACCGGTGCTGGAGGGGTCGTTATTGACCGGGCTCACAGTTGCAGTCCCCTCGTAGAAGAATCAGGTTGGCTGCCTGAGGAGGCCGGCAGTGTTGGGGCACCGCCTGATGCATCGGACTGCGACGGCGCCTGCACGCGGCGGCCAACGTCCGTTCCTCTGGCTTTTTGCATGTCGATCGCGTGCTGCAGTATTCCAGCAGCAGCAACCTGATCAACCACTTTACGGTGGTTCTTGCTGCTCATGCCAGCTTCATGCAGGTTGCGGTGCGCCGTCACGGTGGTCAAGCGCTCGTCGACCAGGTTGACCGGCACCCCCACACCCGCCTGGACCAACGCGTCCGCGAGCAGCTCGGCGTACTCCACAGCCATCTGAGCGGAGCCGCGCTCCTCGCCCTTCATGGTCCGAGGCAGGCCCACGAAAACCTGGACTGCCCCCTGCTCGATGACATGCTTCACCAGGACCCGTACATCCGAGTTCTTCTTGAGGTCACGGCTGAGGGTCTTGAGCGGGGAGGCTAGGATTCCATCGGGATCGCACACGGCGACCCCAACCCTGACGGTGCCGACGTCCACCCCCAGCTTGGTGCCGCGGGGATAGACGCCGGCATCGGTAGTGGAACTCACAATCAGCGCTTGGCTATCGCGTCAAACACGGCTGCAAGGGCATCGGATACCTTTGCAGCGTCGGTGCCGCCGCCTTGGGCAACGTCATCCTTGCCGCCGCCGCCACCACCGAGGATCCCGGCGGCCAGGCGAACCAGCGCACCGGCTTTGACACCGGCTTCGCGGGCTGCCTCATTGGTGGCAACGAGGATGATGGGACGATCGTTGCTCACGCCGGCCACGGCCACCGTTGAGGCTTCCGAACCCAGGCGGTTGCGAAGGTCGAGCGCCAGGTTGCGGAGGTCATCCGCGCCGCCGACCTGGCCGGCGTCGTGCGCAACCACGCGTACGCCTGCGGCGTCGCGCGCCGAACCCACCAAGTTGGCCGCTGCGGCCGCCAGCTGTTCCTTGCGGAGCCGGTCGAGTTCCTTCTCGGTCGCCTTCAACTTGTTCAGGGTGCTGGCGATACGGTCGGCCAGTTGTCCGGACGGTACCTTCAGCAGCTCGGTGAGCTCGGTGACGAGGGCGCGTTCGGCAGCCAGGTGCCGGAAGGCATCCAAGCCCACGAACGCCTCAACCCGGCGGTTTCCGGAACCGACAGACTGCTCGCCCAAGAGCGAGAGGCTGCCGATCAACGAGGTGTTGGAGACGTGGGTGCCACCGCACAACTCGCGCGACCACGCGCCGTCGATCTCCACAACCCTGACTTCGCTGCCGTAGTTCTCGCCGAACAGCGCCATGGCGCCCAGCGCTTTTGCTTCGGCAAGGCCCATGACCTTGGTGTCAACGCGGAAGTTATTGCGGATTGCGATATTGGAAACTTCTTCAATCTCCGAGCGCGTGGCAGCGCTCAGCCCTTCGCCCCAGGCGAAGTCGAAACGGAGGTAGCCGGCCTTATTGAACGAGCCGCGTTGGGTTGCTTCCGGCCCCAGGATCTGGTGCAGGGCGGCGTGCACAATGTGCGTTCCAGTGTGTGCCTGCTCAGCGGCGTGGCGGCGTTCACGGTCGACAGCGGCACGAACCACAGCGTCGCCGGCAATTTCACCTTCACGAACAATCGCCTTATGGACGCTCAGTCCCTTGACGGGACGCTGGACATCGAGGACTTCAACGACGAAGCCGTCGCCGGTGATCAGGCCGGTATCCGCAGCCTGCCCGCCGGCCTCGGCGTAGAACGGCGTTTCGTTGAGGACCAGCTCGATCTCGTCCCCGGTGGAGGCATGGGCAACCCGCTGGCCGCCGCTGACGATGCCCCGGACCTTCGACTCACCTTCCAGTTCTTCGTACCCGGTGAAGACGGTTTCACCTTCACCCAGCATTTCCTGGTAAGCGCTGAGGTCGGCGTGGCCGCCCTTCTTGCCTTTGGCATCTGCCTGGGCACGCTGACGCTGCTCGAGCATGAGGGCACGGAATCCGGCCTCATCAACCTTCAGGCCCGCTTCCTCGGCCATCTCCAAGGTCAGGTCGATCGGGAAGCCGTAAGTGTCATGGAGGGTGAAGGCTTCGGCACCGGACAGCGGAACGCCGGCAGCCTTGGATTCCGCTACGGCATCTTCCAGCCGTGCGGTGCCTGAGGCGATGGTGCGGAGGAATGCCTTTTCTTCGGCGTAGGCGATGCGGCTGATCCGGGCGAAGTCCGTCTCGACCACGGGGTAGACGCCCTTCATGGCATCGCGGGAGACCGGAAGCAACTCGGGGAGGCAGGCGGACTCCACACCCAGCAGGCGCATGGCCCGGACGGCGCGCCGGATCAAACGACGAAGAACGTAGCCACGGCCTTCATTCGACGGGGCAACCCCGTCGGCAATGAGCATCAGGGCAGAACGGATGTGGTCTGCAACAACACGCATACGGACGTCGTCCGTGTGGTGCGGATCTTCATCCGTTTCGGCGGAAGTGTATTCCTTGCCGGAGAGTTCGGCGGCCTTGTCAATCACGGGCCGGACCTGGTCGGTCTCGTACATGTTCTCGACGCCCTGGAGGATCATCGCAAGACGCTCCATGCCCAGGCCGGTGTCGATGTTCTTGTTGGGCAGTTCGCCAACGATGTCGAAGTCCACCTTGGAGCGGACGTTCTCGATCTGGTACTGCATGAACACGAGGTTCCAGATCTCGATGTAACGGTTCTCGTCGGCAATAGGGCCGCCCTCGACACCGTAATCCGGACCTCGGTCGTAGTAGATTTCCGAGCAGGGACCTGCAGGACCGGGCTGGCCGGTGTGCCAATAGTTATCCGACTTGCCCATCTTCTGGATGCGCTCAGCAGGGATGGCCGTGTTCTTGAGCCACAGTTCCTTGGCTTCGTCGTCTTCCTCATAGACAGTCACCCAGAGGCGTTCGGCCGGAAGTCCGTAGCCGCCGTCGTCGACGCTCTTGGTGAGCAGCTCGAAAGCGAACTTGATGGCGTCTTCCTTGAAGTAGTCGCCGAAGGAGAAGTTGCCGCACATCTGGAAGAACGTGCCGTGGCGGGCGGTCTTGCCGACTTCCTCGATGTCACCGGTGCGGATGCACTTCTGGACACTGGTTGCCCGGCTGTAGGGCGGCTCTTCGCGCGCGGTGAGGTAAGGGATGAACGGCACCATTCCGGCCACAGTGAAGAGAAGTGACGGGTCGCTGGAAACGAGCGACGCGGAGGGAACGGCTGTGTGACCCTTGCTGACAAAAAAGTCCACCCAGCGCTTGGTGATCTCCTGCGACTTCATTGGCTGATTACTTACCCTTCTCAATTCACTGCACATGTTGTGCGCGGTTCCGGCCGGTGCCGTTCCGCAGCTATCCATTCTGCCCTGTTGCGGGCCCGCGTGCGAACCTGCCGCTACCGCTTGCCGGAGTCCGTGGCGTCGATACCCAGGGCCGACCTCAGGTCCGCCTCCCGTTCGTGCATGCCTGCACGGACAGCATCGGCGAAATCGAACAAGCCATCTGCCAGGCGTCCGACAGCCCGGTTCAGCCCGTCAGGACCGATGTTCGCCTGCGCTTCGGTGACCTTCCGGAAGGCAATGACACCGATGGCAACGCCGATTCCCATCCAAACAATTCTCTTCACGACGTGTCTCCCTTAAGTATTCAGGCTGCAGTCAAGCGGCCGTGCGGATTCAGCGGCTGCGGCGGCCGGAGGACGTTGTGCGCTTGGACGCGAGAGCAGAGCGCACGCCATAACTGAAAGCCGCTACCTTGATCAGCGGAGAACCCACAGTGGCCGCAACCAGCGACGACAAGGCAGAGATGTTCGCGGAGGCGTCCGAGACGTTCGATGCGATGCCATCAACCTTCTTCAGTTGCTGGTTGGTGGTGGAAACGGTCGCTGTCACCTCGTCCATGAGGGGCGTCGCGCCGTCGCTGATGGAACGGATGGACGTACGGACTTCGTCAAAGACGCCGCCCAGCTTCAGGATAGGCACTGCCAGCAACAGAACCAGGAGCGCAAAAACCCCTGCTGCAATCAGACCGGCGATGTCGCCACCAGACATAGAACTCATCTCCTAGGATCGTTGCACTGCCTCAACCCGCCTTCGCGGCGGCCAAGGCCTCCCCCAGTACATTACAGATAAAGGAAGCCTCGCCTCACCTGCGAAGCATGGGGTTCAAAGACAAAGAAGCCCGCGGCTTGGCCACGGGCTTCTTTGGATACGCTGCTGAAATTTAGCGTGCGTAGAATTCGACGACGAGCTGCTCTTCGCAGATCACGGGGACCTCAGAGCGCTTCGGGCGGCGAACCAGGCGTGCCTGCAGGGCGTCGATCTTGACGTCCAGGTACGGCGGGGTGGTGGCCAGGACGTGGGCACCGGCAGCTGCTGCCTGGAACGGAGCCATGACCTCGGAGCGGCTGTGGACGTGGATGAGCTGGCCTTCACCGACGCGGAAGGACGGGCGGTCAACGCGGACGCCGTCAACCAGGATGTGGCGGTGCACAACCAGCTGGCGGGCCTGTGCGATGGTGCGGGCGAAGCCTGCACGGAGCACGAGGGCGTCGAGGCGCATTTCCAGCAGCTCAACGAGGTTTTCACCGGTCAGGCCCTTGGTGCGGCGTGCTTCTTCGAAGGCACGGGTCATCTGGGCTTCGCGGATGCCGTACTGGGCGCGCAGGCGCTGCTTTTCGCGCAGACGAACGGCGTAGTCGGAATCCTGCTTCTTGCGGGCACGGCCATGCTCACCGGGGCCGTACGGGCGGCGCTCCATGTACTTGGCGGCCTTGGGGGTCAGAGCGATGCCGAGTGCACGCGAAAGGCGTGCGGTACGGCGAGCACGAGTGTTGTTAGCCACTTGTGTCCTTCCAAATTACTGCGGTGTGTTGGTGTTACTGGCCTCCATCAGGGAGAGCATCGGCCAACCGCTGCCACTTGCTACTGGCCCACGGCACAGCACCATCGAAGAAATCTTCAGGGATTTGTGCGTCGGGTCATGCCAGACAAAGAAATATCCTACCACGCAGCGCCTACCCCGCAGGAACCGGGAGCCGACGCCGGGCCTTGGAGGTTATTGCCCCCGCACTATCCGGCGCAAACGTTCCAGCCTCGCGGCGATATCCCGCTCGGCACCATTGGCCGTGGGCTGGTAGTAATCCTTGCCGATGAGGTCGTCCGGCGGGTACTGCTGCGTTGCCACGCCGTGCGGCTCATCATGGGCGTACTTGTAGCTTTTGCCATGGCCGAGTTGCTTGGCGCCCGGGTAGTGGGCATCCCGCAAATGCATGGGGATGCTTCCACCGTATCCTGCCCGGACATCGGCGATGGCCTTGTTGATGCCCATATACGCCGCATTGGATTTGGGCGCGGTCGCCAGGTGGACCACCGCTTCGGCCAGGATGATCCGGCCCTCCGGCATGCCGATCAACTGAACCGCCTGGGCTGCTGCCACGGCCGTCTGCAGCGCGGTGGGATCCGCCATGCCGATGTCTTCCGCTGCCGAGATCACAATGCGGCGCGCCACGAAGCGCGGGTCCTCCCCCGCTTCGAGCATGCGGGCCAGATAGTGCAGCGAAGCATCGACGTCCGAGCCCCGGATGGACTTGATGAATGCGCTGGCCACGTCATAGTGCTGGTCACCGGCGCGGTCATAACGGACCGCTGCGGCGTCTAGGGCCCGCTCCGTGTGGCGCAGTTCAACCAGCACGGGAGCATCCGGTGCGCCGTCGCCGGCGAGGCCGGGTTCGCCGTCGTCAGATTCGCCGTCGTCGGGTTCGCCGTCGTCGGTGGCGGGCATCTCAGGCCCGACGGCGTCAGCGTCACCGAACGCTACTCCCGCGGCCGCCTCCAAAGCGGTCAGGGCCCTGCGGGCGTCGCCGCCGGACAGACGGACCAAATGCTCCAGGGCTTCTTCGCTGAGTTCCACGCGGCCTGCAAGTCCGCGGGCGTCCGCGACTGCACGCTGCAGCAAACCTGAAATGTCGTCATCCGTCAGGGGTTTCAGGGTCAGTAGGAGAGACCGGGACAGCAGCGGGGAGACAACCGAAAATGACGGGTTCTCCGTAGTAGCGGCCACGAGGACTACCCAGCGGTTCTCGACGCCCGGCAACAAGGCGTCCTGCTGCGCCTTGTTGAACCGGTGGATTTCGTCAAGGAACAGGACGGTCGTCTTCTTGTAGAGGTCCCTTGCGGTCAAAGCCTCGTCCATCACGCGCCGGACGTCCTTGACGCCGGCAGTTATCGCGGACAGCTCAACGAACTTCCGCCCGGGCCCCCTGGCAATCACATGGGCCAGGGTGGTCTTTCCCGTTCCGGGAGGTCCCCACAAGATGACCGAACTGGGGCCGGCGGGGCCTGATGCCTCGGCGCCGGCGGCCAACTGCCGAAGCGGCGATCCATGACCCAGCAGATGTTGTTGGCCCACGACGTCGTCCAAGGTCCGCGGCCGCATTCGCACGGCAAGGGGGCTACGCTGCGAAGCCATCCAGCCTGCGTCAGTGAGGGGTCCCGCGGCAGCGGAGTCCTCTGACTCGTCATCACTGGCAGCGCCGGAACCAAAGAGATCTTCCACATGGATAGGCTACTCATACTTCCAATAAAGGAGACATTTCGCGTGGAGCCCCAAAACCCCGGCCCGCAACGCAGGGATTCCCAAACTCCCGTCCGGACCGCCCTGGTACCTGCAGCCCGACTCCACGGCTGGGTGGAACGCTTTTCCGCCAGCCATGGCCAGGTGGAGGAGGATTTCGACGACGACGGCCTCCTTCTGCGCGCAGCCGACGGAGCCGAGGCGTTGCTCAAGGCCCCGTGGCCGGTGGACGGCCGCCCGGGCCGCGGCGCCACGGACCTCGATCGGCTGGCGGCTTTGGCCAGCCAGGAACGCGGGCTCGGGATAGTGCTGATCCGGCGGGGCGGTTTCGCCGTCGCCGCAGCATCGGGGTCACGGATCCGCGCGTCAAAAAGCGGTAACCGCTACGTGCAGTCACGCACCTCTGCCGGCGGACAGTCCCAGCAACGCTTTGCTCGTCGCCGGTCCAACCAGGCAGATGCCCTGGTGGAAGCGGCAGCAGTCCACGTCGGTGCGATCTTCGCAGCCCACCGCATCGAATACATCGTCCCGGGGGGCGACAAGACCCTGGTGGAGCAGGTCCTGAGCCAAGGGCCGGCCAAGTCATTCGCCAACAGGACGCGCCTCGCCCTGCTTGACGTGCAGGACCCCAAGACCGCGGCTCTGGCAAAGGCGGCCACCGATGCCTGCTCAATCCGGATCACCGTTACTGATCCCCCGCGCTAACCACTCAGCAACCGCCGGGAGCGCGCCGCAACGGTGCCTGACGGTAAAGATAGCTGCCTTGCCGGAGAAAGCCCGCCGTTTCGTAAAGGCGCCTGGCGCCGGCATTCGCCGACGTCACCAGGAGCCAAAACCCGTCCAGGCCCAGCCTGGTCCCCTCCTCGAGCAAAGCGGCAAGCACCAGGGTGCCAAAACCTTGCCTGCGCCGGCCCGCCGCCGTGGCCATGCAGTAGATACCGCCCCGTCCGCCAACCAAGGCGAGGCGTCCGACGGCGGCCGGGTTGCCGTCGTCGTCCCTCGCCAAAGCGTAAATGGACGGGCAACCGGTAAGGATTTCCCGGGCAACGGCGAGTTCCCGTTCCCCGCCCCGGCCATCCACGGCCCACCAGAGCCGAAGCCAATCCTCGGTCGGTTCCGCGGACAACTCCACGCCGGGCTGGGCCGGACTTTGCTGCACCGGACTTTGCCGGGCCAGACTTTGCTGCACCGGGGCCCAGGGCTCCGTACCCCGGACCATAATCAGCGTTTCCGATTGCCGCGTAAACCGCTGCGTATCCAGAACGTCGTGAAGGACTTCGCTGCGGGCGTCGTCGAAGGTTTGGAGGATCAGCGGGAGCTTCCGCCGCCGGTACCAGTCGGCGGCGCTGCGGAGCGCCTCCACGACCTCCCCGGCATGGGTGACTGCCCCGCGAGGCCACACGGAGTTGGCCCGCTGGGTCACCCCTTCCGAAGCCCGCAGGACCCATGGCCCCGCTTCGGCATGTTCCACGGCAGGCCACGCCGCATCCATGAGTGCTTCCAGGGACTCCTGGTCGATTGGCTCTCCGGCCTTGAACATGGTGGCGCGCTCTTCCTGGTTACGGTCGTCCTGGTTACTGTCTGCCTGGTGACGGTCCGCCTGGTGAGGGTGGCGGAAACGCCGCAGGCCCCCTGCACGTGACAGGGGGCCTGCGGAGTCGTCCGGGCCTTTGCTTACTCGGACTTGGAAGCGGGCTTGGCTTCAGGCTTGAAGTCCACGCCGGCTTCCTTGCGCTGCTGCGCGGTGATCGGTGCCGGAGCCGCCGTCAAGGGGTCGAAACCGTTGCCGGTCTTGGGGAAAGCGATGACGTCGCGGATCGACTCCACGCCGGCCAGCAAGGCCACAACGCGGTCCCAGCCGAAGGCGATCCCACCGTGCGGAGGTGCTCCGAACTTGAAGCCTTCCAGCAGGAAGCCGAACTTGGTTTCAGCGTCTTCCTTGTCCAGTCCCATGAGCTGGAAGACCCTCTCCTGGACTTCACGCTCGTGGATACGGATGGAACCGCCGCCGATCTCGTTGCCGTTGCACACGATGTCGTAGGCGTAGGACAAGGCCGACTCGGGGTCCTTGTCGAAGGTCTCCATGAACTCCGGCTTCGGCGAGGTAAAGGCGTGGTGGACCGCAGTCCACTGGCCGGCGCCCACGGCTACGTCACCGGAGGCGACGGCGGCCGCGGCCGGCTCGAACATCGGAGCGTCCACAATCCACACGAAAGCCCAATCGTTCGGATCGATCAGGCCGGTGCGGTGACCGATCTCCACGCGCGCGGCACCCAGCAGGGACCGGGAAGCGCCCTTCTCGCCGGCAGCGAAGAAGATGCAGTCGCCGGGCTTGGCACCGACGGCGTCCGCCAGTCCGGCGCGTTCCTGCTCGGTGAGGTTCTTGGCGACGGGACCTGCGAGCTCGCCGTCCTCCTTGTACAGGACGTAGGCCAGTCCCTTGGCTCCGCGCTGCTTGGCCCATTCCTGCCAGGCGTCCAGGGCACGGCGGGCCTGGGAAGCACCGCCGGGCATGACCACGGCGCCAACGTAAGGGGCCTTGAACACGCCGAAGTTGGTGTCCTTGAAGAACTCGGTCAGCTCCGTCAGCTCCAGGCCGAATCGAAGGTCCGGCTTGTCGGAGCCGTACTTGGCCATGGCGTCCAGGTAGGTCATGCGGCGGATGGGCGTGGGAACCTCGACGTCGATCAGCTGCCACAGCGCCTTAACGATCGCTTCGCCCAAGGCAATGATGTCGTCCTGGTCGACGAAGCTGGCTTCGATGTCCAGCTGCGTGAATTCAGGCTGACGGTCGGCGCGGAAATCTTCATCGCGGTAGCAGCGCGCGATCTGGTAGTACTTCTCGAAACCGCCGACCTGGAGGAGCTGCTTGAACAGCTGCGGGGACTGCGGCAGCGCGTACCAGGATCCGGGAGCCAGGCGTGCCGGCACCACGAAGTCGCGCGCACCTTCAGGCGTCGAACGCGTCAGGGTGGGCGTCTCGATTTCAACGTAGCCCTGTTCGTGGAGGATCCCGCGGGCCACGCGGTTGGCCTCGGAACGCAGCCGCAGGTTGCGGGCGGGACCGGGACGGCGGAGGTCCAGGTAACGGTGCTTCAGGCGGGCTTCTTCACCGACCTCCACGTGCTCGTCAATCTGGAACGGCAAGGGATCGGAGGTGTTAAGAATCACCACCTTGTCCGCGATGACTTCGATCTCTCCCGTGGCCAGCGCGGGGTTCTCATTGCCCTCCGGACGCTTGCTGACGGTACCCGTCACCTGCAGGACGTACTCGTTCCGGAGCCCGTGGAACACTTCTTCCTCGCGGACAACCACCTGGGCCACGCCGGACGCGTCACGGAGGTCGACGAATGCAACACCACCGTGATCACGGCGGCGGCCCACCCAGCCGGCCAGGGTAACGGTTTGTCCAATGTGCTCGGAACGAAGTGATCCGAGGTCATGTGTGCGCAGCACAGCATTCCTTTCGCATGAATTTTTGATGGATGTCCGCAAAGACAATCCCGTCCGAGTTTACCCGCCCCCGGCAGCGCTGCTCCCTGAGGGATGTCAGGGGGAAGTCAGGCGGTAACCACCCGAACGTACAAATCCTCTTCCGACGGCGTCCAGGTCACGGGGTCCGCGTCCACCTGCTCGCCTGAACGGATGTCCTTGACCTGGTGCTTGCCGTCGTCGTCGGTGAACCACACAAAGGGAATGCCGCGGCGGTCGGCAAACTTGATTTGCTTCCCGAACTTCTCTGCCTTGGCAGCCACCTCGGTGGCGATGCCGCGGCTGCGCAGCTGGGCTGCCACATCCTGGGCAGCGGACCAGCTGTCATCGTGGTTCAGGGCCACGAGGACTGCCGTGGGCACCGACCGCGAGGCCGTGGCCAGCTCCTGGCTCAGGATGCGGGAGACGAGGCGGGTAACACCAATGGAGAGTCCGACGCCGGGGAACTTCCGGTTGCCTTTGCTGGCGAGGGCATCGTACCGGCCGCCCGAGCAGATGGACCCCAGCTGCTCGTGTCCTACAAGGACCGTCTCCACTACTGTCCCGGTGTAGTAATCCAGCCCGCGGGCAATGCTGAGGTCCGCCACGACCTTCCCGGGAGCGCGCTGGATCGCTGCTTCGATCACCTGCTCCAGCTCATTGAGGCCCTCATCGAGCAGCTCATCCTTGACGCCCAACGCGCGCACCTGCTCGACGAACGAGGTGTCCTCGGTCCGGATAGTGGCGAGTTGCAGGGCAAGGCCGGCTTGTTCGTCCGTGGCGCCGAGCTCGCTCTTGAGCAGCCCGGCCACTTTCCCGGCTCCGATTTTCTCGAGCTTGTCGATGCTTCGCAGGACACCGGCAGTATCCGTCAACCCGATGCCGCGGTAGAAGCCTTCGGCCAGCTTCCGGTTGTTGATCCGCAGGCGGAAATCCGGGATGGGCAGGGCGCTCAGCGCCTCTGCGATCACCAGTGCGATTTCGACGTCGTAGCGGAACGGCAGCTCGCCGTCTCCCACGACGTCGATGTCGGCCTGGGTGAACTCACGGGCACGGCCTTCCTGCGGCCGTTCCCCCCGCCAGACTTTTTGGATCTGGTAACGGCGGAACGGGAACGCCAGGTAGCCGGCGTTCTCCACCACGTAGCGCGCAAAGGGAACGGTCAGGTCAAAGTGCAGCGCCAAAGCGTTCGGATCAGTCTTGCCTGTTTTTGCAGTCTCTTCGTCGTCGTCCTGCAGGCGGCTCAGGCCGTAGACTTCCTTGTCGATCTCTCCCTTGCGCAGCAGCTGCCCCACCGTCTCCACCGCACGGGTCTCAATGGAGGAGAACCCGTGCAGTTCGAAGGTCTTGCGCAGCGTATCGAGCACATGCAACTCCACCAACCGTTCCTGGGGAAGCCACTCGGGGAATCCGGACAGGGAGGCGGTACGTGCCATGGTGGAAGAGTCTCCTCGAAGAAGGCTGACCGCGGGAAGCCCGCGCCACTGCAATTAAGATGCATTCAGCGTTTATTGGGCAGGAGTCCGGACGGTCATGCATAAACTATGTGCGGCAGCCAGTTTATGCTCTCCCCGCGCGCAGTTCTAATGCAGCACGCCCGGGTGCATGACTGCCGTTGACGTGGACACCATCAGGAGGACTCTTGGCAACAAGATCGCGGGACGACCGCGAAGCCCGGCGACGCATCCGGCAAATGGAGGCCAAGCGTGCCCTGCGGCAGCAACAGACCAAACGGCGCAGGCGGGACAACATTGTGGCGGTGGGCGCCGGAGCCTCGGCTTTGGTCCTGGCGGCCGTGCTCCAATTAACGGTCTTCAATTCCAACCCCACCGAGGCAGAGTACGCCGCGGCCCAGGCCGGACTCAGTTCGCCGTCCGCGTCACCGCAGGCATCCAACAGCGCCGACGTTCCGGCTGCGGACACTGCTGAGGGCAAGACCTTCACAGGCGAGCTTGCCCTGAACGGCGGCGTACTTGGTGTCCGGATTGACGGAACAACCGCCCCGCAGGCCGCGGCCGTCATCAAATCCCTGAGCGACTCGGGCTACTACGACGGCACCTTCTGCCACCGGCTGACAACCTCCGAAACCTTCGGCCTGCTGCAATGCGGCGCCAAGTCGGAAGACGGAGCGGACGACGCAAACTACAGATGGGGTCCGCTGGAAAACACCCCGTCAAACAACACGTATCCTGCCGGAACCATTGCTGTAGCCCGGACCGGCAACAACGCCTACGGGAACGGGCACCAGTTCTTCATCGTCTACAAGGACACAACCATCCCGGCAGACTCGGCCGGGGGCTACACGGTGGTCGGCCAGGTCACCAGTGGCCTGGATGTCGTGTCCAAGATCGCCGCGGCGGGGCTGAAGGCAGACGCCACCAACAACGACGGCGCCCCTGTGGCACCTGTCACGATAGACTCGTTTTCACTGAAGTAACCAACTCCGGGCCCCGGCCTGGGGTGCATTACCTGAGCAGTCCCTCCAAGCGAAAGACTTTTAGCGGTGACAGACAGTCAGAAATCCGACGAAACAGCAGCAGTAAGCAACCAGGAAGCCGTTGAGGCTGCCGAGCCAAAGGCCGGCGAAACCGCCACCCCGGAGGCGGCACCCGCCGTCGAACCTTCCCCGGCAGCTGAACAGCCTGCTGCGCCCCGTCCGGCCCCGTCCCCCGCGGCTTTCGCTGCCCGCCCCAAGGCGCCCGCCGCCGTCGTGCCCGCCGCTCCTGCGGTTTCCGCGGCGTCCTTGGCTGAAGCGGCCAAATGGGGGCGCGCGGAAGGGGACGGCCACGTCTTTCTGACGCTGGACGGCGAGGAAATTCCCGTAGGCCAGTACCCGGGCGTCAGCCCCGACGAGGCCTTGGGCTACTTCGCCAGGAAGTTCGACGACGTCATTGCCCAGGTAGTCCTGCTGGAACACCGGGTGGCATCAAAGGCCCCGGCCACGGACATGCAGAAAACCGTCACGCACCTGCGTGAGCAGCTGGCCGAACGCAACATGGTTGGTGACATCCGCTCCGCCGAGGCCCGTTTGGACACCCTCTCAGCGCAGATCGTTGAACTCGAACAGTCTGAGAAGGCCGCCCACGAGGCAGTGCGGGCCAACGAGCTCGCTGCACGCGAGGCGATTGTTGCAGAGGCCGAAGCGATTGCGGGGCAGGATCCGGCCCAGATCCAATGGAAGACCTCCAGCGCACGCATGAACGAGTTGTTCGAGTCGTGGAAGACCGCACAAAAGAGCGGCGTCCGGCTCGGCCGTAGCAATGAGGATGCGCTCTGGAAGCGGTTCCGTTCCGCGCGCACGGTCTTCGACCGTCACCGTCGGGCCTACTTCTCCCAGCTGGACAGCAACAACTCCGCCGCCAAGGCCGCGAAGGAGGCCTTGATTGCCGAGGCCGAAGCGCTGTCTTCCTCGACTGACTGGGGCTATGCCGCAGGCGAGTACCGCCGGCTCATGGACCAGTGGAAGGCGACGCCACGGGCAAGCCGTAAGGACGACGACGCTCTCTGGGCCCGTTTCCGCGCTGCGCAGGATGTCTTCTTCAGCAACCGGCAGGCCGCCAACGAGCAAATCGACCAGGAGTACACCGCCAACCTCGCCGTCAAGGAACAGCTGGTGGCCGAGGCCCAGGCCCTCCTTCCCATCAATGACCTCAACCTGGCCAAGAAGGCGCTCCAGTCCATCCGTGACCGATGGGAGGAAGCCGGCAAGGTTCCGCGCGCCGACATGGGCCGCATCGAAGCCGGACTCCGCAAGGTTGAAGATGCCGTGCGTGAAGCCGAAGAGGAAAAGTGGCGCCGCAGCAATCCTGAAACGAAGGCCCGCACCAACAGCGCCCTGACCCAGCTGGAGTCGGCCATCGCCAACCTGAAGGACGATCTGGAGAAGGCAGAAAAAGCCGGAGACCAGCGCCGCATCAAGGAAGCGCGGGAAGCACTTGAAGCCCGTCAGTCCTGGCTGGACCAGATCCAGCGGTCCGCGAGCGACCTCGCGTAGGCAGGCTTACCGCGTGCCTGCAGGCCCCGGTTTGGTTATCCACATAACTGAACCGGGGCCTGTGCGCATTTAAGGGCTGCGGGAAATGACCAGAGCATGCATTCCTTCGATCCCGCCACGCACCTGCAGGAGCCCGCCCTCCAGGAGTTGTACTCCCCCAGCCGGATATTCACGTGGCCGGAGCTTCAAAGCATGGCACTGGACGGGATCCTTCGCCCGCTCTACGGAAAGAGTTACGCAGCACCTGGAGTGGCAACAACCCCGAGGCTGCGCGCACGTGCGGCGGCCCTCACAGTTCCCGCCAGGATGCGCACCAAGGTCGTGGCGGGGCGCCTGACAGCAGCCTGGATCTACGGTTGCGCGGCTCCTCCGGAGCGGCTGTCACTCCTGGTCGACGCAAAGCACCGTATCTCAAGTCTCCGCGGCGCCCGGGACTGCAGCCTCCACGAAGTCAAGCTGGGTCAAATGGATGTGGTGAGCCTCGGCGGCATGCTTGTCAGCAGTCCCTTGCGGACGGCAGCGGACATCGCACTGCATATCGAGGAAGAACGGGCACTGCCGGCCTTATTCTCACTGCTGGCACGTCCGGACCTGGGCGTACGCCTGCGGCTTCTCACACTGGCCGTCGAGGCTGCACCGCGCGTTCCCCACAAGAAACGGGCGTTGTCGACACTCGCCGCGCTGGGTCAACGCTAGGTGCGGCGACGGTTGCCGGTAGTTCTGTACACGTCGAACACACCGTCAATGCGACGAACAGCGCTCAGGACATGGTGGAGATACTTCGGATCCCCCATCTCGAAGGCAAACTTCGAGATGGCTACCCTGTCGCTGGACGTATGCACCGAAGCAGCCAGGATGTTCACGTGGTTTTCCGACAGAACCCGGGTGACGTCGGAGAGGAGCGACTTCCGGTCCAACGCTTCGACCTGGATCTCCACGAGGAACACGCTCGACTGCGTTGGCGCCCACTCGACCTCGACGATCCTGTCCGGCTGGTCCCGGAGCCCGGAAACGTTGGTGCAGTCCGTCCGGTGGACAGAGACTCCCGAACCACGCGTCACGAAGCCAAGGATCGGATCCGGCGGCACCGGAGTGCAACACCGGGCGAGTTTCACCCAGACATCCCCGACTCCACGCACGATCACACCTGAATCGGAGAACTTGGACTTGGCCACCTGGGTGGGGATGCTGACCTCGTCAAGGTCCTCGTCCGGCGTCTCTTGACCGCCCAGGTGCTCGACGAGCTTCTCCATGACCGACTGCGCGGACGTGTGTCCATCGCCCACCCCCGCGTAGAGCCCGGAGATGTCGACGTAATGGAACTCCTCGGCAACAGCAGAGAGGGCATCGTGGGTCATCAAACGCTGCAACGGAAGGTTCTGCTTCCGCATTGCCCGGGTCAGCATGTCCTTGCCGCGGTCAATTGCTTCCTCGCGGCGTTCCTTGGTGAACCATTGGCGGATCTTGTTGCGGGCACGGGCCGATTTGACGAAGTGTTGCCAGTCCTGGCTGGGACCTGCACCTTCGGCCTTGGAAGTAAAGATCTCCACCCAGTCGCCGTGGTTCAGCTCGCTGTTGAGCGGAACCAGCTTGCCGTTGACGCGGGCGCCGATCGTCCGGTGACCAACCTCCGTGTGCACGGCGTAGGCGAAGTCAACCGGGGTAGAGCCTGCGGGCAGAGCCATGACTTCACCCTTCGGAGTGAAGACGAACACCTCACGGGCGTTGATCTCATAACGCAGGGAGTCAAGGAACTCACCAGGATCCGAGGTTTCCTGCTGCCAGTCGACCAGCGACCTCAGCCAACCCATGTCTCCGTCCCGGGGGCTGCCGGGGCCGACAGCGGTACGGTTGGGCTGATCCTTGTACTTCCAGTGCGCGGCCACGCCGTATTCGGCCCTGCGATGCATTTCATGCGTACGGATCTGGATCTCCACGGGTTTGCCGCCCGGACCGATCACGGTGGTGTGCAGGGACTGGTACATGTTGAACTTCGGCATCGCGATGTAGTCCTTGAAACGCCCGGGCAAGGGGTTCCACCGCGAATGCAGTGTGCCCAGCGCGGCGTAACAGTCGCGGACCGAATCAACCAGCACGCGCACGCCCATAAGGTCGTTGATGTCGTCGAAGTCCTTATCCCGGACGATCATCTTCTGGTAGATCGAGTAGTAGTGCTTGGGACGGCCGGTAATGGTGGCCTTGATGCGCGCCGTCCGAAGGTCGTCGGCGATCTGGTTGCGGATGACGCTGAGGCTCTTCTCCCGCTCGGGGGTCCTATCCCCCACCATCCGGACGATTTCCTCGTACACCTTGGGATACAGGGCTGCAAAGGAGAGATCCTCGAGCTCCCACTTGATGGTGTTCATGCCAAGGCGGTGCGCCAGCGGGGCAAAGATTTCCAGGGTCTCCCGAGCCTTGCGGGAGGAAGATTCCGCAGAGACGAAACGCCACGTCCTGGCGTTATGCAGACGGTCCGCGAGCTTGATCATGAGGACCCGGATGTCCTTTGCCATGGCCACGACCATTTTGCGGACGGTCTCGGACTGGGCAGCCTCACCGAAGCTGACCTTGTCCAGCTTGGTCACCCCGTCCACGAGCATGGCCACTTCGGGCCCGAAGTCACGGGTCAGGTCTGCCAGCGTGTACGGCGTATCCTCCACGGTGTCGTGGAGCAGCGCCGCAGCCAAGGTGGTGCCGGTCATGCCCAGTTCGGCCAGGATCGTGGCGACGGCGACGGGATGGGTGATGTAGGGGTCGCCGCTCTTGCGCTTCTGCCCCTGGTGGCTCTGCTCGGCCACTGCGAAGGCGCGCTGGATGAGGTCGAAATCCTCTTTGGGGTTGTTGGCCCTGACAGTGCGGAGGAGCGGCTCCAGGATGGGCGAATACGGAGCTACCCCACGTCCGGTAAGCCGGGCAAGCCGCGAACGGGTCCTTTCCCGCCGTCCGGGGAAGGTTGGACGCGCCCCCGGGGCGTCAACCGGCACAGCAGCAGACCGCCCAGCCACGCTTGTTGCTGGAACCGCCACACCGCTGTGACCGTCTTCTCCGCCCGCCGGTGGTGCCGACGTCGCACGCTCTTCCACAGAAGTACCCCTCACGACCGATTTAATTCTTCCAGTCTATTCCCGCCAACGAATGCTTCCGCAACCGCGACGCACATGACGCGAACAGCGGCAAGTCAAAGAGCCGGCCCCTGCATCCTGGCAGGGGCCGGCTCTTTCCGTTGTTCAAGCGTCTTCGTCAGGCAGCGGCTTCAGCCCTCCGGTGGGCCACCTTCTTCGCCTGCTTCACGAGGTCCGGTTCGCCCTGGCGGAGCCAGGCATACAGCGGAGCGGCAATGAAGATGGTGGCTGCGGTACCGATGAGGATCCCGACGAACAGCGCCAGGGACAGGTCGCGGAGTGTTCCGGCCCCCAGGAGTCCGGCACCAATGAAGAGGATCGCTGCCACGGGGAGGACAGCAACCATCATGGTGTTGATCGAACGCACCAAGGTCTGGTTGACCGCGAGGTTCACCTCTTCGCCGAACGTCCGGCGGGTGGAGGTGGAAATGTCCGAGGTGTTCTCCCGGATCTTGTCGAAGACCACCACGGTGTCGTACAGCGAATAGCTAAGGACCGTCAGGAAGCCGATGATGGCCGACGGGGTTACTTCAAAATCACTCAGGGCGTACACACCCGCCGTGACGAACATCGTCACCAGCATGCCCACCAGGGCGGACAGGGACATCTTCCACGTCCTGAAGTACAGCGCCATGAGGACAGCAGCCAGGCCGACGAACACCACCAGGCCGATCAATGCCTGCCGGGTCACGTCCTGGCCCCACGTGGGGCCGACGAAGTTGGATGTCACTTCGTTGTCGGTAACCCCGTAGGCGCTGGTGAGGCCTTCCTTGATGCGGTTGGTCTCATCATCGGTCAATTGGTCCGTCTGGATCCGCATGGTGTTGCCGGCAACGTTGGCAACACGCGGCACGGCACCGGGAACGACGTCGTGGACCGCCTTCTCTCCAAGTCCGGCATCCGTGGTGGAAACATTGGACACCGTGAACTCAGAACCGCCGCGGAACTCGATGCCCAGGTTGAAGCCGCCCTTGAGCACCGGGATGAGGATGGACAACGCCACTGCCACGGCAGCGATGATGAACCAGATCTTCTTCGAGTCCACAAAATTGTAGGACCGCTTGCCCGTGTAGAGCTCATAGCCGAAGGTCGCGAAGCTGGTAGTCATTACTTCTCCTCGCTGGTGGCGTTGGATGACTTGTTGCCGTTGGACGAGCCGGTGAGCTGCCCCTTCTCGGCAAGGCGTCGTTCGGCGATGGTCATGCGCCGTTCGGCTTCCGCCACGGCACCGGCGTTGCGGGGCCTGACGTTGGGGGGCTTCTCCTCAGGTGTCCGGATCCGGCCGGCACCCCGGTACAACGGCACCGCACCCAGGCGGTCAGGAGACAGTCCGGAGAAGCGGTGGCCTTCGCCGAAGAACTTGGTGCGGGCCAGGACCTGCAGCATGGGGTGGGTGAACATGAACACGACGATGAGGTCGGCCACAGCGGTCAGGCCCAGCGTGAAGGCGAAGCCACGCACGTTACCGACGGCGACGAAGTACAGCACCACGGCTGCAAGGAGGTTGACTGCCTTGGAGGCCAGGACGGTCCGCTTGGCGCGCTTCCAGCCGTTCTCGACGGCGGACACCAGGCCCCTGCCTTCGCGCAGCTCGTCACGGATACGTTCGAAGTACACGATGAAGGAGTCCGCAGTCTGGCCGATGGCCACAATGAGGCCCGCAACACCGGCCAGCGACAGGCGGTAGTTTTCGGTCCAGCCGAGGATGGCGATCGCGAGATAGGTCAGCGCGCCGGCGACAACGAGGGAAGCGATGGTGACGAACCCGAGTGCGCGGTACTGGAAGAGCGAGTAGACCACCACGAGCACGAGGCCGATGATGCCGGCCAAGAGACCCAGGCGCAGCTGGTCGCCACCCAGGGTGGCGGAAATCTGTTCCTGTGACTGGATCTCAAAGGAGATCGGAAGCGCGCCGTAGCGGAGCTGCTCGGAAAGTGCCTTGGCGGATGCTTGCGTGAAGTTGCCCGTGATCTGCGGCTTGCCGTCAGTGATGACCGCCAGTGCCCGGGGGGCGGAAATGACCTGGTCGTCCAGGACGATGGCGAACTGCGCCTTGGGATCGTTGCCGCCCTGTGCCAGGGAGGCGTTGTAGAACTGGTTAAGCCGTTCGGTAACCTTCTTGAACTTCTCCGTAGCGTCACCGTTGAACTCGATGTTGACACCCCAGGAGTTGGTGACGGAACCCTGGGCTCCCTGGACCTGGGAGAAGGAAGAATCCGCAATGTCCTGGCCCTTGACCTCTACGGGACCGAGGATGTACTTGATGGCGGGGGTCTTGTCCGTAGCAAGTTCGCATGTGACCAACGGCTTGGCCGGGTCGGAACGCTCGCGCTTCTCCGCAGCCGGATTGACGCAATCCAGAGCCTCGAATTCCTTTTGGACTTCCGGGGTGATCCAGTTGGTGTCGCTGGCGTTCGTCGGCTCGGCCGTGGGCTTGTTCAGCTGGTCATCCGGAGTGCGGGACTCGGCAGGAATTGCCGCCGGGTCAGCCGCGGCAATCACGGGGCGGAAGTTCATGTCCGCCGACGCCTGGATGAGGTCGCGGGTTTCCTTCGACGGTGTTCCCGGAAGGCTGACCACGACGTTGCGGCCGGACTGCGTGCTGATCTCGGCTTCTGCCACGCCGGAACCATCAACGCGCTGGCGGATGATCGCCACGGCCTGGTTGAGCTGTTCTTCGTTGATCTCGCTGGAGCCCTCGACGCGTGGCGCCAGGATCATCTGGGTTCCGCCCTCAAGGTCCAGCGCAAGCTTGGGAGCCCACGTGGCGTTGCCGGTGATGACACCCCCGGCCAGAACTGCGGTTAGTACGACGAATATTGCTCCAAGCCAAGTCAGCACTCTGCGCGCTGAATTCCTAGGGCCGGTCCGTGCCATTATCGATCTTCCTGTTATCGCCGGACAGCCGCCGGCCGACGCCGGTGGGCGTCCGCCGGCGGCTCTCCGCTGCCGTAGAAGTTATCTTGCGCGGTGGTACCGCGGCTGACAGTGCTAGTTGTCCTTCTTGTCCTCTTTGTTGAGGCGCGCAATGGTTTCCTCGGGAGTTTCCGGAGCCGCCGGGGCCTCCGTGCCGGTTACGGTGAGCGAGGACGCGTCATCCGGAACAACCGGGGTTTCCTCTGCCGGCTGGTCGATGACCTTGGTTACTGCCTGGCGGTGCACCGTGGCTTCGTTGCCCGGGGAAAGCTCCAAAACGACCTTGTTCTCGGCCTCGTCGATGGAGACAATGCGGCCGAAAAGGCCAAAGCTGGTCATGACGTCAACGCCCGGAGCAAACTTCGACTGCATTTCAGCCTGCTGCTGCTGGGTCTTCTTGTTGCGGCGGAACATCATGAAGACAAAGAGTCCCAGCATGACGAAGAGCAATATGGTCATTGGATCCACAGGGAAGTTCCGTTCTGTACTTACGTTTGCGTTCACGGCAGCGTCCTGTGCCGAGCGTCATACCAGTCTAGTGGGAAATTCCGGGTGCGGCGTGTTAACCGATGCTGTCTACGCTCTCAGCGTGGTTTTCATCCTCTTCGAACAGGGGAAAGGCTTCCTGGCCAAACACCCCGGCAGGGACGGCATACCCCAGGTGGGTCCAGGCTGACGCCATGGCGATCCGGCCTCGCGGGGTGCGTCCCATCAGGCCTTCACGGACCAGGTACGGCTCTGCAACGGTCTCCACCGTCTCCGGCTCTTCGCCGACGGCGATGGCCAGCGTGGAAAGACCCACCGGGCCGCCGTTGAACTTGGTGATCAGGGCCTCCAGGACAGCGCGGTCCAGGCGGTCGAGCCCGCGGGCGTCTACCTCGTACATATCCAGGGCTGCCGCGGCTGACCGCGCGTCGATCTGCTCGATGCCGTGCACCAAAGCCCAGTCACGGACACGGCGAAGCAGGCGGTTGGCGATACGCGGCGTGCCGCGTGAACGGCCCGCAATCTCCGTAAAGCCGGCCGAATTGACCTTGAGGTCCAACAGGCCTGCGGAACGGCGGAGGACGAGTTCAAGTTCTTCGACCGAATAGAACTCCAAGTGGCCCGTGAAGCCGAAGCGGTCCCTCAGGGGCCCGGGAAGGAGTCCGGCACGGGTTGTGGCACCAACCAAGGTGAACGGCGGGAGCTCCAGTGGAATGGCGGTGGCTCCGGCACCCTTGCCCACCACGATGTCCACGCGGAAGTCTTCCATGGCCATGTACAGCATTTCTTCGGCGGGCCGGGACATGCGGTGGATTTCGTCCAGGAACAGGACTTCGCCCTCCGATAAGGAGGAGAGAATGGCAGCCAAATCCCCGGCGTGCTGGATGGCCGGGCCACTGCTGATCCGCAGGGGGGCATTCATCTCGGCAGCGATGATCATGGCAAGGGTGGTCTTGCCGAGTCCCGGAGGCCCTGACAAAAGAACGTGGTCGGCGCTCCGATCACGCATGCGTGAGGCTTCCAGGACCAGCGAAAGCTGCTTCCGGACCCTGTGCTGGCCCACGAAGTCGTGAAGGTTTTTGGGCCGGAGGGCGGCCTCGATGACACGCTCTTCCGGCTCTTCCCCCCCGGCGACCAGGGATTGCTCAGCCACGGCTGCCTACGCGGTTGCCCGCACGGGCCCCGTCCTGGCCCAGCCAGCGAAGGGTTGCGCGAAGGATCTGGGCAACATTGCCCGAGTCCACGAGCTCGGGCGAGTCGGCCATGGCTTTGTCGATGCTGCCCGTAGCGTCTTTTTCCGACCATCCCAGGCTGGTCATGGCCGCAACTACCTGCGGCTTCCACTCAGCGGTTACCTGTGCGGCAGGGGCGCTGGCGGTGCCTGTGCCATGGGGAACCAGCTTGCCCGCCAACTCCAGGACGATCCGGCCAGCGACCTTCGGCCCGATGCCCGGGACCTTGGTGAACGCCTTGCCGTCTCCGGTGTGCGCGGCCACCCGGATGGCCTCCGGCTCATGGACGGCAAGGACGGCCAACGCCAGCCGCGGCCCTACTCCGCTGACGCTGAGAAGGACATCGAAGACCTCACGTTCGTCGTCATCGGCAAAGCCAAACAGCGTCAGCGAATCCTCACGGACGATCATGGACGTAAAGAGCTTGGCTTCATCGCCGGGCTTCAGGTGGCTCAGCGTCTGTGGTGTGGCGTGGACGCTCATGCCTGCACCGTTGAGGTCGATCACTGCCGTCGACAACCCGACGTGGGCAACCGTGCCACGAAGAAAACTGATCAAGACCGGGCTCCTGTAACTATCCGAACATATCTACGAATACCCTAGCAAGCGCAGCCGGCATTCAGCGCGCGCGCCGCGCCTTCGCTTCGGCTTCTGCCCATGCTTTCTGGGCCGGCGTCAGGGCAGAGCTGCCCTTTGCACCGGGAGCTCCCGTCCCGTTTCCCGCCCGCCAGGCGTGGGTGAGTGCCAAGGCGAGGGCGTCGGCGGCATCGGCCGGCTTGGGCGGGGCATCCAGGCGAAGGATCTTGGTGACCAGCTTGGTGACGGCGTCCTTGTTGGCACTTCCGCTGCCCGTGACCGCCGCCTTGACTTCGGATGGCGTGTGCAGCGCCACCGGGATGTCCCTCCGGGCGGCAGCCGCGATCACCACTCCCGACGCCTGCGCCACGCCCATGACGGTACTGACGTTCATTTGGGAGAAGACGCGCTCAACGGCCACCACATCGGGTTGATGAAGGTCCAGCCACTCATCGATTGCCTGGGCGATGACCAGCAGGCGCCTGTCCAGGGTGAGTTCCGCAGAGGTACCCACGACGCCGACCGCCACCATGGTTGCGCGGCGGTTCCGTTCGATATCCACGACGCCGATCCCGCAACGGGTAAGGCCCGGATCGACTCCCAATACGCGAAGAGTCAAATCCGGGCCTTTCTCAGTGAATGTAACGCCTCAGCGGACGTGAGGCTGCCGGCGTGAACGGCTGTTAGTCGGCGTCGAGGGCCGCTTGGACCTCGTCGCTGAAGTCGGCGTTGCTGTAGACGTTCTGGACATCGTCCAGGTCTTCCAACGCGTCCACCAACCTCATGAACTTCTTGGCACCATCGACGTCGAGGTCGACCTGCATGGACGGCACAAACTCTGCCTCATCCGACTCGTACTCGATTCCGGCTTCCTTCAGGGCATCGCGGATGGCCTGAAGGTCCGAAGGCTCGGAGTGGATTTCCCAGTTGTCGCCGCTGTCCTTGACCTCTTCGGCGCCGGCGTCGAGGACGGCCATAAGGATGTCGTCCTCGGACAATCCATTCTTGGGCAGGACCACGACACCCTTGCGGGTGAACAGGTAGCTCACGGATCCGGGATCGGCAATGGTGCCGCCGTTGCGCGAAATCGCCAACCGGACCTCGGAGGCTGCACGGTTCTTGTTGTCCGTCAAACATTCGATGAGCAACGCCGAACCCTGCGGACCGCGGGCTTCGTACATGATCTCGGTGTAGTCCACCACTTCACCGGTGAGGCCGGCGCCGCGCTTAATGGCGCGGTCGATGTTGTCGTTGGGCACCGAGGTCTTCTTGGCCTTGGTGACTGCCAGTTCCAGGCCAGGGTTGCCGGCGAGGTCCGGACCACCCATGCGGGCGGCAACTTCGATGTTCTTGATCAGTTTGGCGAACGACTTTGCACGGCGGGCGTCAATGACGGCTTTCTTGTGCTTGGTGGTCGCCCATTTGGAGTGGCCTGACATGCTTTACGCTTCTCCTCTGATCATTCGAATAAAGAGTTCATGCACGCGCTTCTCCCCTGTTACCTCCGGATGGAAGGAAGTGGCCAGCAAACGGCCGGAGCGCACTGCAACAATTCTAGCCATCCCGTGCAGGGTGGCCGTGTGG
This sequence comes from Paenarthrobacter sp. PAE-2, assembly GCF_026013155.1. Classification (NCBI taxonomy): domain Bacteria; kingdom Bacillati; phylum Actinomycetota; class Actinomycetes; order Micrococcales; family Micrococcaceae; genus Paenarthrobacter; species Paenarthrobacter sp. PAE-2. Next base: position 6,468 of record NZ_JAPDNV010000008.1, on the reverse strand, counting down.
CTGGCGTGGTCGGGATCCACCTGCGCCAGGATCTCAACGTCGGGACCAACCCGTTCCACCCACGGTCCGCGGATGAATACCGCGTGTACCGGGTCCACGCCGGACTCGCCGGCACTGAAATCAAGGCCCTTGAAGTCCAGGTCCGTCTCAAAGGATTCCCGTTGGCGCCCAAAGGCGTTGCGGCGGACCGTAATGTCAAGCCCACCGAAGGTCTGCTGGGGGTTTCCGGACAGGTCCGTAGCGGGGTCCGCGATGTCGTTGGCGAGCAGGATCATGCCTGCACACGAACCGTAGACGGGAAGTCCGTCGGCGATCCGTTGGCGCAAGGGATCAGCAACGTCGAATATCCTGGCGAGCTTGTCGATTGCCGTTGACTCGCCGCCCGGGATGATCAGGCCGTCGATGTCATCAAGTTCCCCGGCCCTGCGGATCCCGACACCGGTGGCGCCTGCAGCTTCCACCGCGTGGATGTGCTCGCGGAAGTCGCCCTGAAGCGCCAGCACGCCGATCCGGAGTCCGGCACCAACGCGCGACGAAGCGTCGGAAAGGGTTTTGGTCATTGGACCATCATAGTGTCCGCAGACCCCACGGGCCGCAACGGGACAAGGCTCCATGCCGCAACTGGGATATATTACAGAGCATGTTTTCCTTCAGCGTCCCCCTCGGCAAGCTGGTCCGCGGCCTGTCCCGGCTCCGCGGCGGAGGCTCGGCATTTCCCGGCCTCGTAGTGGAAAAAATCGACCCCGGCTTCATGGAACGGACCCTGGCTTCCCTGCCCCATGGGGTGGCCGTTGTCAGTGGGACGAACGGCAAGACAACCACCACCAAAATGGTGGTGGAACTGCTCGAAAGCCAAGGCCTGAAGGTGTTCACCAACCGCAGCGGCAGCAACTTCACCCGCGGCGTGGCTGCGTCCCTGTTGGGGGATGTAGACTGGCGCGGAAAACTCGACGCCGACGTGGCGGTGCTGGAACTGGATGAGGCGCACGCCGTGCACTTCGTCAACAAGGTCTCGCCGCGCTTCAGCCTGCTGCTGAATGTGCTGCGTGACCAACTGGACAGGTTCGGCGAAATCGACAAGACCGCCCGCCTCCTGGAACACATCGCCATGAAGACCACGGACACCGTGGTGTTGAACCGGGAAGATCCGCGGGTAGCCCGGATTGCCGGCAGCGTGCAGGGACTCGGGTCCGTCCACCATGCCGCGGTCCGCTACTTCGGCCTCGATGAGTCGCTGCGGAGTACTTTCCCCAACGACGACGAAATGCGCACGGCTACCGGAACCGCTTCCCCCGGCACCACCCCCGCAGGCGAGCTGCCTGCGGCACCGGAGGCCGACGTCGTACTGCGCCGCGTCGGTGCCCGCGACGCCGACTTCGAGTTCGACGGCGAAACGGTGACCACCCCCATGAAGCTCCGTGGCGTCTACAACATCTTCAATGCTGCTGCAGCGTTGTCGCTGGCCCGCGCAATCCTGGGAACCGGCGCTGTGGACACCCCCAAACTGGTGAAGGCCCTGGGTGAAGTGGCACCTGCCTTCGGCCGCGGTGAGAGCCTCACCGTTGACGGCCAGCCGCTGGAACTGGTGCTGGTGAAGAACCCCAGCGGTTTCCGGCTGGGCCTGAAGTCATTCCCGGCGGGCGGGTACGCAACCATGATCGCCATCAACGACAACTACGCGGACGGCAGGGATATGTCGTGGCTGTGGGACGTTGAATTCGAATCGCTGCGCGAAGACGGCGTGGAAGTCCTCACGGGCGTCCGCGCCTACGACATGGCGCTTCGCCTCCAGTACGACGAGGTACCCTTCGGCGCCGTCGAAACTGACATCACGGCTGCGCTGCGCAAGTTCATTGATGGGTCCCGCGGCAAGCCCAAGAGGATCTTCTGCACCTACACGGCCATGCTCGCCATCCGCCGCGAACTGGCCAAAATCACCATTGTTGAGGTGGTCTCATGACATCGGAATCAAAAGGAACCCTTCGGGTCCTCCAGCTCTATCCGAAGGACATGAACATCTACGGGGACTGGGGCAACGCACTGGTTCTCCAACAAAGAATCAAGTGGCACGGCTATACCCCGGAACTCCTTGAATACAACGTCGGCGACGAGTTCCCCGACGACGTGGACCTCATTGTGGGCGGAGGCGGCCAGGACAGCGGCCAGGTAGTCATCCAGGAGGATCTTCAGGGCCGGGCCGCACAATTGCGCTCCATGGCCGAGGACGGCGCACCCATGCTGGTCATTTGCGGGCTTTACCAGTTGTTCGGCAAATTCTTCAAGACCAGCGCCGGTCCCGTCATTCCGGGAATCGGCATCCTTGACGTCGAGACCCAGGGCACCGATGAACGCCTGATCGGCAACGTGACCCTGAAGTCCCCCGAATTCGGCGAAATCCTTGGGTACGAGAACCACAGCGGGCAGACCACCCTGGGACCCGGCGTCGAACCTCTTGGCACGGTGACCAAGGGCGCCGGCAACAACAGCAAGGACGGCCACGAGGGGGCGCGCTACCGGAACGTGGTGGCCAGCTACCTCCACGGCTCGCTGCTGCCCAAGAACCCTGCCATCGCCGACTTCCTGATCAAGACGGCCGCGGAACGCAAGTTCGGTGAGTTTGTTCCGGGAAAGCCCGACGACGGATACGCCCGCCTCGCCCGCGAACACGCTGCCCGCCGCCCGCGGTAAGGCGCTACTTCTCCTGCTACTTCTCATGGGTGACCAGCAGCTCGCGGGCTCCCGCGGCCGCTGCACCCATGGACTCGACGACCGTCCGGGTCCGTAGCCGGGTTTCGGCGTCGGCAGCCGGTGACGCACAGACACCCTGGGGCGCATCACTGGCCACGGAGCACCAGCGGTAGGGGTCGCGGACGATCACCGAGGGCGCCCAGGCAAGATCGGATGCTGTCCACTGACCGGCCTCGTTCTGGCTGAACTGGGCGCGTACCAGCAGTCCTTCATTGTTGACCACGTACCACGGTGACAACTCAGTGACGCCATTGCCCAGGCCATAGACAATCCAGGTGCCTTTGTAATTCTCGATCGGCAGCACGGAATGGGTGTGGTGGCCGTAGATCATGGTGAACTGCCCGCTGTCCACCAGCGCATGGGCAGTCTCCTGCTGCTGCGCGTTCGGCTCACTGGCGTATTCGTCTCCTGCGTGCATGACGCCCAGCACAATATCCGCTCCCGAGGCGCGCGCCTGTTTGGCCTTCGCAATCATCACGGCCGGGTCAAGCTCGTCGACCAGCCACGGATACTCCGGGATCTGGCCGTTGTGGCCATAGGTGCCCTCGATGACGGCCACGGTGGCCGCAGGCGTCTTGAGCAGCAGGATTTCTTTTGAGGCCGCCTCGGTACGGTAGGAGCCTGTGTGCTTCAGGCCGGCCGCATCCAGGGCATCCAAGGTCCGCAAGAGACCTTCTGTTCCGCGGTCGATGGTGTGGTTGCTTGCTGTCGTGCAGGCTTGGTATCCCACGTCTTTCGAGGCCGCGATGATCTGCGGCGGCACGTTGAACGACGGATAAGCGGAGAACGGACCCTCAGGGGTGGCCACCGGAGTTTCCTGATGGCAGATCGCAAGATCGCTGGCACTGATGTAGCGGCGCTGGCCCTCCAGGAGCGGGACGAAGTTGTAACCGGGCTGTCCTGCCGCGGCCGCATCAGCGCGCGCCTGTTGCCAGAGCTGGGTGTGAACCAGCATGTCTCCGGTGACCGTGACGGACGTGCAGCGAAGCGTGGGGCACGCCGGCCCTTTGCCGGGAGTCGGGGTCGGGGTGGGCGTCGGCGTGGGTGTGACCGTTTCCGGCGCTGCCGCAGTACTGCTTGATTGATCGGGCTGTTCAGCGAGCACGCCGCAGGAGTTCAGCGACAGCGACAAGGCGGCGGCAATCGCCAGCACGGCCGCCGGCTTCGCCAGTGAGCGGACTCGGAAAAAGGTGATGTTCCCCATAGGGCCAATCCTATGGGCGCGCCCCGCGAAGAAGGGTGCGTGCCACCCTTGAGGACGTGCTTGTTAAGTGAAAGAGTCACTTCATGACCAATCCCCTGCTGACTCCCAGCGAGCTGCCCTTCGGGCTTCCACCCTTCGCGGACATCTCCCCCGAACACTATGCAGAAGCGATCGACGCCGGGCTCGCTGCGCAGCTGCAGGAAATCACGGCGATTACGGGCAACTCCGAACCCCCGACCTTCGAAAACACTGCCGCTGCCATGGAACGCTCAGGACAGCTCCTGGCGCGCGCTGCCGCGGCCTTCTTTACGCTGGTCTCGGCCGATGCCTCCGAGGAAATCCGGGAGATCGAGACTGATGTGTCCCCCAAGCTGGCTGAACACCAGGATGCCATCTACTTGAACAGCGGCCTCTACGAACGTTTCCTCGCTATCGACACTTCTTCGCTGGATGCCGCCTCCGCGCGCTTGGTGGAGGAGTACTTGAAAGAGTTCAGGCAGTCCGGCATCCAACTGGACCAAGCCAGCCAAGACCGGCTCCGTGCCATCAACGCCGAACTCTCCAGGCTGGGCACCGACTATGGGCAGCGCGTCAAAGAAGGAATGAAAGCGGCCGCCGTCCTGGTCGAGGACCCTGCCGGTTTGGCGGGCCTTTCCACCGAGGACATCGCAACTGCCGCCGAGGCCGCGAAGGAGGCAGGAGCGGACGGCAAGTACCTGCTCGGCCTCATCCAGCCCAGCAACCAACCCGTGCTGGCTTCGCTTGAGGATCGTGAGGTCCGCCGCCGGCTTTACGAGGCTTCCGTTTCCCGTGGAATCGAAGCCGGGCCCCTGGATGTGCGGGACCTCATTGAGCGCACCGTCCGCCTCAGGGCGGAGAAAACAAGCCTCCTGGGATTCCCGAATTTCGCGGAGCTGATAGTGGACAGGCAGACCGCCCCGGACTTGGCAGCAGTACAAGGCATGCTCACCAAGCTCGCCCCTGCGGCCATGCGGAATGCACACGCCGAAGCCCGGGCCTTGGCCGAAGTAGCCGGACACAGCCTGGAACCTTGGGATTGGGCATACTATTCGGCCCGGGTACGCAAGGAAAGGTTCCAGGTGGACGAGCAAGCACTGCGCCCCTACTTCTCCCTGGAATCAGTGCTTGTGAACGGAGCTTTTCATGCCGCCACGCAGCTCTACGGGGTTACGTTCCACCAACGGTCCGACCTTCAGGGCTACCACCCCGACGTCCGGGTGTGGGAAGTCCGGGACGGGGACGGCAGCAGCCTCGGTCTCTTCCTGGGCGACTACTTCAGCAGGGAGACCAAGCGGGGCGGAGCGTGGATGAACTCCCTCGTGGACCAGTCCCACCTTTTGGGAACCCGGGCGGTAGTCATCAATAACCTCAACATCAGCAAACCGGCGCCCGGCGAACCTGCGCTGCTGACCCTGGACGAGGTCCGCACAGTGTTCCACGAGTTCGGGCACGCGCTGCACGGCTTATTCTCCGACGTGGCCTTCCCACGGTTCTCCGGGACATCAGTACCGCGGGACTTCGTCGAGTACCCTTCCCAGGTCAATGAGATGTGGCTCATGTGGCCGGAAGTGCTGGCAAACTATGCCCGGCATCATGTCACGGACCAGCCACTGCCCGGGGAAACAGTGGAGAAACTCGAGGCATCGCTCCTCTGGGGTGAGGGTTTTGCCACCACGGAATACCTCGGCGCCGCGCTGTTGGACATGGCGTGGCACGCATTGGGGGCAGAAGAAATCCCCGAAGACATCATGGATTTCGAAAGCCGGTCCCTCGTGGACTCCGGGATCGCCCATCCGCTGATCCCGCCCCGCTACCGCAGCGGCTACTTCCAGCACATTTTCGCGGGCGCAGGCTATGCAGCGGGGTACTACTCCTACATCTGGAGTGAAGTCCTGGACGCGGACACCGTCGAGTGGTTCAAGGACAACGGCGGGCTGACCCGGGCAAACGGTGACCACTTCCGTCAGGAGCTGCTCTCCCGCGGCAACAGCCGCGACCCCCTCGAGTCCTTCCGGATTTTCCGTGGACGCGACGCCAGGATTGAACCACTGCTAAAACGCCGCGGCCTCGACGAGGCTTGAGCCTGGAGGCTTAAAACAACGACGCCGGCTGGTCACCGTTAAGGTGGCCAGCCGACGTCGTCGGGGTGCTTTACCAGCCGCGTTCGGCCAGGCGGTGGGGTTCGGGGATTTCGTCGACGTTGATGCCGACCATCGCCTCGCCGAGGCCGCGGGAGACCTTCGCGATCACGTCCGGGTCATCGTGGAACGTGGTTGCCTTGACGACGGCGGCGGCACGCTGGGCCGGGTTGCCGGACTTGAAGATACCGGAACCGACGAACACACCGTCAGCGCCGAGCTGCATCATCATCGCAGCATCAGCCGGAGTCGCGATACCGCCGGCGGTGAACAGCACCACCGGAAGCTTGCCCGTGGCAGCAACTTCCTTGACCAGCTCGTACGGGGCCTGCAGTTCCTTCGCAGCAACGTACAGTT